>DATBKS010000023.1:0-55493 GCA_036555755.1 Thermoleophilaceae bacterium
TCATAGCAGCGGGCGACCTGATCGCCGATCTGCTCGACCATCGGCGGGAGCAGGCCGCCCAGCTCCAGATGCTCGCGCTCGGCCAGCGTGAACGCGCTGCCACGGTTCGTCTGCGGGTCCTCGAGAACCGCAAGGCCGCGACTGTGAATCTGCATCGTCGGTCCACGGCTTCCGGACCGGTTCAGCGAGAACTGCGGTCTACGCATGGCCGGCGATGCTAGGAGCGGCCCAAACCGGTCACATCATCCGATCCAGATGATGATTCGATCGCCGGCGGCGATCGGCACGCGGTGGCCGCTCGACGGAGTTTGCCTGCACGACGAGGGGCCGCGCTCGCCCGCAGTGGGCGGCGAGATCATCCGATTGGGACGACGACGGAGCGCGGCGCGTCCTTCATCACTACGACGCATGCTCGATCTCGCCTCCACGACGGTGGACCTCGCGCGGATCCAGTTCGCGGCGACGTCGATCTATCACTTCCTGTTCGTCCCGCTCACGCTCGGGCTCGGCCCGCTCGTGGCGATCATGCAGACCAAGTGGCACCGCACCCACGACGAGACTTGGCTGCGGCTCACACGCTTCTTCGGGACCCTGTTCCTGATCAACTTCGCGGTCGGCGTCGCCACCGGCCTCGTGCAGGAGTTCCAGTTCGGGATGAACTGGTCCGTCTACTCGAACTTCGTAGGGGGCGTGTTCGGGGCGCCGCTCGCGATCGAGGGACTCGCGGCGTTCTTCCTCGAGTCGACCTTCCTCGGGCTCTGGGTGTTCGGCTGGAACCGGCTCTCGCCGCGCGTCCATCTGGCGACGCTCTGGCTGGCGGTGCTCGGCACCTGGCTGTCGGCCTACTTCATCCTCGTCGCCAACTCGTGGATGCAGCACCCGGTGGGCTACAAGCTGAGCGGCGGCGAGGCGCACCTCACCGACATCGGCGCGCTGCTCGGCAGCAAGTTCGCGCTGAACGCGCTCGGCCACACGCTGATGGCGTCGCTGACGATGGGCTCGCTGGTGGTCTTCGGCGTCGCCTGCTGGCACTTCGTGCGCGGGCGCAACATCGCGATCTTCCGGCGCGCGGCGGCGCTGTCGCTGATCGTGCTCGTGCCGTTCTCGATCATCAACCTCGGCTTCGGCAGCCGCTTCGGCATCATCACAACGGAGCTCCAACCGATGAAGATCTCGGCGGCGGAGGCGCTCTGGAACACGGAGCAGCCCGCGGCCTTCTCGCTCTTCCAGGTGGGCGGCTTCTCGCCGCAGCACCCGGACCCGAGTTTCCAGATCGCGATCCCCGGGCTGTTGTCGTTTCTGTCGACCGGGTCGTTCAACGGCAAGGTCGAGGGGCTCAACCAGCTGCAGCAGCAAGAGGTCAAGCAATACGGGCCGGGCAACTACATGCCGCCGGTGCGCGCGATCTACTGGTCGATGCGGGTGATGGCGTACCTGGGGACGCTCGTGGCGCTCGTGGCGGTGCTGGGCGCCTGGTTCTACCGCCGGGGAGCGCTGGAGAACAAGCGCTGGTTCCTCTGGACCGCCGTGGTGTCGACGGGGTTCCCGTTCATCGCGGCGCTGGCGGGCTGGGTGCTCACCGAGGTGGGGCGGCAGCCGTGGATCGTGCAGGGGCTGCTCAAGACCTCGCAGGCGAACTCCCCCAGCGTCTCGACCGCGACGATCGCCGTGAGCGTCGGGGTGTTCGCCCTGCTCTACCTGGCGCTCGCGGTGCTCGACTTCATCCTGATGCGGCGCTACGCGCGGCTCGATCCGCCGTCGCTGCGGGAGGAGGCGCCGGGCGTGCCGGCGCTCGGGTACTGAGATGGGCGGGCTCGAGATCTTCTGGTTCTGGCTGATCGCCGTCTTGTGGGGCGGCTACTTCGTGCTCGAGGGCTTCGACTTCGGCGTCGGCATGCTGCTGCCGTTCCTGCCGCGGAACGCGCGCGAGCGCAAGACGATGTTCGAATCGATCGGCCCCGTGTGGGACGGCAACGAGGTCTGGCTCGTGGTGGCGGGAGGCGCAACCTTCGCGGCCTTCCCCGCCTGGTACGCGACGATGTTCTCGGGCTTCTACCTGGCGCTCCTGTTGGTGCTGGTGTTCCTGATCGTCCGCGTCGTGTCGTTCGAGTGGCGCGAGAAGAGCGACGACCCGCGCTGGCGCGCCACCTGGCGCTGGGCGAACACGGTCGGCAGCTTCGGCGCGCCGTTCGTCTGGGGGGTGGCGCTGGCGAACCTCGTGCACGGCGTGCCGATCGACTCGAAGGGCGACTACGCCGGCGACTTCCTCGACCTGTTCAGCGGCTACACGGTGCTGGGCGGGGTTGCTGTGGTGTCGCTGTTCGCGCTGCACGGCGCGAACTACCTCGGCATCCGCACAAGCGGCGAGCTGTGCGAACGGGCGATGAGCGCTGCGAGGCGCCTGTCGGTTCCCGCCATCGTGCTGGGCGCGGGCTTCCTCGTCTGGACGGTGGCGGTGGCGCACGACCGCAACCAGCGCGGGATCGTGCCGGTGGCGATTCCCGCGGCGATCGGGATCCTCGCCCTGCTCGTGGCGGCGCTGCTGCTGGCGCGCAGACGCAGCGGGTACGCATTCGTGTTCGGCGCGCTGGCCGTGCTCGCGGTGGTGGCGACGATCTTCACCGGGCTCTACCCGAGGGTGCTCGTGTCGCACCCGACGTTCGCCAACAGCCTCACGATCGCGGGCGCCGCGTCCGAGCACTACGCGCTCGTGGTGATGACGGTGGTGGCGGGGATCTTCACGCCGCTCGTGCTCCTCTATCAGGGCTGGACCTACCGGGTGTTCCGGCGGCGGCTCGGCGGCGAGCCGGCCTCGCCCACGGCTTGAGGATCGCGTGCGCGCGCTCGACCCTCGCCTGCTGAGCCGCACGCGATCCGCGCGGCCGCTGCTCGCGCTCGACACGGCGCTCGGGCTCGCCACCGTGGTGCCGGTGCTCGCGCAGGCGGTCCTGCTTGCGCACATCGTGGCGCGCGCGTTCGACGGAGCGAGGCTCGCCGACCTGAGGCTGGAGATCGCGCTGCTTGCCGCGGCGTTCGCCGCGCGCGGGCTGCTCGCCTGGTGGATGGAGGTGGCCGGGCGGCGAGCGTCCTCGAACGTCCTGTCCGAGCTCCGGCTCGAGCTCGTCGAGCGGCGCCTGCGTGGGCAGCCCGCGGCGCTCCACGGCGCCGAGAGCGGCGAGATCGCCGCGGCGGCCGTGCAGGGCGTGGATGCGCTTGACGCCTACTTCGCGCGCTACCTGCCCCAGGTCGTGCTCGCGTGCGTCGTGCCCGTGGCAGTGGTGGGCTTCGTATCTGCCGTCGACCTCGAGTCGGCGCTGATCATGCTGCTCACGCTGCCGCTCGTCCCGCTCTTCATGTGGCTGATCGGCCGTTACACCGAGCAGCGCACGCGCGAGCGCTGGTTCGCACTGCGCGCGCTCTCCAACCACTTTCTCGACGTCGTGCGAGGGCTGCCGACGCTGCGCGCGTTCAATCGCGGCGCCGCGCAGGCGGCCTCGATCGCCGACGTGAGCGAGCGCCACCGCAAGGCCACGATGGGGACGCTGCGGGTGAGCTTCCTGTCCGGCTCGGTGCTCGAGCTGGCCGCCACGCTGGGGGTCGCGCTCGTGGCCGTGACGGTCGGCGTGCGGCTCGTGGACGGCGGGCTCGGGCTCCAGGCGGGGCTGACCGTGCTCGTGCTCGCGCCCGAGCTCTACCTGCCCTTCCGCCGCCTTGGCGCCGAATACCACGCGAGCGCCGACGGGCTCGCGGTGGCCGAGCGGATGTTCGCGCTGCTCGACGAGCCGGAGACCACCGCCGGCTTCGGCCCGGTTCCGCCCCCGAACCCGGCCCTGTGGCCCGTGCGCCTCGAGCAGGTCTCGTTCTCCTACCCGGCGCGCCCCGGGCTCCCGGTGCTGCACCAGCTAGACCTCGAGCTGCCGCCGGGAGAGATGGTGGCGCTGGTGGGCGAGAGCGGCAGCGGCAAGAGCACGGTGGCCGCTCTTCTCCTGCGCCTGATCGCGCCGAGCGAGGGACGGGTCAGGGTCGGCGGCGTGGATCTGAGGATGTGCGACCTGGATGCGTGGCGAGAGCAACTCGCCTGGGTTCCCCAGCATCCGTCGCTCGTCCGCGGCAGCATTGCCGACAACATCCGGCTCGGCACCCAGGATGCCTCGCTCGAACACGTCGCGTGGGCCGCTGCTCTTGCCGGTGCGGACGAGTTCATCTCCGCAATGCCCGCCGGGTACGACACGCTGGTGGGTGACGGCGGCCGGCCGGTCAGCCCCGGCGAGCGCCGCCGGATCGCACTCGCGCGCGCCTTCCTGCGGGACGCCTCGCTCGTGATCCTCGACGAGCCCACAGCCGACCTCGATCCGGAGAGCGTCGAGCAGGTGAGCGCGGCAATCGAGCGCCTGCGGGCCGGCCGTACGCTGCTCGTGATCGCACATCGCCCCGAGCTTGCGCGCCAGGCCGACAGCGTGGTCGTGCTCGAGCACGGCGTCGTGGCGGGACTGCATGTGGGCGAGGCCGCCTGATGGCTGTCTTGCGACGCTTGCTGTCGCTCGCGCCGGCGCCGCGCGGCCGGATGGCCCTGGCCGTGACGCTCGGTGCGCTGACCGTGGTGTTCGGCGCCGGGCTCATGGCGCTCGCGGGCTACCTCATCTCGCGGGCGGCCGAGCGTCCGGCGATCCTCTCGCTCACCGTCGCGATTGTGGGTGTGCGCTTCTTCGGCATCGGGCGGCCGCTCGTCCGCTATCTCGAACGCCTCGCCTCTCACGACGTTGCCTTGCGCGTGCTCGGGCGCGCGCGTGTGACCGTATGGCGGCGGATCGAGCCGCTCGCGCCCGCGCAGCTCGCCGGCTACCGCGACGGCGATCTCCTGTCACGCATGGTGGCGGATGTCGACTCGCTCCAGAACCTGCACCTGCGCGTGATCGGCCCGCCGCTCGTGGCGCTGCTGGCGGGGGCATTGTGTGTGGGCGCGTCGGCGGCTTTCCTGCCGGCTGCGGGAGCCGTGCTGGCCGTCGGGCTGGTGGTCGGCGGCATTGCCGTGCCCGCGCTGGCGGGTGGACTCGGGCGCCGCGCCGCCAGGCGTGAGGCCGCCGCCCGGGGCGACCTATCCGCCGAGCTGGTGGAGCTGCTCGATGCCGCGCCCGAGCTAGTGGTCAACGGTGCGGCGGAAGGGCGGCTCGCCCGGGTGCGTGCGGCGGACCACGCGCTCGTCCGTCTCGCCCGCCGCGACGCGCTGGCCGGCGGACTCGGCGACGGGCTCTGCGTGCTGCTCACGGGTTTGACCGTCTGCGGCGTGCTCGCCGTTTCGGCGAATGCCTCGTCGCACGGAGACCTCAACCGGGTGCTGATCGCGATGCTCGCGCTGCTTGCGCTGGCCTCCTTCGAGGCGATCCAGCCGCTGTCGGCGGCCGCGCGCGAGTCGATCGCCACACTGGCCGGCGGCCGCCGCCTGCTCGAGCTGATCGACCAGGACCCGCGGGTGAAGGATCCTGCGCATCCCGCCGCGCCGCCGGCCGGGCCGATGGAGTTCGCGCTAGAGGATGTGCGGGCGAGCTACGGAGACGGGCACGCGCCGGTGCTCGACGGGGTGACGCTGCGTGTCCCGCCGGGTGGCAAGGTCGCGCTGGTCGGGCCAAGCGGCTCGGGCAAGACGACGGTGACCAACCTGCTGCTGCGCTTCCTCGACCCTGAGTCGGGGCAGGTGACCCTGGCGGGGCGCGACCTGCGCGAGTACCGCCAAGAGGACGTGCGTCGGGCAGTGGCCGTGGCCGGCCAGGAGGCACACCTCTTCTCGACGAGCATTCGCGAGAACGTGCGCCTGGCGCGTCCCGACGCGTCCGACGCCGAGATCGAGAGCGCGCTGCGACGCGCACGCATCTGGGACTGGGTGGACTCCCTGCCGGACGGCTGGGACACCCCGGTGGGCGAGGGCGGCCGCCAGCTCTCGGGCGGCCAGCGACAACGTGTTGTGCTGGCGCGCGCGCTGCTCGCCGACGCTCCGGTGCTCGTGCTCGACGAGCCCACCGCGCACCTCGACCCCGCCACCGCGGAGGACATGATCCTCGACGTGCTCGCGGCGGCGGGCGAGCGCTCGGTCTTGCTGATCACGCACCGACCGGAGGGCCTTGCCATGGTCGATGAGATCGTGAGGCTGGAGCCATGCCGCGGCTGAAGCTCCCCTGGCCCGCACGCGCGGTGCTCGCCGGCAGCGCCGGCACGGCAGCGCTGACCCTCGCCTACGCTGGCGAGCGAAAGCTGCGGCCGAGGCATTCCGGGCCGCTCGACTACGATGACTCGCTCGTGCCCGGCCAGATCGTGGCGAGCATCATGCACCTGCCGCACGTCACCGCCCGCGAGGACAACGAGCTCGGCCTCGCGCTGCGCTGGGGCTACGGCTCCGCGTTCGGCCTGTGGCACGGCCTGCTCCTCCGGCGACTGGGCGAGCCGCGGGCGGCCGTGCTGTTCGGCGGGACGCTGATGAGCGCGACGCTAACGCTGTTCCCGCTGCTCGGCCGGACTCCGCCGCCCTGGCGCTGGCCGCCGGACGTGGTGGCCACGGCGTTCGGCACGCATGCCGCGTACGTGGCTGCCGTGGCTGCCGTGAACGCCCGCGGCTAGCGGGCGTTTACAGCAGCAATAAGGGAATGGTCCTCACGCGCATCACCGTTATCACCCTATGGGTGGAAAACGTGACGCGCTTCGCTTTTGGCACCGTGGCGGTGCCAAAGATGAAGAGCGTGATGGTCAACCCCTTATTGCTGCAGTAGGCGCGCCGACAACCGGCACCGCCCGCGGCTAGATCGGCGCCGGCTCGTACTCCCGGCTGTACTCCTCGTGCCCCAGCTCCACGAGCCATCGCCGCAGGTGCTGGTGCACTGCCTCGGCGCCCACGATCTCCTCCTCCGGCAGCTCCAGCCCGACCGGGTGCAGCAGGAACGGGAACGACTGCGTGCCGCCCATGCCGCCGTGCGACCCCACCAGCTCCTCGAACGCCGCCACCTCGTCCATCTCCAGCCAGTAGGTGCTGTTGACGACGATGTCCGGGCAGTGCGGGAAGCCGTCGGTGCGACGCACGTGGCGCGCCGCGTTCGGGCCGAACGGCTCGAGCGGATCCTCGCCCTCCACGCGCTCCTCGTCCAGGTAGTGGATGCCCGCGGGCCCGATCGCGAGCGCGCCCGTTCCCTCGGAGCGCACCAGCAGGAAACCGATGCCCGGGTGCTCCCGCAGCGTCGAGATCAGCCGCGGGTAGTCCGACTCGATCTGCTCCAGCGTCACCCTCCCGGGCATGCGCGGGAAGGAGATCAGGCCGAGACAGCCGGAGGCCATCACCACGATCTCGGGCAGCTCGTCCGAGTCGCCGTCGACGGACTCCTTCTCACCCACGGACGAGGCCCGCTCCACCGTCTTCGCCACGCGCGAGCCGCCGGTGGAGGCCTCCATCACCGACGCCCCGATGAACCCCTTCGCCTCTGAGGCGTCGCCGTCGACGGTGGCTGCCTGGGTCCCCGCGGCGTCGTGCACGAGCTCGTCCAGCGACTGCCCGTAGCGGTCGAGGAAGGTCGCGCCCTGCGACTGGCCGTGGTCCGAGAGCACCACCAACCGGTAGGGGCGCGGCGCGCGCTCCGCCTCGCGCCGGATGCGGGCGATCTGCCGGTCCACCTGGCGCAGCGTCGCAAGCGTCTCGGGGCGCTCGATGCCCGAGTGGTGCGCCACCTCGTCGTATGCGAGGAAGGTGGTGTACGCCACCGGCCGCCCGGCGTACATGTCCGCGATGATCGACTCGACCTGGAGGTCGCGCTGGATGATCGTCGCCCAGGCGCGCATCAGCGAGTAGGTGAAGCCGCGGTGGACGCGCGGCTGGACGTCACGACGCCGCTGGCGTGACGCGCTCCAGAGCTCGCTCACCACCTCTCGAACCACGAGCGCGATCGTGCGCATCACGTTGTAGGGGTTGGCAAAGTAGGCAAAGTAGTCCTGGCCGATCTTGCCGGGGCGGTCGCGCTTGAGCGCGGTGCTCATCGTCAGCAGGCTGTGCGGCGCGTCCCCGGAGAGGATGTTCGCCCGGCTCGCGCCGTCGGAGAACAACAGGCCGCGCCCGTTGGAGTGGCGCCGCTCGAGCTCCATCGCGTCCCTCGGGTGGTTGGTCACGATCGCGGCGCCGCGGTCCTTCTCCCACCAGCGGAACGCCGGCATGTCGTCGTTGTTGCCGTGCAGGAGCCCGGCCTGGCAGGCGCCCGTCTGCGACGACCAGTCGGTCTCCCAGCGCGCGAGGTTGTGCGAGCCCTCACGCATCCACTTGGCCATGGTCGGCGCGTTGCCATCGCGCATCGCGCGCACCAGCACGTCGTGCGCGAGGCCGTCGATCTCGAGGAAGAAGAGGCCGGGAACGTCGGTACGCGCCTCCTTGGCCGCGCGCTTCTGGTAGCTGCGGACCACGTTGCGGTACCAGAAGTCGTCGTCGTCGATCCCGAGCAGCGAGGTGGTGAGCATGTTCGCCACCGCCAGCCCGAGGGCGACCACGATGCCGCCCCAGATGCCGTCGATGTGGACGCCGCCCGGATCGACCGCCGCCACGAACATCACGATCGCCCCGTTCAGCACCACCACGCCCAGGCCGAGCGTGAGGACGGTGAACGGCAACGCGAAACGCAGCACGAGTGGCCAGACGAGCGCGTTGATGAGGCCGATCGCCAGGGCGGCGGCAAACGCGGCGCCGACGCTCGTGATGTCGACGTCGCTCAGCAGCGCGCTGAGAAGCAGCAGCGTCCCGGCCGAGACGACCCACACGAGCAGTGCTCTCAACACGGTGCGCATCAGACGAGCTCGATTCTCTCCCCTGGAGCCAGCACGCGCACGTCCACGCCCGGTGCCTTCTCGGCGGTCAGCGCCGCGAACTCCCGGGCCGGCTGCTCGGGATCCGGCAGGCGCGGACCGGGACGCAGCAGCGCGAACGTGCCCCAGTGAATCGGGACCGCGATCTGCGGGGCGAGCTCGGCCGCGGCCGTGGCCGCGCGCTCCGGGTTGAGGTGCCCGGGCCCTAGCGACGGACCCCAGCCCCAGACGGGCAGGAGCGCGACGTCGACCGAACCCACCGCCTCCTTCATCCCGTCGAACAGGTCGGTGTCCCCGGCGAAGTAAACCCCGTGTGAGCCGCGCACCACGAAGCCGATCGACTCGGCCTCGGACGGCCCGAGCGGCCGCTTCCCGTCGTGCTCCGCGGGAGTCGCGGTGATGCGCAGCGCGCCGATGTCGGCCTCGTCACCCGGGTCCATCTCGTGCACGTCGCGCGCACCGCGCTTGGTGAGCCATTTGCCGGCGCCGCGCGGCGCGAACACCGGCGTCGCGGCCCCGAGCCGCCGCAGGGAGGGCACGTCGGCGTGGTCCGCGTGCAGGTGCGACAGCAGCACGGCGTCGATTCCCTCGACAGCGCCCGGCTCGATCGCGGGCGCGATCCGCACGAGCGGCCCCACGCGCTTGCGCAGCACCGGGTCGGTGAGGAGGCGGGCGCCGTCGAGCCCGAGGAGCACCGTCGCGTGTCCGAGCCAGGTAACGCCACCCTCCACCGGGCCCAGCAAAGCGGGCCTCGGGGTGAAGGCGCATCCCCCGATGCGGGTGAGGCGAGCCCGCTAATCCGCGTGCGAGACGAGCAGCCCGGCCCCGCGGGCGCGGTCGACGGCTTCGCCGCGCGAGGACGCGTCGAGCTTCCGGTACACCGCGCGCGCGTGCGTCTTCACGGTGTTCGGAGACACGAACAGCTCGCCGGCGATCTCCGGCAGCGACAGGTGGGTGGGCAGGAACTGGAGCACGCGCAGCTCCGCCGTGGTGAGCGCCCAGCCGCCGTCGCCGAAGGATTCGATCGCGGCATCCGCCTGCGCGGAGCATTCGTCGAACCACTCGCGCGCCGCGGGGGCATCCGGCACCTGCTGCAGCCCGCGCGCCGCCTCGGCGAGCAGCACCCGCGCGCGCGGAAGCTCGCTCATCCGCAAGGCGGCGCGGGCGAGGGTAATCCGGCACTCCAGCTCGTACCACGGGGCGAAGTCCGTGAGGGCATCGAGGAGCGCCTTGCCCGTCTCGACATCCCGCTGTGCGTCCTCCACCCGGCCGAGCCGCGCCAGGACGTCGGCCGATACGGCATACACGAGCGCGGACGTGGCGTAGTGCTTGAGCCCGATCCGTTCGACCTGCGCCTTCGCGCGCGCCGCCAGCACCCCAGCGGTGTCGGCGTCGTCCTCTTCAAGGGCAAGCAGCGCGAGTTGCGCCAGGCAGAGCACCTGGGCGTTCGGCGCCACCGCGGCGCCGCGCCGCCCTCCCTCCTCGAGGCAGCCGCGCGCCCGCTCACGGTCGCCCACCAGGTGCGCGGAGACGCCCATCAGCATGCAGGCCACCGCCCGCCAAGGGCTCTCGGCGCGCTCGAGCTCGTACGCCCGGGCCGCCTCCTCCCCCATGCGGACGATCCCGTCCCGCGCCACACTGGCCTCGAGCACGGAGGCCGCAGGTTCAAGTGAGCCGGCACGCCCCAGCGCGCTCCGCGCCGCGGATGCCAGGTGCTCCGTCATGCCGCCGTTGCCGGTCGCCAGCTGCGTGGCCGCGGCAGTCAGCGCAAGCGCGGGACACGAGGCGATCTGCTCGCGGCTGAACCTGGCAAGCCAGGCGCAGACCTTGTCGTTGCGCCCGTAGGAGATGAACGCGTTCGCGTGTTCCCAGAGCAGCTGCCCAGCGCGCTCGGGATCGTCGGCCGAGATGGCGTGCTCGATCCCGCGGTCCGGATCCTCGTGCTGCTCGTACCACTCGCTGGCGCGCCGGTGCAGACGCCGCTCGAGCTCCGGTTCGCCGCGCCGGAGCTCACCACGGAGCATCTGGCCGAACAGCCGGTGATACCGATACTCCGTGTCCGTGCGGTCCAGCGGCACCACCAGCAGATTCATCCGCGAGAGCGTCTTGAGGAGGCGCGCCGAGTCGGTCCGCTCGAGCACGAAGTCGCAGAGCGGCCCGGTCAGCCTGCCGAGGATCGAGGAGCGCGTGAGGAACTCGACCTCGGTGGCCCGGAATCCCGACAGCACCTCCTCCCGCAGGTAGTCGGCCACGAGGCGGTCGTCGCCGCCGAAGCTCGTGAACGCAGCCTCAGGATCATCGGCCTCGCCGGCCACCAGCATCGCGAGATAGAGGCCCGCGGGCCAGCCCTCGGTGCGCGTCACGACCAGGTCAAGCGCCTCGCCGTCGAGCTCGAGGCCCGAGAGCTTCGCGAGCGCCGCGGCCTCGGCCCTCGTCATCACGAGATCGGACGCCCGCAGCTCCACCAGCCGGCGGTTCGCGCGCAGGCGGGCCACGGCCAGCCGCGGCTCGGTCCTCGACACGAGCGCGATCTGGCAGCCCGGCCCGAGCTGCTCGATCATCGCGGCGAGCAGGTCGAGGGCCCGGCGGGCGCGCAGAATGTGCGCGTTCTCGACTACGAGCACGAACGGCTCCCCCATCGTGGCGAGCGCCCCGAGCACCGCGTCCTCGTCAGTGCTCAGAAGGTTGAGCGCCTCGGCACACGCCCGTGCCAGGAGCGCCGGATCGTCGTGGCCCTCCTCGAGCGTGACGTGCGCGAACGGACGCTCGTCGAGCTCCGCCCACTGCCGCACGAGCACGGTCTTGCCGTAGCCCGCGGGCGCAGCGATCAGTGCAACCGGAACCCGCCGCGCCGCGATCAGGCGGTCGACCAGATGCGTTCGCGCAACGAGCGCCTCCGGCACGGACTCGAACCCGACCCGCAGCGGCGGCGGCGGTCCCGGCACGCTTCGTAGCGCGTGGCCGCGGCGTGCCGCGCGGCCAGGAACTTCCACAGTGGGGGCTGCAGTAGTCAAGGGGGTAGGTAAAAACGTTTGATCGCGCGATCCAGCGATCGGCCAGGACCCGAGGATCGCGTTTGCGGGCATTTCCGCCAAGGGCGCTCGCCCCCCGAGTTGGCGGAGGCATGCACCACCGCCCCGGATGGTGGTGTCAGCACCCTTGCCGACGTGTACCCCAAACGGGAGGGTGATCAATGGGGGTCGCTCGCACGCGTGCGTCCATCTCGAAGGGAGCCACTTGCGCGACGAGACCCAAGGGGCGCCTGACAGTCCCGAGACCGGAGGAACCACGGCCGCGATGCGGCTGCGTGGTTCGTATCGCCTGATCGCGATCAGCACGGCCGGGGCGCTACTCAGCGCGGGCGCGTTCGCGCTCACCTTGGCGCAGGCAACGCAGGAGGACCGCCCAACCGTGGCCATCATGCACGCGTTGTTGATCGCGGTTCCGATCGCGGCCGGCGTCTACGCGTGGCGCCGCGAGCCGGGCAATCGCTTCGCCGCGATCCTGATCGCGTCGGGTTTCTTCTGGGCGCCGACCGCGCTGGCGGTCGCCAATAACAGCGAGCTCTACAGCGTCGGCAGGATCTGGGGCTGGCTCACCGAGGTCAGCCTGGTTTTCCTGGTGCTCGCGTTCCCCTCCGGCCACCTGACCACGCGGGTCGAGCGCGGGCTGGTGGTTGCCGGCTGCGCAGTTGTCGCGCTGCTCTACCTGCCCACCGTGTTCGTCGTCGATCAGTTCCCAGAGCCCAACCCGCTGTCCGCTTGCGCCCACCACTGCCCGCAGAACGCCTTCCAGATCGGGAACTCCACCCCGGGCTTCGTCGACTCGGTGGTCATCCCGGCAGGAGGGATCACTGCCGTGCTCATCTTCCTCGGGGCGGCCGCGGTGCTCGCCTCGAGAATCACGGCGAGCACCGGCCTGATGCGGCGCGGCCTCGTGCCCGTGCTGGCCTTCGCGATCGTTCGCATGGTCGCGGCCGGCGCCTTCATCACGATGCGGCGCTTCGACCGCTGGTCAACGGCTACCGAGGTGGTGGGCTACGTCGCGACGTTCGCCATCCCGCTGCTGGTGCTGGGCTTCCTGCTCGGCCTGTTCCGCTGGCGGCTGTCGGTCGGCCACGCCCTGCGGCGGCTGAGCAAGCAGTTCGCGGGGCCGCTCACGGCGGCGCGTCTGCGCGACCTGCTCGCAACCGCGCTCGACGATCCGTCAGTCGAGATCGCCTACTGGAGCGAGCGCCCGGGCCACTGGGTCGACGGAGCTGGCGAGCCGGTCGTCCTCCCCCGCGACGACTCGCGGCGCGCGGTCACCCAGCTCACAACAGCGGGGCGGCCGGTCGCCGCCATCGTGCACAACCCGACGCATGTCAGCGAGGCGGCCGTGCGCGAGATCGTAGGGACGTTCGCGATGATGGCGCTCCAGAACCAGCGGCTCGACGCGGAGCTGCGCGCCTCGCTCGCGGAGCTGCACGAGTCGCGCTCGCGCATCGTCGCCGCGGTCGACCGGGAGCGGATCCGGATCGAGCGCGACCTGCACGACGGCGCTCAGCAGCGCCTCGTGGCGCTCCGCGTGGGGCTCGAGCTGACCGCCCACCAGGTGGGGGCAGATCCCGACGCCGCGGCGGCCAAGCTGCGCAAGCTGGCCGCGAACGTCGAGGACGCCCTCGACGAGGTCAGGTCGCTCGCCCGCGGCGTCTACCCGCCGCTGCTCGTCGACCACGGGCTCGCCGACGCCCTGAGGGCCGCCGCGCTGCAGAGCTCGCTCTCCACACAGGTCAAAGCGGCGGGGCTCGGCCGCTATTCGCCCGAGATAGAGAGCGTCGTGTACTTCTGCTGCCTCGAGGCTCTCCAAAACGCCGAGAAGCACTCGGGCGCGAGCAGGGTGACGATCACGCTCAGGGAGCACGAGCAGCTCGAGTTCGAGGTGCGCGACGACGGGCGTGGGTTCTCGCCGGAGCCCGGCACCGGGGCCGGGATGGCCAACATGCGCGACCGGCTCGGGTCGGTGGGAGGGTCGATGAAGCTCTACACCGGCGAGGGCAAGGGCACGCGTGTGGTGGGGCGGGTCCCCGTTGCGGCCGACCGGCTCGGCCCCGACGTCGAGCTCCTGCTGCAGCGCGCCACGGATGCGCTCGAGGACTGCTTCGGGATCTACCGTGCGGTGCGGGACTCCTCAGGCGAGGTGGTGGACTTCGTGGTCGAGCACGTGAACGACGCGGCCTGCCGCGACACCGGCCGCTCGCGCGACATGCAGCTGGGCAGGACGCTCGGCGACATGCGAGCCGGCTATTACACCTCCGACCTGTTCTACTGGCACCGCGACCTGCTCGACGCCACGGGCCCATCGCGGCTCGAGCACGTCGCCTACGAGACCACCGCCGAGGGACGACGGGTGCGAAAGGGCTACGACATCCGCGGCACCGCGCTCGGAGCCGGCCGGATCGCCATCGTCTGGCGCGACATCACCGATCGCAAGCGCGCGGAGCAGGAACTGCTCCTCCACTCGGCGATCCTCGCGGCCGCAGCCGAGGGCGTCTTCCTGGTGCGGGCCTCGGATGCCACGATCGTCTATGCCAACCCGCGGCTCGAGGAGATCTTCGGCTACGAGCCGGGCGAGTTGGACGGATTTGGGGCCGCGGACCTGCACTGGGAGGAGACGGCGGGCGAGGGCATCCACCGCGTGCGGCAGATGCTCGCGACCGTGGACGAGCTCGGCGAGGCGGTCCTGCGGATCCACGGACGGCGCAAGGACGGAACCCCGATCTGGTGCGAAGCGCACCTGTCCAGCTTCGACCACGCCGACCACGGACGGGTGCTGGTGGCGATATGCCAAGACCGTTCAGATGCCCTGAGTCGGGCAACCGAAATCGCGGAAACAGCGGAGCCGTTCGGGTAAGTGGGGAGGCCAGCCACCCCAAGGCGACGTGTACACATCCTCGAAATGCGGCTCAGTCCGTGGCAGGATGGACCGTCGGGTACGTCAGGGTTCCTAACAAGCGGTACGAGGCTCAGCCGACGAGTATGGCGCAGGCATACGGGGAGATAGGCGAACGGGGAGTGGCCGGGGAGGCTACGGACCGAGTCCAGACCCTTGTGGTGGACGACCAGGAGGCCTTCCGCGACGTGATGCGCGACCTCGTGTCCGTCACGCCCGGCTTCGAGCTTGCCGGCGAGGCGGCGTCGGGCGAGGCGGCGCTGGCGCTCGTCGGTGAGCTCGATCCGCAGCTCGTCCTGATGGATGTGCGCATGCCGGGCATTGGCGGGATCGAAGCCACACGCGTGCTCGTAGCGGGACATCCGGACCTGCCGATTGTCCTCGTCTCGGTCGAGGACCTGAACGGGCTCCCCGGGGTGATCGGCCAATGCGGCGCGGCCGCGTTCGTGCGCAAGCAGGATCTCCGTCCCCAGCGCCTCCGGGAGCTCTGGGAAGAGGCGCAGCAGCAGCTGAGCTACTCGGTCAGCACCCGCTCGTAGGCCTCGGGGTCGGTCGGGCCCTCAGTGGCGATCAGCAGCGCGCGCGTCGCGGCGCTCACACCCGCCGCTTTGCGCAGCTCCTCGCAGGCGGGCTCGGTCGCGAGGGCACGCAAGGCGGCCACTGTGGCCGCGCCGCAGTCGCCTATCTCAAGGCCGGCGGCGGCCAGTTCGCGCATCGCGGCGTGCGTTTCCGCGTCGCTCACCGTCAGCGCGCCGCGGATGCCGGCACGCAGGCTGGGCCACGCTGCGCTCGAGACCTCGGCACAGTCAAGGCCGGCCATGCTCGTGCCCGGCGTGTCGATCGTCACCGGCTCGCCCGCAGCCAGCGAGGCGGTGAGGCAGGCCGCCGTCAGCGGCTCGACCGCGATCACGGCCGCGCCGCTTTCGGCGCCGAAGCGTGCGGCGGCCGCCGCCAGCGAGCCCACGCCGGTGGGAACCAGAACCAGGTCGAACTCCCCCTGCCGGGCCACCTCCGCGAATAGCGTCGCGTAGCCGTCGATCACGTGGTGTGCCGGCCCAGAGTCGCCGACGTCGGAAAGCGCCAGGAAGCCGGGCTCCTCGCCGTCGGCCGCCGCCTGGCGGACGGCGTCCTCGTAGTCGCCGTCGACCACCACGATCTCGGCGCCCTCGGCGGCGATGGCGTCGCGGCGCGCCCGGGCCGAGCGCGCCGGTAGGTAGATGCGCGCCGCGAGCCCGCGCCGCGCGGCCACGTGCGCGACCGCCCGGCCGTGATTGCCGGCGCTCGCCGCCACGAGGGTGTGGACGCCCGGCTGTTCGCCCAGCGCACATTCGACAGCCCAGGAGGCGCCGAGCACCTTGAACGCCGGAAGGCCCAGGCGGTTCGACTCGTCCTTCAGGCCGACGGCCCGGAGGCCCAGCTCGTCCGCGAGCGCGGGCAGGTCGTGCAGCGGCGTGGGCGCGTATCCGTCAAGTCCCGTGTGGAAGCCGAAGGCGGCATCGCTCGCGGGTGGAACCGCCGCACGATCCGCCGCCGCGTTGACGAGGCACCTCACGCGCAGATCTTCGCCGCGACATCGACGAGTGCGCGGGCCACAGTCTCGGTCGAGTCGAGGCTCACCCACTCCACCTGCGCGTGCGCACCCTCGCCAATCGGGCCGAACAGCACGGTCGGGATGCCCGCGGCGGCGATGAAGGCGGAGTCGGCCCAGTAGCTGACGCCGGCGATCGCGCGCCCGTCCCCCGCGGCGGCCGCCACGGCGCTGACGATGTCCGCGCTGCGGTCGACCTCGAACGGCTCGCGCACGAGCCCCATCCGCTTCTCCACCACGAGCGCCTCATCCGTCGCGCGGCAGCGCTCGAGCAGCGCCTCGAGCTCGGCCTCGACGTCCGCCGCCGTCTCCCCAGGCAGCGTCCGGCGCTCGAGCCCGATCAGGCAGCGGCCCGGATAGCTCGACATCTCGACCCCGCCGGAGATCACCGACGCGTGCACCGACCCACGGCCGAGCAGCTCATGCTCGCGCGCCCCGAGCGAGCGGTCGAGCTCGCCGATGCCGCTGAGGATCGGCCCGGCCTTCACGATCGCGTCGACTCCCAGGTGCGGGCGCGAGCCGTGCGCGGCCTCCCCGGTCACCTCGATCTCCGCCCAAACGAAGCCCTTGTGCGCCACCGCGATCTCGAGCTCCGTGGGCTCGGTGACGATCGCGGCGTCGGCGCTCACAGCGCGCAGCGACTCCTGCACCCCGAAGCTCGCATGCTCCTCGTCCGCCACCGCTGCGACCACCACATCGCCGGCGAGATCCAGCTTGGCGGCCTCGCGGCAGGCGATCAGCGCCGCCGCCACGCCACCCTTCATGTCGTACGCGCCACGGCCGTAGAGCCGGTCGCCCTCGATGCGCGGCACGTGCGGATCCGTCATGCCCTCCACGTTGACCGTGTCTATGTGTCCGCACAGCAGAAGCGTCCTGCCGCCGCCGCTCCCGGACGCCCGGACGATCGCGCTCGGACGGTTAGGTGTTTCCCCCACGAGGACAGCGTCAAGACCCGCCTCGCGGGCCCAGTCGGCGATGAATGAGGCGATCTCCCGCTCCCCCGCTCCCCCGGCCACGAGCGACGGGTTGACGGAGTCGATCGAGACCAGCTTCGAAAGCAGTTCGGTGAGGTCAGCGCGCATCCGCGGACACTAAGGGGTCGGGACGCAAAAGATGCGTCATTTGCCCGATGTCGGATCGGGCCTCTTAGTCCAGCATGGTCTTCATGCACGATCCGATCTCAGCACTACTCGCGAAAGACCGCAGCAACAGTCTCGCCCGGTCCGCGCTGCCGTGTGCGCCGGTGCTGCCTGACGAGCGGCTCCGCCGCCGGGGCGGTGTGCGCCCGCTGCGCATCGTCCGTTTGCGCACTCGTCGCTAAGGGACTGTCCAAATTTGTCCAGTCGAGGCATTTTTGTCTCTCGATCTGGGTATCTGAACTCTGGTGCACTGCGCCTAGGGCGCATTGGCATTTGCCCCGTCCCCCACCGCAGTTCAGATGAGCGTCCACTCGCACGACTCGGATTTCCGCCACGCCGCGGTCTTCTACAAGGATGAAGGCAGCTACGTGGATGGCCTCGTTCCGTTCATCCGCGGCGGCGTCGACGCCGGCGAGCCCGTGCTCGTGATGGTGCCAGGCGGCAAGACAGACCTTCTGCGCGAGGCACTCGGCGCCGACGCCGACCGCGTCCACTTCACAGACATGGCCGAGGTGGGCGCGAACCCGGCGCGCATCATCCCCGCCTGGCGCGATTTCGTCACCAAGCGCTCGGAGCCCGGGCGCCGCGTCCGCGGCATCGGCGAGCCGATCTGGGCCGACCGCACTCCCGACGAGCTCGTGGAGTGCCATCACCATGAGTCGCTGATCAACGTCGCGTTCGCGGACGGCGCGCCGATGGATCTGATCTGCCCGTACGACCAGCGCGCGCTCGGTGGCGCGGTGCTCGGCGAGGCGCTGCGCACCCATCCGGATGTCCTCGTGGACGGTGACTTCGTCGAATGCGCCCACTTCGAGGGCATGGCGGCGGCCACCGCTCCGTTCGGCAGGCCCCTGCACGCGGCTCCCGCTGATGCGCCCGAGCTCGCCTTCACCGCATCCGAGCTCGACGCCGTGCGCGGCTTCATAGCGGTCCTCGCGAACGAGGCCGGCCTGGGGCGCGAACGACGTGACGACCTCGTGCTCGCCGTCAACGAGCTGGCCACCAACAGCGTGCGCCACGGTGGCGGCAGCGGCATGGTCAGAAGCTGGCTCGAGCACGGCACGTTCGTCGCCGAGGTTCGCGACCACGGTCAGATCGACCGGCCGCTCGCCGGTCGCGAGACGCCGACCTCAGGCCAGGTGGGCGGTCACGGGCTCTGGCTCGTCAACCAGCTCTGCGACCTCATGCAGATGCGCACCTTCCCCACGGGCAGCGTGGTGCGGGTGCACATGTATCCGCACTAGCCGCTTCTACGGCGCCGACAGCCTCGTCCGGCGGTGCAGCACGCGGCCGGAGGGCAGCTCGATGATCGCCTCGGACAGGTTGTTGTCGTCGTTCGACTCGACGATGCGGTTGAACGGGTCGGCCACCTGGACGTAGGCGAAGCGCCCGCGCAGCCCGGTGACGTCGATGTACTGCTCGGGATAGGTGTACGGGTAGACGTCCGACCAGCCCACCGATGTGCCGAGCCTGACCTTGCTCGCGTAGGGGTTCTGGCTGCACGCCGGGTAGACGGCCTGCTTGGGCGTGCTGCTGTACGAGCGCGTGCGCTCGAGGTCGCGGAAGCAGTAGAAGAGCTTCGGCCCGAACTTGACGAGCTTCACCACCCTGTTCTTCTTGTCGAGCTGCCAGAGCTGGAAGCGCGCGGCCCCGCGGAACTTCCAGTAGCTCGCGTTGGGGAAGGTGAAGCCGTAGCGCTCGCCCGACACGAATTTGAAGCCGAGCAGCGCCTTGCTCGGAAAGAACGCCCGGCTGCGGTCCGTGCGGTAGATGATCTGCGTGACCCTCATCGAGTGTGCGCTGCGCCGGTGGCCACGCAGCTCGAGCGGGCCCTTGCCGTGGTTGTTGATCGAGCTCGAGGCTCTCAGGAGCACGTGGCCGCGCTCGGTGTGGCGGTCGAGCACCATGTCGAACGGCGCCGACATCACGAGGTCGGGACAGCGCAGCTTCTGGTTCGGGTCCTTGCAGGGGTTCGGCGGCGGCGTCGGGGCGGGAGTTGGAGTGGGCGGTGGCGGTGGCGTCTGAGCCGAGCCGGCGGCCGCGACAAGCAGCAGGGCGAGTAGCGCCGCGGCCGCGGCGAGTGCCGAGATCCTCCTCATGAGACGGCGGATCGTAGTAACCGAACCTGAGAGGGCTACCCAATCAGATCGCCGGCGGCACCGACGATGGTGTCCGCGTCGATGCCGAACGCCCGATATAGGTCGGGCACATCACCCGATTGGCCGAAGTCGTCAACGCCGAGACAGGCGATCTCGACCTGACGGATCGCAGACAGGAAGCCGAGCGTGTGCGGGTGGCCGTCGAGCACGCTCACGATCGGCGCCGCGCGCTCGGGCGGGAAGAGCTCGTCAAGGATGTTGTCTTCGCCCTCGGCGAGGCCCTGGCGCGCCTGCAACGCGCGGAAGACGAGGTCGGCGGACGTGAGGCAGACGATGTCGCAGGCGATGCCGTCGGCCTCCAGCTCATCCGCCGCGGCCACCACCTCGGGCATGATCGCGCCCGTTCCGACGAGCGTTACCTGGGGAGTTTGCGCGGCGCGGCGCAGCAGGTAGCCGCCCGCGAGCGCGAGCTGCCGCCGGGCCTCGTCCGGCGTTCCGGCCAGCGCCTGGTCGATCGGGCGCGTGCTGAGGCGGAAGTAGGACGAGCTGCCGCCCGGCTTGCCGAGCAGCGAGAGCGCGTAGAGCAGCGTCCACTCCACGTCCTGGCCGAATGCCGGCTCCCACGCGATGCAGCGCGGCTGCTCGAGGCCCACGCTCGGCGTGATGATCGACTGGTGCGCGCCGCCCTCCGGCGCGAGCGTGACGCCGGACGGGGTGCCGATCAGGATCGACTGCGCTCCCGCGTACATGCCGAACGACCACGGCTCGAGCGCGCGGCCGACGAACGGGTCGTACATCGTGCCGATCGGGAGCAGCGCCTGGCCGTCGCGCGACCAGGTGAGCCCGAGCTCGCCCAGTAGGCCGACGAGGTTGCCCTCGGCGATGCCGAGCTCGATGTGCTGGCCGTGCCCGGACTCGCGCCAGCGCACGAGCGTGTCGGTGTCGTCGGCGAACCAGTCGATGCGCTCGCCGAGCTGCCACACGCCAACGCGGTTGATCCAGCCGCCAAGGTTGGTGGACGAGGCGACGTCCGGGCTGACAGTCACGACATGGGAGGCCACCTCGGGCGCCTCGTGCGCCAGGTCGACGAAGAAGCGGCCGAACGCCTGCTGCGTGGAGGCGGTGCCGGCGTGCTTTCGCCCCACCTGCGGGGGCACCGCCGGCGCCTTGCGGAGCTCCACCTTTGGCCGCTCGAGCCGCTCGGCCGTGGCGCGGCACAGCTCGCCCTCGGGGGTGCCGGGGTCGAAGGCGGCCCAGGGATCGTTTGCGTCGGCGCCCAGCTCGATGGCCAGCTGCTCCCACTGGTCCACGGTGAGGAGCGCCGAGTGGTTGCCCGGATGTCCCTCGGTGGCCAGCCGCCAGGCCTTGATCGTGTAGGCGAAGATCACCGACGGCCGGTCGGTGACGGCGTCCGCCTCGGCGAAGGCGGCGAGCAGCTCGGCGATGTCGTGGCCGCCGAGGTCGCGGATCGCGCGGCCCAGCTCGGCATCGTCGAGGCCCGCGATCAGGGCCGCCACGTCCTTCGCGCCCGGCCCGCTGCCCGGCAGGCGCTCGCGCAGCTCCTCCGGCGTCGAGCGCAGCAGTCGCTGGAACTCCTCGTTGGGCATTTCGTCGATCCGCGCGCGCAGCGCCTCGCCCCCGCCGCGATCGAACAGCGCCTGCAGCCGGCGGCCGTACTTCACCGTGATCGTGTGCCAGCCGGCCGCCTCGAACATCGAGGCGATCCGCCCCGCGGCGATGTCGGGCACGATCCGGTCGAGCGACTGGCGGTTGAGGTCCACGATCCACAGCACCTCGCCGAGGTGCGGCACCACCGGGTCGACGATCGCCTCCCAGCACGCTCCCTCGTCCAGCTCGGCATCGCCAAGCAGCGCGATCTGGCGGCCGCCGCGCGGCACCTCGAAGTGGCCGGCCACGTAGCGGTGCGCGATCGCGCTCCACACGGGCGCGGTCGCGCCGATGCCCACGGAGCCGGTCGAGAAGTCCGCCGGCAAGGGATCCTTGAGGCGGCTCGGGTAGCTCTGCAGGCCGCCGAAGGCGCGCAAGGTCGTCAGGTAGTCGCGGTCGAGCCGCCCGAGCAGGTACTCGATCGCGTGTAGCACCGGCGAGGCGTGCGGCTTGACCGACACCCGGTCGGGCGCTCGCAGGTGCTCGAACCAGAGCGCCGACATGATGCTCACCATCGACGCCGACGACGCCTGATGGCCGCCCACCTTCACGCCCGACTCGGTCTTCCGCACGCGGTTGGCGTGGTGGACGATGCTCGTGGCCAGCCAGAGCACGCGATCCTGCACCGTCTCGAGCGTGGTCAGCGCGTCCCTGGTTGTCTGGCTAGCTGGTTGCATGACACTTGACTAACGCCCGTGACAGGTTAGTCTCCTATCAGCCTGTGACGACGCCAGCGCAGACGCAGCTCTTCGCTCGCCCCAGAGTCAGCCTGGAGCACCGGCCGGACGGGTCCATCCTGCTGCAGTCGGAGGAGCCGCTCGCTGAGCATGAGCGCAGCATCGCGCATGTCATGCGCCGGCGGTCGGAGCAGCATCCCGAGCGGGTGCTGGCCACCGAGCCCGACGGCGAGGGCGGGCGCCGCGCGATCACGTTTGGCGAGGCGCGCGCGCAGGCGGACGCGTTCGCCCAGTCGCTGCTCGACCTCGGGCTGACGCCGCGGACGCCGGTGATGGTGCTGTCCGGCAACTCGCTCCAGCACCTCGTGGTGATGCTCGGCTGCTTCACGGCGGGGATTCCGGTGATGCCGGTGAGCGTGGCCTACTCGTTGATGTCGAAGGACCACGAGCGCATCCGCGCGATCGCCGCGCACTGCTCCCCCGGACTCGTGTGGGCCGAGGACCGCGAGGCCTTCGGCCCGGCGCTCTCGGCCGTCGCGGGGATCGTGCCGGCCGCGCCGCCGTTCGCCGACCTGGTGGGGAGTCGGCCCCGGGCGGAGGTGGACGGCGCGCTCGACTCGGTGGGTCCCGACACGGTCGCCAAGCTGCTCTTCACCTCGGGCTCGACGGGCTCGCCCAAGGGCGTGATCAACACGCACCGGATGCTGTGCGCGAACCAGCAGATACTGCTCCAGACCTGGCCGTTCCTCGCGCAGGAGCCGCCGGTGCTCGTGGACTGGCTGCCCTGGAGCCACGTGTTCGGGGGCAATCACAACCTCAACCAGGTGCTCGTCCACGGCGGCACCCTGCACATCGACCACGGCCGTCCGGCGCCGCCGCTCTTCCCGAAGACCCTGGCTGCCCTGCGCGAGAACCCGCCCACCGTCTACTACAACGTGCCCGCCGGCTTCGCCCTGCTCACGCCGGAGCTCGAGAACGATCCGGAGTTCGCGGCGATCTTCTACTCGCGGCTGCGCTTCGTGTTCTACGCGGCGGCCGCGTTGCCGCAGGGCCTGTGGGATCGCCTGCGCGCTGTCACGCCCGACCACGTCCCGTTGACCGCGGCGTGGGGCACGACCGAGACGACTGCCACCGTCACGCAGGCGCACTTCGCCTCCGCGCGCTGCGGCTGCATAGGGGTGCCGGTGCCGGGCGACACGCTCAAGCTGGCGTTCGCGGACGACCGCTTCGAGATGCGCGTGAAGGGACCGAACATCACGCCCGGCTACTTCGGCGACCCCGAGGCTACGGCGGTGGCGTTCGACGATGAGGGCTTCTACCGCACGGGCGACGCCGGCAAGCTCGTCGACGAGAACGATCCGAACCAGGGGCTGATGTTCGACGGCCGCCTGGCGGAGAACTTCAAGCTGATGAGCGGCTCGTTCGTGGCGGTGGGCGCGGTGAGGGGCGCGCTCGTGACCGCCTGCGGCGGCGTGCTGTCGGACGCCGTGATCGCGGGGCACGACGAGGAGTACGCGAGCGCGCTGGCGTGGGTGAACCGGGAGGAGGCTCAGCGCGTTTGCGGCGAGGATCCGGAGCGGCTGCGTTCGCATCTCGCCGAGTCGCTCGCGAAGCTGAACGACAGCGTCGGCTCAGCTCGTCAGGTGGCGCGGCTGCTGCTGCTCGACGAGCCGCCCAACATGGACGCCGGCGAGATCACCGACAAGGGCTACGTGAACCAGCGCGCGGTGCTCGAGCGGCGCGCTGAACAGGTGGCGCGGCTCTACGCGGAGCCGGTCGACCCGTCGGTGATCCTGCCTGACCAGCGCCCACAGCAGCAATAAAGAGCACCCATCCTGGATTGTGGGTCCCCTGCACCCACTAAGCAGGATGGGGTCGAGCTCTATCGGTCTCGCTGCCCTTTATTGCTGCTGTAAACGCCGCGACCTACCCGGTGCGCCCAGGATCCACCACAGGCCGCGCATCCTGACCCGGCGCGAGCACGATGTCGTTCTCGCACGACACCCACTCGGTCGTCACACCGGCCGGCGCCTCGGGGTCGTCAGGCGAATGCGTGACGAAGTCCCGCATCAGCGACGGCTTGACCGCGAACACCGCATCCGAGTCGAGGTACTCGCTCTCGCGGTCGAAGACGTGCGTGGTCACGGACTTGAACCCGGGCGCGCGCACGATCATGTGGATGTGGGCGGGCCGCCACGGGTGCCGACCGGTGGAGTCGAGCATCTTGCCCACCGGCCCGTCGTACGGAATCGGGTACGGCACCGGACGGACCGCGAGGAACGCGTAGCTGCCGTCCTCGCGCGTGGTGTAGCGGCCGCGGAGGTGGTCCTCCGGTGCCTCCGGGCGCTGCACGGCGTAGAGCTGGTCGTCGCCGTTTTGCCACACGTCGAGCTCGGCGCCCGCGATCGGGGAGCCGTCCACGCTCAGCACGCGCCCGTGCACCCAGGCGGGCGTGCCGGCGGGCTCGGCGGCCATGCTCTCCCCGTACTCGCGCGCGGGCGAGCCCGGCACGTAGAACGGTCCGAGCACGGTCGACTCGGTGGCGCCTGCAGGCAGCGGGTTGGCCAGCGCATCCACGAGCATCGAGAGGCCGAGCGAGTCGGACCAGAGGATGAACTCCTGGCGGCGGTCGTCAGTGATGTGGCCGGTGGCCGTGAGCTCGCCGATCATCTGCGCCCACTCGTCCTCCGTCAGCCCCACCTCTGCGGCAAACGCGTGCAGGTGCTTGACGAGCGCCTGCATCAACTCGCGCAGGCGCGGGTCCTCGCAACCCTCGAAGCTGGCGATCACGCCCGCGGTGATATCCGCCGGGGTGGTCCGGCTGTCAGTGGTCTCGCTCATCCCTCAACGTCCAAGTATGGACTGAGCGATGGCCTGGGCGCCAGGAAGGAAGTCGTCCTCGAGCGGCGGGCTGTAAGGAATCGGATGGTCGGGCGTCGTGAGGCGCCAGGCGTCGTCGATGTCGTGGAGGCCGTCCTCGAGCACCTGCGCCAGCACCTCGGCGGCCCAGCCGCCGGTTCGCGGGCCCTCCTCCACCACCACGAGCCGGTTGGTCTTCTCCACCGACTTCAAGACCGTCTGCGTGTCGAGCGGGCGCAGCGTTCGCAGGTCGATCACCTCAGCCTCCACGCCCTGCCCGCTCAGCTCCTCGGCCGCGGCGAGCGCCTCGTGCACGCCACGCATCGCGGTCGCGATCGTCACGTCGCCGCCCTCGCGCACCACCTTCGCCTCGCCGAGCGTCGCGACGTCGCCGTTCGCCTCGCCCTTGATCGAGTAGAGGCGCTTGTGCTCGACGAAGAGCACCGGGTTGTCGTCGCGGATCGCTGCCTTCAGCAGCGCCTTGGCGTCGCCCGGCGTGGACGGGCAGACGATCTTGATGCCCGGCACGCCCTGGAACCAGGTGACCGGCATCTGCGAATGCACGGCGCCGAAGCGGCCGCCCGCGCCGGCGGCGGTGCGCACCACGAGCGGCACGCTCGCCTGCTCGTTCGACAGGTACCAGTACTTGGCCGACTGGTTCACGAGGCTGTCCATCACGAGCGGCAGGAAGTCGGCGAACATGATCTCGATCACTGGGCGCAGGCCGCCCACCGCGCTGCCGAACGCCGCGCCCGCGATCGCCAGCTCGGAGATCGGCGTGTCGAACACGCGCTCCGTGCCGTGCTTCTCCATCAGCCCCTTGGTGACGGCGAAGACGCCGCCCGCGGCAGCCACGTCCTCGCCGAAGAAGATGACCTTGTCGTCGCGCGCGAGCTCCTCGTCGAGCGCCTCGCAGATCGCGTCGCGGAACTCGAGCTCAGCCACCCTTGAACTCCCTCACCGGGCCGGGCTCGGGGAAGGGCGCTTTTGTCGCTGCCTCCACGAGCGCATCCATCTCCTGCTCCACCGCCTCGTCCACCTTGTCGAGCTCCTCGGCGCTCACCCCGTAGCGATCGCCGAGTCCCGTGCGCGTGACGATCAGCGGGTCGCGCTTGCGCCACTCGTCGAGCTCGCCGGGCGCGCGGTACGCGCCGGGATCGCTGCGCGAATGGCCGACGAAGCGGTAGGTGAGCGACTCGATGAACTGCGGCCCCTCCCCCGCGCGCGCCCGCTCCACGGCGGCCGCGGCGGTCTCGCGCACGGTCCAGACGTCGTTGCCGTCGATCGTCTCGGCCTGGATCCCGAGCGTGCGCGGGCGGTCGAGGATCTTGCCGCCCGTGACCTGCTCGAACGGCGTGAACTCGCCGTAGCGGTTGTTCTCGCAGACGTAGACCACCGGCAGGTCGAACACGCGCGCGAAGTTGAGGCACTCGGGGAAGTAACCCTGGTTGGCGGTGCCGTCGCCGAAGAACGCCACCGCCACGCCGCCGCTTCGCTTCAAGGCGAGCGCCATGCCCGTGGCGGCGCCGATGCTGCCGCCGACGATGCTGAAGCAGCCCATCAGCCGGTGGTCGAGGTCGATCACGTTCATCGAACCGGAGCGGCCCTGGCACACGCCGGTTGCCCGGCCGAGCAGCTCGGCCATCAGGCCCTCGGGGTCGACGCCGAGCGCCAGCGCTGCGCCATGCCCGCGGTAGGTGGCGGCCACGCGATCGTCGTCGGCGAGCACGCTGCAGACGCCCACGGCTCCCGCCTCCTGGCCCGAGTACAGGTGCGTCGTGCCGTGCACAAGGCCCTGCTGGAAGAGCGACTGCACCTGGTCTTCGAAGCGGCGGATGAGCCGCATCCGGCGGTACAGCTCGATGAAGAGCTCGGCCTCCGACTCGGGCGCAGCGGCGGCGGGTGTCTCGCGCGCCACCCGGCCTAGTCCCCTGCGTAGACGCTCTCGGAGTCGCTCACGAGGTCGGCGCCGCGCACATAGACCTTCCCCGTGACGAGCAGCTCCTGCGCCGGGAAGCGCGTGAGCAACTCGTGGCCGTCGGCCGTCACGAGCACCTCCTCCTCGATGCGCGCCGCCGAGCGACCGTCGGTGGCGGGGCAGTACGTCTCGAGCGCGAACACCATGCCCTCCTCGATCTCCACCGGGTTCTCGAGCGAGTGCAGGCGCGAGATCATCGGCGACTCGTAGAGGCCGACGCCAAGCCCGTGCCCGAACTGGAGGCCGAAGCACGACTCCTCGTCGGGGAAACCGAGGTCCTGCGCCGTCGGCCAGACGCTCGCGATCTGGTCCGTCGTCATGCCCGGCCGGACGAGCTCGATCGCGTTGTCGAGCCACTCGCGGCACTGCTTGTAGGCGTCGAGCTGCGACTGGCTCACGCCGCCCACGTTGAACGTGCGGTAGTAGCACGTCCGGTAGCCCATGAACGAGTGGATGATGTCGAAGAAGGCCTGGTCGCCCGGGCGCAGCAGCCGGTCCGAGAAGACGTGCGGGTGCGGGTTGCAGCGGTCGCCAGACACGGCGTTGATCGCCTCGACCTGCTCCGAGCCGAGCTCGAACAGGAGCCGCTGGGCGTTGGCCACGATCTCGTGCTCGCGCACCCCGGGGCGCAGCTGCTCGTAGATCTGCTCGTAGACCGCGTCCACGATGCCGGCCGCGTGGTCGAGCAGCGCGATCTCGTCGACGGTCTTGATCCGGCGCGCCTGGAGCATCACCTGCGTGCCGTCGGTGCAGTGAACGCCCGCCCGCTGGATCGCCTCGAGGGCGACCATGTCCGGGATGTCGAGCCCGAGCGGCTCGTTCTGCAGCCCGCGCTCCGAGAGCTCGTGCGCGATGCGCGCGCCGAGCGCGTCCGGCACGCCAGTCTCCACCGGCATCGCCCCGCGCATCGGCGTGACGCCAGCCCGGAAGCTGTCCTCGGGCAGCCACGGCGCGTACATCTTGTGGTGCTTGGCGGCCGAGCCGAAGTCCCAGAGGATCGGGTCCGCGCCGCCGCGGCAGAGCAGCACGTAGCGGGCGTTCTTGTCGCGCGCCCACTCGCCGATGTGGGTGCTCGTGACGTAGCGGATGTTGTTCGGGTCGAACAGCAGCAGCGCGCCCAGGTTGGAGGCCTCGAGAGCCTCCTTGGCCTTGCGCAGCCGCTCGCCGCGCAGCCGGGTGAAGTCCACCCTCTGCTCCCAATCAACCCCCATGGTCGCGCCGCGCGATGCGATGTTCATGCCGTCTGCCTTCTTATCGGAGTCACGAAAGCGAGCGTTCAGTACTCATAAAACCCGTTCGCCATAGCTTAACGCGGCGTCAAGGCCGGAGCCACGGCGTCCTCGAGCGCCTCGAAGTGGTCGCGCGCCGCTGCGGCCCAGCGTTCGTGGCGGTCGAGGAAGAGCTCGTGGGCGCGGCGGCGCGGCCACTTGCGCTCGAGCAGGTCCGCCGGGAGATCGGGGTCCACGAACGGGAAGCGGCGCCACTCGTGGACGAGCTCGGTCTGCGCGCGGAAGAAGGTTTCGGGCGACGACGGCCGCGCGGAGCTGAACTGGGAGATGAAGGCCTCGTAGCGCTCCGCCACCGCGTCGAGATCCCAGGCGGCCTCCGCCACGCGGCGAGGTTCCCCCAGGCCGCCGATGCGACCGTGGAACGAGACGACCTCTGCGGCCGGCTCGCCGCGCACCAGCGCCTCGAGCTCGGGCTCGCGGTCCACGTGCGGTGTCAGCCACACGCCGCCGCCGAGCGAGCCGAGGCCTGCCCAGGCGAGCTGCGTGCGCAGCTGATGGCGCACCTCGCGGCGCGCCTCCGGCACGCGCAGGACGAGCATCAGCCACTCGCCGTTCCACTCCCACGGCTCGCCGAAGCTGTAGATCCGCTCGGCGCCCGTGCGCAGCAGCTCGGCCGTGCCCGGCGTGAGCTGCACCCGCGCGCGGCGGCCGTGGCGTTCGCTCTCGAGCCAGCCGTCGCGCACGCTGCGCGCGAGCGCCTGGCGCGCGGCCTGGGAGCTGATTCCCATCGCGCCGAGCGCGGCCACGAGCGTCTCCTGCCAAACGCCCTCGCCGCGCGGCAGCACGTACTCCCCGAGCACGGTGAGCAGCACCGAGCGCGCCGCCGGCGCTCCCAGTGACCGGCGCCTCAGCTGGTCGTTCACGCGCCGGACCCTATAAACGTGGGGCGATGGGATTTCTGGAGACGCAGGATCTCGAGGGGAGCGCGCCGGCGCTCGTCCTCCTGCACGAGGGCCTCGGCTCGGTGCGCCTCTGGCGCGGCCTGCCGGAGGATCTCCATGCGCGCACGGGCGCGCGCGTGCTCGCGTTCTCGCGCTACGGACACGGCGACTCGGACCCGCCCCCACACCCGCGCACGCCCACCTTCATGCACGAGGAGGCGCTCGAGGTGCTCCCGGAGGTGCTGCGCGACGCCGGCATCGAGCGGCCGGTGCTCGTCGGCCACAGCGACGGCGCCTCGATCGCGCTGATCCACGCCGCATCCCACCCGGTCAGCGGCTTGGTGCTGATGGCGCCGCACGTGTTCGTGGAGCAGATCTGCGTCGACGCGATCACGCAGACCCGCGAGACCTTCCACAACGAAGGTCTCCGCGAGCGCATGGCGCGCCACCACCGCGACCCGGACGTGACCTTCTCCGGCTGGTGCGACGTCTGGCTCGACCCTGAGTTCCGCTCGTGGAACCTCGAGTCCCTGCTGCCGCAGATCGATGCGCCCGTCCTGCTCATCCAGGGGTCCGACGACGAATACGGCACGCTCGCCCAAGTCGACGCGATCGAGCGCGGCGTGAGCGGACCGGTGACGAAGCTGATCGTCAGCGGCGGCCATTCGCCTCACCTCGACCACCCGGACGAGGTCCCCGCGGCAATCGCGGACTTCATCGACTCGCTTCGCGCTCGCGCAGCTTGAAGCGCTGCACCTTGCCGGTGACCGTACGCGGCAGCTCGTCCACGAACTCGACGAGGTGCGGATACTCGTAGCGCCGCAGGCGCTCTTTGCACCAGGCGCGCAGGTCGTCCGCGAGCGCGTCGTCGCCCGCGCTGCCCTCCGCCGCGATCACGAACGCCTTAGCACGGCTTGCCTCGTCGACCTCCACGCCGATCACGACGGCCTCGCTCACGCCGGGATGCTGCATCAGGGTGGTCTCCATATCTGTGGGTGACACCCACAGGCCGCCGACTTTCATCATGTCGTCCATGCGGCCCTCGTAGACGTAGTAGCCGTCGTCGTCCACGCGGTAGCGGTCGCCGGTGGCGAACCACTCGCCCACCATGCAGTGCTTCGTCTTCTCGTGCTGGTGCCAGTAGTAGGCGGCGCAGGAGTCACCGCGAACGAACAGCTCGCCGGTGTCCTCCGCCAGCCGCAGCTCGTAGCCGCGCACCGGGCGGCCGCTCGTTCCGCGGCGCACGTCATCGAAACGGTTCGAGCAGTAGATGTGGAGCATCTCGGTGGAACCGATGCCGTCGACGATCGGCACCCCGTAGCGCTCCTCCCAGCGCTCGGCGATGCCCGGATGGAGCGGCTCGGCGGCGGAAATGCACATGCGCACCGAGGACAGGTCGGCGGCAGGCTGCTCGAGCATCGCGCGGTACAAGGCCGGCACGGAGAAGAACAGCGTCGGCTTGAACCGCTCCGCCAGCTCCAGCGCGCGTGCCGGGTTGCTGCGACCGCTCGACAAGACCGTCGTCGCGCCCACCGAGTACGGGAACGACAGTCCATTCCCGAGCCCGTAGGCGTGGAACAGCTTGGTGGTCGAGTAGGTGACGTCCGCCTCGCTGATCTGGAGGATCTCGTTCGCGTAGGTGTCGCACGTGTAGGCGATGTCGTGGTGCAGGTGCACGACGCCCTTGGGCAGGCCGGTTGAGCCGGAGCTGTAGAGCCAGAACGCCGGATCGTCGCGGTGGCTGTCCACGGGGTCGAGCTCGCCGGGCAGCTCCGCCATCCCCTCCTCGAGCGGCAGCGCGCCCTCGGCCTCGCCGTTCGCCACGATCAGGAGCGCCTTGCCGTCGCCGCGCGCCTCCACGATCGCCGGCATGAGCGTGGCGTCCGCGATCGCCACGCGCGCCTCGGAGTCGCGCAGGTAGTGGCGGAAGTGCTCCGGCTTGTCGAGCGGGTTGACCGGCACCGGCACGGCGCCGATCCGCATCGCGCCGAGGAACGCGGCAGGGAACGCCGGCGTGTCGTCGAGCACGAGCAGCACGCGCTGCTCCGGCTGCACGCCCAGATCCTTCAGCAGGTTGCCCACGCGGGCGACGCGGTCGGCCAGCTGCGCGTAGGTGAGGTCCTCGCCCTCCGGAGTGCGGATCACGAGCTTGTCGCCGCGGCCCGCCGCGAGGTTGCCGTCGAGGATGAGGCTCGCGTTGTAGCGCTCAGCCGCCCCGGACGACGACCGACTTGCTGTCCGTGTAGTAGTCAAACGCTTCCTCTCCGTGCTCCTTGCCGAAGCCGCTCGACTTGATCCCGCCGAACGGCAGCTCGTCGTAGACCTTCGTGGGCGAGTTGATCCAGGTGTAGCCGCACTCGAGCCGCTCGGCCGCCTCGCGCGCGCGGTCGAGGTCGGACGTCCACACCGACGAGCCGAGCCCGTACTGGGACGCGTTCGAGAGCTCGATCGCCTCGTCCAGGTCGCGCACGCGCCAGATCGGCAGCGCGGGCCCGAAGACCTCCTCGGTGCCCATCGGCGAGTCGTGCGGCGGATCGGCGATCACCGTCGGCGAGTAGAAGAAGCCCTCGGCAAGCTCGGGATCGTCAGGCGGCGCGCCGCCGCAGAGCAGCTCCCCTCCCATCTTCAGGGTGCGATCCACCTGATCGGCCACGAGGTCGCGCTGGCGAGCCGTGTGGAGCGGCCCGATCTGCGAGCCCTCCACATCGCCGCGCCCGAGCCGCAGCTTCTTGGCCTTGGCGGTCACGGCCTCGATCACCTCGTCCGCCACCGACTCCATCACGTACACGCGCTTCACCGCAAGGCACGCCTGGCCACAGTTGTAGAAGCGGCCCATCGACGCCGCGCTCGCCGCCTTCGCAAGGTCTGCGTCCTCGCACACGATCAGCGGATCGCTCCCGCCCAGCTCGAGCGTCAGCCGCTTGGTGCCGCTCGAAGCCAGCGCCATGATGCGCTCGCCGGTCTTGGTCGAGCCGGTGAACGCCACCTTGCGCACGTCGGGGTGAGTGACGAGCGCCTCGCCCGCCTCTGGGCCGGTGCCCGTGACCACGTTCACCACGCCCGGCGGCAGCCCCGCCTCCGCCAGCAGCTCGACAAACCGCAGTGTCGTCAAGGGCGTGGTGTCCGCCGGCTTGGCCACCACGGTGTTGCCCGCGATGAGCGCGGGGCCGAGCTTGTTGCAGAGCAGCGTGGTCGGGAAGTTCCATGGCACGATCGCGGCGACCACACCGAGCGGGCGGCGCAGCACGACGCCGTCGGTGCCCGGGTCGAGATGCGGGGCGAAGCTGCCGCGCAGCGCCTTCGACAGCCCTACGTAATGCTCGAGGGTCTCCACCGCGCGGTTCAGCTCGATGCGCGAGTCGCGCAGCGTCTTGCCCTGCTCGCGTGTGAGCAGCTCGACCAGCTCGTCCACGTGCTGGTGCACGTTGCTGGCCGCCGCCCACAGCAGCTCGCCGCGCTTCGACACCGCGAGCTCCGACCACTCGCCGAACGCCTCGCGCGCGGAGCTGACAGCGGCGTCCACGTCCGCCGCGGTTGCGGACGCCACCTCCGTGAATACCTGGCCGTCGCCGGGGTTGGTGATCGGCAGCGGCGCGCCGCCGCTGCGGTGCGGCTCCCCGTTGATGAACGCGCCGGCCTCGGCTGTGGCCTGCGCCCTCATGAGCCGGTGAACGCTGGCGGGCGCTTCTCCGTGAAGGCGGTGAGCCCCTCGCGGGAGTCGGCCGAGCGGAACAGCTGCTCGATCAGGTCGCGCTCGAGCGCCAGGCCGTCGTCGAGCGTGAGCTGGGTGCCCAGATACGCAGCGCGCTTGATGTTCGCCACCGCGAGCGGCGGCCCGGCCGCCATGCGCCCGATCAGCTGGTCGAACTCCTCCCTGCTCGCGAAGAGACCGGTGAGCACGCCCAGCGTCTTCGCCTCCGCCGGCTCGAGCTGGCGCCCGGTGAGCAGCAGGTCGAGCGCGGGGCCGAGGCCGATCAGGCGCGGCAGCCGCTGGGTGCCGCCGTTGCCGGGCAGCAGGCCGAGCGTGACCTCCGGAGTGCCCACGCGGTAGCCGCTCTCGAGCCCGTAGCGCAGGTCGCACGCGAGCGCGATCTCGAGCCCGCCGCCGAGCGCGTGCCCCTCGATCCAGGCCACGAACAGCTTCTCCGACGCCGCCATCTTGCCGAGCGAGTCGTGCGCCAAGCGGATCATCTCCATGTTGGCCTCGACGTCGTTCGCGAGGAACGTCTTGATGTCAGCGCCTGCGGAGAAGAACTTCTCGCTCGCGCTGCGCACGACCACCACGCGCGCGTCGGGGTCCGCGTCCGCGGCGTCGACCGCCGCACCCAGCTCGCGCATGAACTCGATCTCGTACGAGTTGGCCGGCGGCTTGTCGAGGACGATCGCGCCGTCCGAGTAGGTGACCGCCATCAGCCGAGCCCTCCCACCACGACGGACTTGAGCTCCACGTAGCTGTCGAGCGCCTCGAGCCCGTGCTCCTTGCCGAAGCCCGAGTCCTTGACGCCGCCGAACGGCAGCTCGTCGTAGCCGTAGTGGATCTGGTTGACCCAGGTCATGCCGCTGTCGATGTCCTGCGCGGCGCGGTGGATCTTCCGCACGTCGTGCGTCCAGATCGATGACCCCAGGCCGTAGTTCGTGTCGTTGGCGCGGCGGATCGCGTCGTCGAAGTCGGAGTAGCGGAACACCGGCAGCACCGGCCCGAACACCTCCTCGCGCACGAGGCGCGAGTCCTCGCCCGGCTCGGCCACCACGGCGGGCTCGAGGAACCAGCCCTTGTCGTGGCCGCCGTCGCCACCGCCGATCAGGACCTCTCCCCCCTTCGCCTCGCCGTCCGCGAGCTGTGCGAGCAGCTCGTCGCGAGCGCTCTTCTTGTGGATCGGGCCCATACGCAGACGCGGCTTCTCGGCCTTCACGGTGCCGTCGCCCGGCTCGTAGCGGCCCACGCGCTCGACGAGCTGGGAGACGAAGTCGTCGTACGCCGACTCGTGCACGTACACGCGCTTGCAGCCGAGGCAGGCCTGTCCTGCGTTCCAGTAGCGCCCGATGATCACGGCCTTCACCGCGGCCTCCACATCGGCGTCCTCGCAGACGATCACGGGATCTGACCCGCCCAGCTCGAGCGTCACGCGCTTCAGTTCGGGGCCGGCGATCGACATGATGTGGCGGCCCGTCTCCGTCTCGCCGGTGAACGCCACGCGGCGCACGTCGGGGTGCCCGACGAGCACGTCGCCGATCTCCGAGCCGCGCCCGGTGACCACGTTCAGCACGCCATCCGGCACGCCCGCCTCGGCGAACAACTCAGCCACGCGCAAGGTGGCGAGCGGGGTGGTGGAAGCGGGCTTCGCCACCACGGTGTTGCCGGACGCAAGCGCCGGCGCCACCTTCGTTCCGAGCAGTGTCAGCGGGAAGTTGTAGGGCGTGATCGCGGCGCACACGCCGAGCGGACGGCGGATCACCATTCCGTAGGCGGGGCCGAACGCCGACGGCAGGTCCTGCTGCACGCCGCGGACCTTGGTCGCCGCCTCGGCGTAGAAGTGCACGCCGTGCACGAGGTGCGTCACCTCGCCCATCGCCTCGGCGATCGGCTTGCCCTGTTCGGACGTCAGGATCCCGGCCAGCTCCTTGGCGTTCTCGGTGATCAGGTCGGCGGCCTTGCCAAGGATCCCCGCGCGCTTCTCCACATCGGTCTTCGACCACTCGGGGAACGCGCGCTTCGCGGCCTCGACCGCGCTGTTCACGTCGTCGGCGGACCCGGACGGGACCGTGTCCACCACCTCCTCGGTGGCGGGATTGACCACCTCGATCTCGCCGCTGGCGGCCCTCTGCTCTCCTCCGATCAGCATCTGTGGCACGGCGTCTGCTTCCTTCCTATCCGGGTAGAGGCGCGTTTTCCAAGTTCTGCAGGTAGCGCACGCGGAGATGCTGGTACTCGGCGGCGGCGTGCTCGGTCCAGCCCTTCGCGGAGCCGGTCAGCTCCTTCTTCTCGCGCGCGGGAACGCCCGCGCCGAGCATTCCGGCCGCGATCTCGGACCGCTCGGACAGCACCGAGCCGGCGGCGAGCATCGCGCCCGCGCCGAGGTGCGAGTGCTGGCACAGGATCGAGCCCATGCCCACGAGCGCCCCGTCCTCGACCACGCAGCCCTCGAGGATCGAGCCGTGGCCCACGGTCACGTCGCGGCCCACGATCGTCGGGAGATCGTCGGCGCAGTGGATCACGGTGTTGTCCTGGATCGAGCTGCCCTCGCCGATCTCGATGTGCGAGAAGTCGCCGCGCAGCACTGCGCCGAACCAGATGTTGGCGCGGTCGGCAACGCGGACGTCGCCGATCAGCACGGCGGTCGGCGCGATGAACACATCGCGGCCGATGCTTGGCCGCAGACCGTCGAGTTCAACGAGCGTGGCCACCGGCAGGAGACTAACCGATCACGGTCGTAAGTCAAACGTCATACGCGATCCTCGGGATCGAAGACCTCGGCCGCCGCCTCATGGAAGCCGCCGGGCAGGCCGACGGCCTCGAACGTCGCCGCGATCTCGCGCATCTCGGGGGTCCAGCGCCAGCCTTTCGCGGCGCGCGACCGCTCGGCGCCCGCAAGTCGCTCCGCAAGGCGCGGCTGGGAGAGCTCCCACTCCGCCTCGAGCTCACCCGCCACTCCGAGGCGCTGCGCTGCCTCGTGCGCGGTGAGGAGCAGCGCAGCCGAGCCCTTGGTCCACGCCGCGTACGCCATCTTCAGGGCAGAGGCCGCCGTGGGCGCCTCGCCGATCACGCGCGCATCGAGCGCGCTGCCGGCGAACAGCTCGGCCAGCTGCGCCGCCGCCGCGCCGCCGGAGAGGTACAGGCGCGTGCTCCCGGGCTCGAGCGGCGGCGGGCCGATGATGCCGCCGTCGACGTAGTTCTCCACGCTGCCCGCCACCTCGGCGGCGGTGGCAGGGGCGATCGCGTTCGCGTCGACGTAGATGCCGCCGAAGCCCGTGAACGCCCGCGCGGTGTCGAGCGCGAACTGCGGCGGGCAGACCGACAGCAGGACCTCGCAACCGCTCGCGAGCTGTGCGAACGACCGGACATCCTCAAAGCCGGCCGCCGCCGCTCGCGCGCTCGTTTCCTCGGACCGCCCGTCGGATGCGAAGCGCACCACATGGCCGCCCGCGACCAGTGCGGCGCCCACCGCAGTGCCCATCTCCCCCGGGCTCACGAGGCCGACTTCGCTCACGCCGCCATTCTCCTTGACCTCGCCCACATACGACGATACCCTCACGAACGTTAATCAGTTGTCACACAGTTGATGGCCGACGTGACAGACATCGACGAGCTCGCGCAGCGCACAGAGGACGAGGTCCGGGAGCATCTCGCGGCCGGAAAGCTCGTGGAGGGGCTCGAGCACATGTCCCCCGAGTACCTGCGCGGGATCCGCCGCATCCTCACCGTCTCGGCCGACACCGAGTGGGTCAGCGCGCCCTCCTACCTGCGCGCCGCGCAGAACGCGCCCGCGCTCAACAACTTCGGCTCCGCGATGTCGATCGTGCAGGACGAGCTCGCGCACGCTCACATCGCGTTCCGCCTGCTCGGCGACTGCGGCGTGGACATGGACTGGCTCATGTACGAGCGCCCGGCGTCGGAGTTCAAGTACCCGTACGCGTTTGATGTCCCGCTCAACTCCTGGGTCGAGCTGGTCTGCGCCAACGCGCTCTACGACCAGGCGGGCTTCGTGCTGCTGTCAGACATCCACCAGTCCTCCACCTTCGGCCCCTGGAAGCGCGCGCTGAAGAAGGTCGACAAGGAGGAGACCTTCCATCTGCGCCACGGCCGTACCTGGATCAAGAAGCTCGTCGGCGATCCCGACGGCAAGGCCGAGGTGCAGGCCGCCGTGGACTGGATGTTCATCCTCACGCTCGAGTGGTTCGGCCTGCCGGATACGCGCAAGCGCCACGGCATCCAGCTCGAGTACGGCTTCAAGGGGATGACGAACGACGAGCTGCGCCAGGCCTGGATGCGCGAGGTGGTGCCGTTCATGAAGGAGGTCGGCATCCGCGTGCCCGCGCATCACGACGCGGACAGCGACACGTACGTGATCGACTGCCCCTTCCCCGCCCGCTTCGACCCCGAGAAGCGCGAGTGGGACCTCGGCGCCGGCGCCGTGTCCTGGGACGAGGTGCTCGAGCGCTGGAAGGGCCGCGGCGAGATGAACGAGCAGTACGTGCGCACGATGCAGCGCGGGTACCAGTCGATGAAGGACGGGCGCAGCCCGTCCGTTAACGGGCGGCGGGACGACGCCCCTGATCATCAGAACGCGGGGCCGGATGCCCCGCGGAGGTAACCACCGCTTGACGGTCGAGGCGCGCATCTGGGAGGCGCTCCGCCACGTCGAGGATCCCGAGATCCCGGTGTCGGTGCTCGGGATGGGCTTGATCGTGTCGGTCGCCTATAACGCGCCCGACCGCCGCGCCGACCTCCAGATCACCTACACGGCGATGGGCTGCCCGGCGATGGACTTCATCCAGGACGACATCCGTCAGGCGCTGCTGGCCGACCCGGACATCGACTCCGTCGACATCGAGGTCGTGTGGGATCCGGTGTGGACGAAGGACCGGATCAGGTCAGAGGCCCGCGTGACGATGCGCGAATTGGGGATTGCCGTATGAGCCGAGCATGGGAAGTCTTCGCCCGGCAGACCTACGAGGAGCCGCTCCACCACGTCGGCGCCGTGCGCGAGGACGACGAGGACCTGGCGCTCGTCTCGGCGCGCTCGATCTACGACGAGCAGCCCTGGATCGAGATGATCATCGTGCCGCGCGACCAGGTGCGGGAGGCGATCTCCGCATGACCGCAACGGTCGAGATCCACTCGCCCGAACGCGAGGCGCTCGGCCACGCGATCGCGTCGCTGGCCGACAACAAGGCCGCGCTCGGCCGCCGCTACGGCGAGTGGGCGGTGAGCGCGCCCACGCTCGAGTCCGCCGTGGCCGCCGCCGCGATGGCGCAGGACGAGCTGGGCCACGCGCGCGCCACATACCCGCTGCTCAAGCAGCTCGGCGTGGACGTGCGCGAGGACGAGGAGCGGCTCGAGGTGGGCGCCTGCATGCCGGTGCTGGCTGACGAGCTTCCCACCTGGGTCTCGTTCGTGGCCGTGAACTTCGCGATCGACGGCATGCTCACCGCGTTCGTGCGCGCGTGCGAGGAGAGCACCTTCGTCGGGCTCGCACAGCGGGCGCGCAAGATCCTCCAGGAGGAGCGCTCGCACGCCGTTCACGCGCGCGCGTGGGCGCGCAGGCTCGCGCGCGACGAGCAGCTGCGCGAGACATTCGCCGGCGCCCTCGGCGACTGCTGGTGGCAGGCGGCGCGCTGGGCCGGACCCGCGGATGGCGCCGAGTTCAAAGCGCTCACGGACGGTGGCTTCGTGTCAGGCGGCGCCGACGCACTCCGCGCCGAGCTGCGCGCCACGATCTCCGACGCCCTCACCGACACCGGGCTCAGCCTGGAGCTCCCGGAGCCGTCCGACTGGAGCGGCTGGACGCCGGAGGCACGCAGGTGAAGACTCCCGCGTGCCCCAACTGCGGCCGCAGCGACAGCGTCACGCTCGTCTCCCAGTTCGGCGGCCAGATCATCACCGCGCAGTGGCACTGCGACGCCTGCCGCACGCACTTCGAAGCCGTCCGCGACGACTTCGACGACGCCTGAGTCTTTAGGCGTACCCCTTAAGGTGAGGGCGTGCGGACTCGTGCGGGGATCGGGGTGCTGGGCGTCTTGCTCGCGCTTGCTTGCGCGTCGCCGGCGGGCGCGATCAGCCCCACGATCACCGAGTTCTCGGATGGCTTCAACGCATCCGACGACATCTCAGGCCTGGCCGCGGGACCGGACGGCAACCTCTGGTTCGGCCTGTCGGCCGGCGCGATCGGCCGCATGACCCCTTCGGGCACCGTCACGCGGTTCAGCGGTGGCCTCCGCACGGGCGCCAGCCCGAACGACATCACCGCGGGGCCCGACGGCAACCTGTGGTTCACCGACACGGGTGCGGTCGCGATCGGGCGCGTCACGACAGGCGGCGCGATTCAGGAGTTCTCGAACGGGCTGAATCCCGGCGCCGACCACCTCACGGACATCACGCGCGGGCCCGACGGCAACCTCTGGTTCACGGACCTGGGCTCGCCGGCGATCGGGCGCGTCACTCCGTCCGGAACGATCCACGAGTTCGACCTAGACCCCGGCTCCCAGCCCTTCGGAATTGCCGCCGGACCCGACGGCAACCTCTGGTTCACAGACGACAAGGCCGTGCCGGCGATCGGCCGGATGACGCCCAGCGGCGACTTTCAGGAGTTCAGCACCGGGCTGAACCCCGGCAGCCAGCCCGCGGAGATCGCCGCGGGGCCGGACGGCAACCTCTGGTTCACCGACCAAGGCACGGAGGCGGCGGTCGGGCGCATCACCACCGCCGGCCAGATCACCGAATTCCCCGCGGCGCCGGCGTTCCTCTTCGGGATCGCTTCCGGACCGGACGGCGCGCTCTGGGTCGGCAACGAGGGAGTCACGGCGGGCTCCATCGCACGAGTGCTGCCCGGCGGCGACATCACGAGCTTCAACTCCGGGCTGAACAGCGGAGCCAACCCGGCGAAGACGGCTCTGGGTCCCGACGGCAACATGTGGTTCACAGACATCGGCGCGAAGCCTGCGATCGGGCGCATCACCACGCCGCCCACCGTCACCACAGTCAGCGCGACGGCGACGGGCGCCACCACGGCCGCGATCCTCGGCCTGGTCGACGGCCACGCGCAGGCCACGACGTTCCACGTCGAGTACGGCGCGGTCGGCGGCTCGATCACCTCAACTGCGGGCCAGAGCCTCGGCACCACCGTCGGCCCGACACGGGGTACGGCCGCACTCACCAGACTGCGCCCGAGCACCACCTACCAGGCGCGCATCATCGGCGTGAACTCCACCGACAGCAGCGCCGGCGCGTTCCTCACCTTCACCACGCCGCCGGCCACCGACCGCATCACGCGCATGCGCCTCCGGCCGAGGGTGTTCGTCGCCGCCACGCACGGCGGTCCCGTGCGGGGTGCACGCGCCGCCGGCGCGCTCATCACCTACACGGGCACGCAGCCCGCCACCACCACGTTCACGATCGAGCGCGCCACGCTGGGTCGCCGCGCGGGCAGGAACTGCGTCAAGCGCAACCGCCGCAACCGGAAGCGGAAGACCTGCGTGCTTTACGTGAAGACCGGCAGCTTCAAGCACACGGACAAGCCGGGTCGCGTGCGTTTCCGCTTCACCGGCCGGCTGCACAACCGCACGCTGCGCGTGGGCAGGTACCGGCTGAGCGCCGAGCCGCACAGCGCCGGGGGCGTCGGCCACATCGTGCGCAAGCACTTCGGCGTCAAGCCCGCGCCCCATAAGAAGCACAAGCGGACCTAGATCACACACGCGCTTTCGCGAATCGGGTTAGGGTCGGATTTCGCCCATGCCTGACGTTGTAGTGATAGGAGCGCGCTGCGCTGGGGCGAGCACAGCAATGCTCCTGGCACGCAAAGGGCATGAGGTGCTGCTGGTGGATCGCGCAAGCTTCCCGAGCGACACCCCCAAGGGCCACTTCATCCACATGCACGGGCCGCGGCGGCTGGCCGACTGGGGCCTGCTCGAGCGCGTGCTCGGCACCGGCTGCCCGCCGGTGACGACCGCGACGTTCGACCTCGGCGACTTCCCGCTCACGGCCCGCGAGCTCTCGGTCGACGACGTCCCGCTGGGTCTCGGGCCGCGGCGCTCGCAGCTCGACGCCATGCTGGTCCGCGCCGCGGTGGAAGCGGGCGCGGAGCTGCGCGACGGCTTCGCGGTGCAGGACCTGATCGAGGAGGACGGCCGCGTAGCGGGCGTGGTGGGCCGCCCGGGCAAGGGCCAGCCGCTGCTTGAGCAGCGCTGCTCGATCGTCGTCGGCGCCGACGGCCGCAACTCCGCCGTGGGGCAGCACGTGGGCGCGCGCTACACGGAGTTCAGCCCCGGCGTGTCGTGCTGGTACTTCACCTACTGGTCCGGCGTTCCGCGCGAGGGGCTCGAGATCCGCGTGAAGGACGGGCGCGCCACCTTCGGCTTCCCGACCAATGACGACCTCTTCGCGCTGTTCGTCGCCTGGCCCTCGAGCGAGCTCACACGCGTGCGCGCCGACATCGAGGGCGAGTACCTCGCGGTGGTCGACACGATGCCGGACCTCGCCGAGCGCGTCCGAGCCGGCCGACGGGAGGAGCGCTTCTATGGCGCCACCCAGCTCCCCAACTTCATCCGCCAGGCGCACGGCGAGGGCTGGGCGCTCGTGGGCGACGCCGGCGTGCACAAGGACCCGTTCATGGCACTCGGCTGCTGCGACGCGTTGCGCGACGCCGACCTGCTGGCCGACGCCCTCGACGAGGGGCTGTCCGGCCGCCTGCCGATGAAGGAAGCACTCGAGGGCTACGAGCAGCGGCGCGACGAGCTCACGATGCCCTGGTTCGAGATCAACCGCTCGGCTGCTCGCCTCCAGCCGGCGCCCGACGAGCTCGCACTGCGCGCCGCGCTGCGCGACAGCCCGGAGGACACGCGCCAGTTCTACCTCGCGCGCGAGGGGATGGTGCCGCCCGAGACGTTCTTCGCGGAGGAGAACATCGGGCGCATCATGAGCGCCTCCGGCGCGACGGCCTAGACGAGCGGTGTCGCGCCCGCGCGCGCGATGCGCGCGAGCTCGGGAATCAGCTCGACCACCGCGCGGATGTCGACGTCCATACGCCGGTCGCCGCTCATGAACGGGACGCGCGTGCGGATCAGGTCGTGCGCCGCGCGCGTGACGGGACCCGCCTTCGCCGGGTCGCGCAGGTCAAACGCCTGCGTGACGGCGAGCAGGTGGATCGCAGCGACGTTCTGAGCGAGCTCGACGATCGAGCGCGCGTCGCGGGCGGCAATCGTCGCCATCGACACCTTGTCCTGGTTGTGGGCCTCGGTGGAACGCGAGTGAACGGTCGCGGGGTTGGACCGGTTCAGCGCCTCTGCGGTCATCGCCGAACAGGAGAGCTGCATGCCCTTGAAGCCGTGGTGGAGGCCGGCCTCCGGGCTGTCCGGTCCGTAGAACGGGATCAGGTTGGGGGTGAGCCCGCGGTTGAACTTCTCGTCGACGACCAGCTCGAGCTGGCGGTCCATCAGGTCGCACAGGTTGGCGAGCGCGACCTTGAGCGAGTCCATCGCCTGGCCCATGTGGCCGCCGTAGAAGTTGCCGCCGCTCTGCACGCGGCCGCTGCCGACGTCGAACAGCGGGTTGTCGTCGGACGAGTTCATCTCGATCTCCACCCAGCGGGTGGCCCAGTCGAGCGTGTCGCGCAGCATGCCGTTGATGTGCGGCGCGCAGCGGATCGAGTATCTGTCCTGCACCTGGCGGGAGAGCTCGAGGTACTCGCGCCCGGCCAGATCCTCGCCGGCGAAGATCTCCTCGCTGTCGAGGGCGAGCTGCGAGTCGGCGAGCAGGCCGCGGATCACGCGCGCGCTCTCGATCATGCCCGGGTGCGCCTTTGCCTCGAAGAGGAAGGCGTTGAAGTGCCCGCGGTTGCCGAGCAGCGCCTCGGATGCCATGGCCGTCGCGAGATCGGACACGTCGGCGAGGTCGCGTGCGTCGGCAACCGCAAGTGCGGCGAAGGCGGTGATGAACGACGTGCCGTTGACGAGGCCGAGCCCCTCCTTGGCCTCGAGCTCGAACGGCTCGAGCCCGAGCTCGGCGAGGACGTCGGCGGCCGGGCGGAGCTCGCCGTGCGCGAGCACGTCCACCTCGCCCACGAGCGCGGAGCCGATGTAGGAGAGCGGGACGAGATCGCCGCTCGCGCCGCACGAGCCGCGCTCGGGGATCTGCGGGAGGACGTCGCCGTTGAGCAGGGAGAGCAGGCGCTCGATCAGCTCGACACGCACGCCGGAGTTGCCCTTCGAAAGGCAGTTCGCGCGCAGCAGCATGGTCGCGCGGGTCACGTCGGGGGCGGCGATGGGACCAGTGCCACAGCCGAGGTCGCGAAGCAGGTTCTGCTGGAGCTCCGCGGTCTTCGAGGGAGAGATCTGCCGGTGAGCGCTGTCGCCGAAGCCGGTGGTGACGCCGTAGATCGGTACCTCGCGGTCGATCAGGTCCTGCTTCAGGTCGCGGGCGGCCTCGATGCGACCGATCGCGTCATGCGCGAGCCCGGCGAAGACGCCGCCGCGCGCCACGGCCACGAGATCCTCGATGGTCAGCGAACCCCCGTCGATCTCAAGCTGCAGTTCCGTGCGCGGCAGAACGCTGGTCATCTCGCTACCTCTCCCTTTGCTCGACTTGACCGGTCGCCTCCCGACGCTACGCGTGGGCCCCTCTTGACACAACCATGGGGCAACATTTACGGTCCCAGGCGCAACAAATGCGCCCTCTCGACGACATCGACCACAAAATCCTTGCGCTGCTCCGGGAGAACTCCCGGCGCACGCTCGCGGACATCGGCGGCCACGTGTCGCTGTCGGTGGCGGCGGTCAAGCGGCGCGTGCAGCGGCTCGAGCGCGACGGCGTGATCAAGGGCTACACCGCTCGGGTCGACACCTCGATGTTCGGCGATGCGATCGAGGTGGTGATGGAGGTCTACTGCGCCGACCGCACCTCGCCCGGTGACATCCGCCCCTCGTTCGAGCACCTGGACGAGGTCGTGACCGGCTTCACGGTGTCCGGCGAGCCCGACGTGCTGCTGCGCCTGCGGGTCGACAGCGTGGCCCATCTCGAGGAGCTCGTCGAGCGCGTCCGGCGCGATCCGAACGTGGTTCGCACCCGCACGATGCTCGTCCTGTCCACCTTCCTGGACCGCTCCGCCGAGCTGAGTTAGCCTTCCTGATAATGGGGACGCCGAAACAAGGCGACGTGCTGTGGACGCCGCCCGCCGACGCGCGCGCGACGACCAGGGTCGGCCACTACATGGACTTCCTGCGCGATGAGCGCGGGCACGACTTCGCCGAGTACGAGGACCTGCGCCGCTGGTCCATCGAGGACATCGAGGGCTTCTGGGGATCGCTCTGGGACTACTTCCAGATCCGCGCGCACACGCCGCCCGAGCGCGTGCTCGGGTCGCGCGAGATGCCGGGCGCCGAATGGTTCCCGGGCGCGACGCTCAACTACGCGGAGCACATGCTCGGCCTCGACGAGGACCTCGACCGCGTCGCGCTGATCAGCCTTTCGCAGACGCGCGGCCGACGGGAGCTGACCTTCCGCGAGCTGCGCGAGCTGGTCGCGCGCGTGCGCGCGGGACTCGTTCGGCTTGGGGTGCAGAAGGGCGACCGCGTCGTCGCCTACCTGCCGAACATCCCGGAAACGCTCGCCGCCATGATCGCCACCACAAGCCTCGGCGCGGTGTGGGCGAGCTGCGCGCCCGAGTTCGGCACCCGCAGCGTGGTCTCGCGCTTCGGCCAGATCGAGCCCAAGGTGCTGCTCACCATGGCGGGCTACAAGTACGGGGACAAGCCCGTGGACCGCCGCGATGAGGTTGCGGCGGTTCGCGAACAACTGCCCACGCTCGAGCACGTGGTGGAGGTGCCCTACGGCGAGGGCTCGCTGCCGGACGCGCTCTCGTGGGAGTCGCTCACCGCGGAGGAGGGGCCGCTCGAGTTCGAGCCGGTGCCGTTCGCGCACCCCATCTACGTGCTCTTCTCCTCCGGCACCACCGGTCTGCCGAAGGCCATCGTGCACTGCCACGGCGGCATCCTGATCGAGCATCTGAAGAACCTCGGGCTGTCGTGGGACATGGGCCCCGAGGACCGGATCTTCTGGTTCAGCACCACCGCCTGGATGATCTGGAACGCGCTGATGTCGGCGCTCCTGTGCCGCTCGTCGCTCGTGATGGTCGACGGCAACCCGCTCTATCCCGACCTGCGCGAGCAATGGCGCATCGTCGAACGGGAGCAGGTGACGATCATGGGCATGGCGCCGGCCTACGCGATGGCCTGCCGCAAGGAGGGTCTTGAGCCGGGCAGCGAGTTCGACCTCAGCCGCATCAAGCAGTTCGAGGTCGCGGGCTCGCCGATGCCCACCGAGGGCTTCGCCTGGGTCTACGACAAGGTCAAGCCCGACGCGCTGCTGAGTGTCGGCAGCGGCGGCACCGACGTGTGCAGCGGCTACGTCGCCGGCATGCCCCTCCAGCCCGTCTATGCGGGCGAAATGACCGGCTGCCTGCTCGGCGTCGACGTGAAGGCTCTCGACGAGCAGGGCAACCCGGTGGTCGGCGAGCTCGGCGAGATGGTGATCTGCCAGCCGATGCCCTCCATGCCGGTCGGCTTCTGGAACGACCCGGGCGACGAGCGCTACCGCTCCACCTACTTCGACATGTACCCGGGCGTGTGGCGCCAGGGCGACTGGATTCAGTTCACCGAGCGCGGCTCGTGCGTGATCACCGGGCGCTCCGACGCCACCCTCAACCGCGGCGGCGTGCGGCTCGGCACCGGCGAGCTCTACGCCGTGATCGAAGACATGCCCGAGGTGGTGGACAGCCTGGTCGTCCATCTCGAGGACTCCGAGGGCGGCGCCGGCGAGCTGGTGCTGTTCGTGCATCTCGGCGAGGGCGTCGACCTGGACGACGAACTCCGCGGGCAGATCGCGCGTTCTCTGCGCGGCGCACTCTCGCCGCGGCACGTACCCGACACGATCGAAGCCGTGCCGGCGATCCCGCGAACGCTGACCGGCAAGAAGCTCGAGCTGCCTGTGAAGAAGATCCTCCAGGGAGCCGAGCGCGACGACGTGGTGCGCCTCGACGCGCTCTCCGACCCCCGCTCGATCAACGCCTTCGTGGTGTACGCGAGCACGCGGACGCCGGCGTGAGGAAGCGGTCGGCTGCTGCGGCGGTGAGGATCGCGACGAACCCGATCCCGACGAGCATGAGAACGACGGCAATGAGCCGACCGGGCGTCGTCGTGGGGTATTCGTCGCCGTAGCCAACAGTCGTAACGGTGGACATCGCCCACCAGACCCCATCCCACGCTGTGTAGTGCTGATCGCTCTCGACTGCACTGAAGGCAACGCCACCCGTGATGACAGTGACGAGGGCAAGGACGGCCGCATCCCGCACGCCCTCTGTTGAGAGCAACCTCCGCGCGATCTTGGCCCCCACGAAGAGCCGCAGCACCCGCAGCAACCGAAATACCCGCAAGGCCTGTAAGCCGGCGGGGAGGATCGGCGGCGTCAGAACGGTGATTACGACCTCGAGCGGATGCGTTCGGATCCACGCCCAACGGTCCGAGAAGGTCAACCAAATGGCCCAGTTGAGCACCGAGGCGCGGTTCCCAGGAGAAACCACGGCACGCATCACCCATCCTGTTCTGTGGGCGCTATAGCCCCGCAGGACAGGATGGGTTAGCCGTCGGCCCCGAGCGTTGGGCGATCGCATGCGACCAGAGCCCGGCCCAGGATCCGCGGCGCCACCGGCGTCGCGAGCAGGGTGGGTCGGAACGAGAAGCGCTCGCGTTCCTCGACCACGAACCCGGCGGCGCGCAACATCGCCTCGGTGTCCTGGGTCGTGCGGCAGCCGCCGAAGAGGCGCGGCCAGAAGGTGGCGTCGAACACGCGCTGCAGTCCCGCCAGCCGGCGGTTGCGCGCGAGCACGTGCTCGTAGAAGCGCAGCTCGCCGCCCGGCTTCAGGACGCGCTTGACCTCCGCGAGCGCGAGCGCCGGCTCCGGCACGCTGCACAGCACACCCGCCACCACCACAGCGTCAGCCGACCCGTTCTCCACCGGTAGCTCTTCGGCGACGCCGTCGACTACCTGGACGGGAACCGGCGCCGTCTCGGCCGCGCGCTCCGCCCGCTCGCGCAGCCCCGACTCCGGCTCCACCGCCACCAGCTCGGTAACCGCGCTCGGGTAATAGCCGAACGACACTCCGCTCCCGGCGCCCACCTCGACCACCCGTCCCGACAGGCCACTCAGCAGCTGCTCGCGACGGGCGGCGCCCCCTCGCCGCTCCTCGATCGCGGCGGCGCGAGCCTGGATGCGCGCAAAGAATGGACGGTTCACCCGCTCAGGATTGCATTTCGCAAATTCGGCAAGCCGCGTTACCCTTCTCCGCGCAGCTAGGGAGAGGAGGTACTGCCGCAGCTAGGAATGCGCGGACCACGCAGGCAGTCCCTGGCTCCCCGTGCCCGATCCGCGGTCAGCCACCGAGCCCAACCGACGATGCCCGCGCGTGCGTCTGAATCTGGCCTCGCGGCGCCGGTTTCGCCGATCTACGGAGGAGAGGGTCAGTGAAACGCTTCCGTCCATTCACCTGCGTCGCGGCAGGAGCTGTAGTCGCCGCGGCGCTCATGCTTCCCGCAGGTGCGTCCGCCGCAATCGGGCGCGGCATGTTCAAGGGCTACGCCGAGCCCCTCTGCCAGACCCCGACGTCAATTTGCGCCGACGCCCATGGCGCGATCGGCGACGACTACGTCGGGCACGACGAGCCCTCGGTGCTGTTCAAGTCCAGCATCCCGGGTTCCGGCAACGACATGACGTACACGATCACGCTTCCCACGGAACCGGCGCAGCAGCCGAACGCGAGCGGTGCGAACAGCTCGACGTGGAACTTCCAGCTCCGCCCCACGTTCTGGTTCGGGGTGACGCTGTGCGACACCGAGTCGGCGCCCGAGTTCACGAACAAGTGCAAGCCGGACTCCGATTCGAACGACCTCGTGGGCATCAACCCGAAGGCCAAGGACTACATCGGCAAGCACCCAGGCAACGCGTTCATGGAGCTCCAGTTCTATGGACCGGGCTACGTGCCGCAGTTCGAGGGCTTCGGCTGCACCGCCACGCAGTACTGCGCGGCGATGACGATCGACAGCCGGACGGTGAATCAGAACAACGGCGTCGAGAACAACGCCGACTGCGACAACTACATCCTGGGCGGCGGTGAGCCCGTCAACTGGGCCTACATCACGAAGAGCGGCAAGTCACAGGCGCCGGCGAACCCGCTGTTCACGGGTACGTTCGACAACCCGAACTTCGCGGCCGTCAACCCGGACACGAACAAGGACCTGCTGATGAGTCCGGGTGACCGCATCCGCATGCGGATGCACGACACCGATGCGGGATTCCGCATCGATATGACCGACCTGACGACCGGTCAGAGCGGTTCGATGACGGCGTCTGTCGCGAACGGCTTCGGTCACATCCTGTACAGGCCGAACGCCAACAAGTGCAAGATGAAGCCGTACGCGTTCCACCCCGAGTACTCGACGGGGAACCCGCGTGGCAACACGTGGTCCGCGCACACGTACAACGTCGCGATGTCGGACGAGATCGGGCACTTCGAGAACTGCCTCGCAATTGACGACAACTTCAATTGCACGCAGCCCGGTGCCCAGGACCCGGTGCTGGATGAGGACGACGACAACAACTTCTGCGTACCCGCGGAAGACTCGCTGCTCGTGAAGATCAACGGCTGCTTCAGCGACGACGAGGACTGGGACGGGCCGTCGTACCAGAAGGACTGGCCCGGCACGAATCCCAACGTCGCGCAGGACCGGGCGCTACACCCGAGCCCGGTCTTGTTCACCAGTCCGCTGGTCAAGCAGCGGTTCAACTACTCGACGACCGCCTTCGAGACGGACCTGCCTCGGATCGAAGCGGCGGACGCGCAGGACAACCCGCCGTTCTGCGATCGACAGACGGGCGCGAACTGCGTCAACCCGCCGATGGGCGCGCAGTTCTACCCCTTCTACACGACGGGCACTTCCCACGGGACGTGCGTCTGGCAGCAGGGAGGCAACTTCATCCCTGGCACCGCGCGCCACTTCGGTGGGAGCTCGACGACGGAGTACGGAGGACTGTTGAGGACGGTGTATCCGGACGTGGGCTTCACGATCACGACCGAGATCAACAACTTCAACAGCGGCGACATGTCGAACCCGTGCAGGCAGTAAGCGGGTAGTCGACCCGACCAAGTTGAGTGGGGCGCCTCCGGGCGCCCCGCTCTATTCGTTGTCGTAGAGACCGATGCGGCGGTCGAAGCCCGCCGGCGCGTGGATGTTGAGCATCCGCACCGGAACCTCGCCGTCGTTGCGGAAGCCGTGCGTGACCTCCGGCGGGACGAGCACGAACGTGCCCGGCGGCGCGAGCGCCTCCGAATCGCCGAAGGTGAACGTCATCTCGCCCTCGAGGATGTAGAAGGCGTCGTCTTCCTCGTCGTGGGTGTGTTGCTCGAGCTCCCGCCCCGCCGCGATCTCGATGATCCCGAACGTGAAGCGCGGCGTGTCGACGCTGCGGGCGAGGAACTCGACGTTGCCGAGGCGATGCCCTTCTCCGGGCGGAACGACGACCGGCTCCGGCTCCATCAGCCGTCGACCGGCGGCGTGCCGTAGGTGTGGAACGCCTCGATCGTCTTCACGCCCCACGCCTGCCCCTTGGCCCGCTCGGCCTCGGTCCACACGACCACCGGCTCGTCGGGCGCGTACACGAGGCGGCCGCCGCTCGTGACCTCCACGCGGTTGCCCCCCGGCTCGTAGCCGTAGAGGAACATGCCCTGCGCGATCGTGTGCTTCGAGGGCGCGGCCTCGATGAAGATCTCGTTGTCGAGCCAGATGTCCGCGGCGCGCAGGCACTCCTCGCGCGTGTCGACCCAGAACGCCACGTGGTGAAGCCGGCCGCGCGCCCCGTAGAAGTCGGCCGTGTAGATCAGCTCGTGCGCCGCGATCGAGGCGCTCATCCAGGCGCCGCTCTCCACCCCGTCGTCGAGGATGATCTGCTCGTAGAGCCGGTAGCCGAGCGTGTCGACGCAGAACTCGCGGCTGGCGGTGACGTCCGCGGCGAGGATGTTGACGTGGTCGAGCCGCTTGACCGCGCACCCGCGCCCGGTGTACTTGCCGGGCACGTTCTTGTGGGCAGGACGGCGATCGGGCGGCGGGTCGTAGCGCTCGACCTCGTAGTAGAGGTCGAACACGTGGCCGTCAGGGTCCTGGAAGCGATAGGACGGTCCGCGGCCAAGGTCACCGTCGTTCCAGCCCTTCCCCAGTCCGGTCGCCTCGACCTTCGCGACGAGCCGCTCAAGCGCGTCGCGATCCCACGCGCGCAAGCCGAGGTATGACATCCCGGACGTCGACGACTCGGTGAGCTTGAGCGACCAGCGCTGGTAGTCGCCCCAGCAGCGCAGGTAGTACGACTGCCCCTCCTGCGCCTCGATCTCCATCCCCATGATGTCGACGAAGAAGCGCAGGCTCTCCTCGCCCTTGGGCGTGAGGAGCTCGACCGGCCCTAGATGAGCGAGGTCCATAGTTAGCCCCGCGGGGCTTCCGGCCCCGCGTCCTGATGACGAGGCTCGACCTCCGGTCTCCCTTGACCGGATCGGCTTTGCCCATCCTCCTCGACGATCTGACGCAGGCCGTCCAGGTCGTAGGAGAGCTCGCCGGCCTGGAGCTTCTCGCGCTTGACGCGCTCCTTCTCCTCGCGCTCGAGCGAAGCCGCGAGCACCTCGTCCACACGCTCGGCCTCGACTACCGCCGCGCCGTCGGCATCGAGGACCACGACGTCGCCGGTGCGAATGGTCGCGCCGCCGACGGTCACCGGCTCATCCAGCGAGCCCACCACGTTCTTGTCCGCACCGTGCACGCGCACCCAGCGCGCCCAGATCGGGAGGCCAAGGTCGGCGAGCTCCTCGATGTCGCGCACCGCACCGTCCACCAGCACGGCCGCCGCGCCACGCGCCTTGGCCTGGGTGGCGAGCAGGTCGCCCACGAGCGCGACCGGCTCGGGATCCGGCATCGTCAGCACCAGTACCTCGCCGGGCTGCAGGCGCGACATCGCCGCGTGCACCATCAGGTTGTCCGACTGGCCGCACAGCGCGGTCCGCGCCGGTCCCGCCACGCGGCTGCCCGGGATCACCTGGGTCAGCGGGAAGTCGACGAACCCGCCCCGCCCGCCCGCCTCATACACCGTCGCGCTCCCGAGGCGGGCCAGCTCCGCCAGCGTGTCGCTCACAGCTCGGTCACCACCTGCGGGATCATCCGCTGGAAGGCTTCGGCGAAGCGCACGTCCTGGTTGCCGGACGCCCGCCGTGCGTGGTTTCCGCGCTGCTCGGCGCGCTGCGCGTAGTAGGTCTGGAGGTACTGCTGCGCCTTCATCTCCGCCATCGCCGCCTTCTTCTTCTCGATGACGGGCGTGATGTCCACGAAGGTGGTCGGCGTGAAGTTGCAGAGCTCCGGCTGGTGCGGCTCGAAGAGGAAGAGCGCCGGCGGCTTCACGGTCGGGAACCCGCTCGCCACACCCGCGCCCGCCGCCAGCCCGCGCGCACGGTCGACCGCCGCGTACGCCACCGGGTGGTCCGGGTTGAACGGGTCGGTGTCCGTGTGGGTGATGAGGATGTCCGGCGCGAACTCGCGGATCGCCTCGGTGATGCGCATCAGCGCGTCGTAGTCGATCTCGAGCGGATAGTCGCCGAGGTCGAGCGCCCGGAACGAGGCGCCCAGCGCGTTCGCCGCGCGCTCCGCCTCGCCGTGGCGGATCTCCTTGACGTTCTCGATCGTCTGGCCCTCCTCCTTCCACAGCTCGCCGGACTCGCCGCGCTCGCCGTAGGAGAGGGCGATCACCTCTGCCTCTCCCCCCTGCTCTACCGCCATCGCCACCGCACCACCGGCGCGCCAGACGAAGTCGGCCGAATGGGCTCCGATCACCTGGACGCGTTTAGCCATGCGCCCTCACGTCGACGCCTGCAAGCCGCCTCGTGTTCTCCACCGCCATCGCTCGAACCTCCTCCTCGCTGAATCCCGCGCCGAGGAACTGGTCCGCCATCAGCGCCAATCCGTCCTCCACCGGGGGGTTGAAGATCTGGCCGAGGTCCGTCGCCAGCACGGTGCGCTCCGCGCCGACCGCGCGTGTGGCCTCGAAGATCTGGTCCCAGGTGCACTTGCCCGTGTAGGGAGTGGTGAACGCGCGCTCCATCAGCGCGCCCTTGTCGGCGAGCGCGACCTGATCCTCGGGCGAGATGCGCTGCGAGGGGAACTCGGGGTGCGTGATGACGATGGTCGACACGCCCGCCTCCACCGCGCCATCGACCAGCGTGAAGATCTCGTCGCGCGAGAGGTGACCCGTGGCGAGCACGAGGTCGTGACGTGCGATCACCTCGAGCACGGCAACCGCCTCGGGGAGCAGCTCACCCGACGCGTCCACCACCGGCACCGGCTCCGGCACGACGCCCGCCTCGCGGATGTCGAGCTCGAAGCGCACCCACACCGGCACCTTGCCGTTGGGATCCGCGACGAGCACCTCGTGCTGCTCGTTCTCCGAGCTGACCGTGGGAAACCACACGATCCGCGCACCCTCGCGCGCGGCGATCTCCACCGCGGTGGGGTTAAGGCCGCCGACCGCGCGGTTGAGCGTGATCGCGCCGATCACGTGCACGCCGGGAACGGCCTCGGACACCACGCGCGCGCGCTCCGCGGTGGACGTGTAGTGCGACTTCAGCCCGAAGCCGGCGAGCCCCAATTCCTTGAAGCGATGCGCGAGCTGGATGTCGCTGATCCGCCGCTCCACCACGTCGGGAGCGATGTGGATATGGGGGTCGTACCCAGCGCGCACCAGCTCCCGGGCACGCTCCGAAGGGATGGGGTGATTGTTGTCAGACATTAATTCGCATCCTATGTGCCGCTCTAGCTCGGGTCCGGTTCGGCGGTGCGGTTTGCGCTGGCGTCCAAGGAAGCCGTCGCGCGCTCACCAAAGTAGCTGGCCATCAACAGGTCGCGGTTCCCGCGCAAGACCTCCGCGCGGTCGTGGAGAACGAGCTCCCCGTGCGAGAGCACGTAGCCACGGTCGGCCACGGTGAGCGCGAGCTGGATGTGCTGTTCGACGAGAAGGACGCCGCAGCCACTCTCGAGCGCGTACTCGCGCACCACCGGCAGGAGCCGCTCCACGATCAGCGGCGCGAGGCCGAGGCTCATCTCGTCGAGCAGGAGCAGTCGCGGGTGCCGAGCGAGTGCGCGACCGACGGCCAGCATCTGCTGCTCGCCCCCCGACAGCAGACCGCAGCGGCGGTCGCGCAGCTCGGCAAGCGCCGGGAAGTGCCGATAGGCGGCCTCATCGTCGAGACGCTCCCCGCGGTGTCCGAGGCGAAAGTGCTCGGCCACCGTGAGCCCGAAGAACACGCCCCTGTTCTCGGGCACATGCGCAATCCCCATCTTTGCCCTGCCGCTGATCGAGACTCCGTGAAGGTCCTCCCCGTCGAGCAGGATGCTGCCCTGCATCGGGTGGACGATTCCCGAGATCGCCCGCAGCGTCGTGGTCTTGCCGGCGCCGTTGGCGCCGAGCAGCGCGACCACCTCGCCCTCGCCCACCGTGAGGCTCAGGTCCCTGAGCACGGCGGCGTCCTCGTAGCCGGCGGTCAGGCCCTCGAGCTCCAGCACCGGCCCGCTCATGACGCCAGCTCCGCGGCCGCGCTGCCCAGGTAGGCCTCCACCACGCGCGGGTCCTTGCGCACCACGTCGGGCGCTCCGGACGCGATCAGCTTGCCGAACTCGAGCACGTAGATCCGGTCGCACACGCTCATCACGAAGCCCATGTCGTGGTCGATCAGGAGCATCGAGTGGCCCTTGTCCGTGAGCCCGCGCAGGCGGCGGCCGAGCTCCTCGCTCTCGCTCGTATCGAGGCCCGCGGCCGGCTCGTCGAGGCACAGCAGCCGCGGATCCATGACGATCGCGCGCGCGACGCCGACGAGCTTGCGCTGGCCCTGCGTCAGGTCGGCGGGCATGCGATCGGCAGCCCAGCTCAGCTCCACCAGCTCGAGCGCCTCGTCGATCGCGCCGCTGGTGGTGGCCGGGTCGGTGAAGAGTTCCTTGGTCACCTGCCAGAGCGACGGCCGCCGCGACGCGACCCCGAGGTTCTCGCGGATGTTGAGGTCGTCGAACAGCTCGGTGCTCTGCCATGTGCGGGCCAGGCCGCGCAGCGCGCGAGCATGCGGGCGCAGGCCCTCGAGGGCGAACCCATCGAGCGCGATCGTGCCCGTGTAGCGGACGAAGCCGGTGACCGCGTCGACGAACGTGGTCTTGCCCGCACCGTTCGGCCCGATCAGGCCGACCAACTCGCCCTCGCCGACCTCGAGGTCGACGCCGGCGACCGCGTGCACGCCGCCGAAGCGGACCGAAATGTCCTTGGTCTCGAGCACCGCGCTCATGGCTCCGCCGCCGGTTCGGGAGTGCTGCTGGGTGCCTTGAACAGACGCTCGCGCTCCTCGCTGTCATCGGAGCGGCGCGAGCGGTGCAGCCGCTTGTAGAAGGCCCCCGCCACGCCCTCGGGATGCTGGATCAGCGTGAACAGCAGGATCACGCCGCCGAAGAGCAGGAACCAGTTGCCGTTGATGCCGAGCCACTTGTCGAGCGCGTGCGGCACGAGCCCCTCGGTGGAGATCAGGCCCGCGAACACGGCGCCGGACACGAGCGTGATACCGCCGGCGTAGGCGAAGGCGATCAGCGCGAGCGCGGTGACCGCGTCGAAGCGGTTGGCGCTCACCGACCCGAAGTTGTAGGCGTAGAGCGAACCGGCCACGCCTGCGATGAAGGCGCTGATGCCGAACGCGATCAGCTTGACGGTGCGGACGTTGACCGCCGACGCCGACGCCGCGCGCTCGTTGGAGCGCACCGCGAGCATGCGTTCACCCAGGTTGCCCCGCCGGATCGCGGCCACGAACAGGCAGGTGGCGACGGTCACCGCCAGGGCCACCCAGCCGAAGACCGGACTCGGCAGGCTGCCGTCGAGCCCGCGGAAGGCCGAGCGCGGACCGAGGTCGAGCCCGAACAAATGCGGCTCGGGAACCGGCGAGCCGGTGTCGCCGCCGCCCCAGGTGTTGTTGATGAAGCCGAAGTTGACGATCGCGACCGTCGCGCCGAGCGTGACCACCGCGAGGCTCACCCCGCGCACACGCAGGGCCGACATCGCGGTGCCCAGGCCGAGGGCGACCGCGGCGGTGGCGCCGAGTAAGGGGGCTAACGGAAAGCCGATGCCCGCGTCGACTGCCAGATGGGAAATGGTGAAGCCCGCGACTCCGGCGAGCGCGAGCTGCACCACCGAGATCTGACCAACGAAGCCGGTGATCACGACGAGCGAGAGCGCCATGACCGTTCCGATGAGCGAGTTGATCAGCGCTTGGCGGAAGTCGAACGGCAGCACGATGAGCGCGACCGCGCACAAGAGCGTGAAGCCGATCGCGGGAAGCGCGAGCTTGCCCGGTCGCGGCACCTCCGGCAGCCGCTGCTCCACCAGCTCGCCGCGGCCCGGCAGCGTCGCTCCCCGCACGTACATCGCGAGGATGATGATCAGGAACGCCACCAGCTCCTTCACGCCCGGCAGCGGCACGCCCTGGTCGGTGGGGAACCAGGACTTGGTCGAGAAATAGTCGATCAGCGAGTTGAGGATCCCGATGCCAAGGCCGGCCGCGCACGCGATCCCGAAGGAGGTGAGGCGAGCGAGCAGCGCGGCCGCGAGCGCTGGCACCACCTGCAGCGGCAGCGACACGGTGTCGAGCTGCGTGACCGAGGAAGCGAGCACGCCGATCGCCCCGGCCACCACGCTCGCGAGCAGCGTGTTGCCGAGAGCCAGCTCGTTGGCCGACAGCCCG
>DATBKS010000024.1:0-24054 GCA_036555755.1 Thermoleophilaceae bacterium
AAGTCTCGCCGGGCAGGGCCGAGCGCCTCGGCCTCCTCCCTTTGGACCTCCTCGTCGCTCGCGCCGTGACGGCGTTTGAGCTCGAGGTGCTCTCGTATCGCGTCGTCGAGAACCCCCATCGGGCGCGTAGCCTAGCGAGCCTGCTCGCCAGACATCAGGTCGTCGCCCGAGCGGGCTCCGCACGCTCCACGCGGTTCTTGCCCGCGCGCTTGGCTCTGTAAAGAGCCGCATCGGCCGCCGCGATCAGCGATTCCTTGTCCCCCGCGGAGGTCGGCAGTGAAGCCACGCCGAAGCTCGCGGTCACGTTGAGCGTGCCTTTGCCGTCGAGCCGCTTGACGTTGATCGCCTCGATCGCGGCGCGCATGCGCTCGGCGAGGAACTCAGCGCCGGTGAGGTCGGTCTGGGGCAGGATCACGGCCAGCTCCTCGCCGCCGTAGCGGGCGGGCTCGTCGATGTCGCGCGAGAGCGAGCGCAGGCAGCGCGCCACCTCGAGCAGCACGAGGTCACCCTGCTGGTGGCCGTAGGTGTCGTTCACCTGTTTGAAGTCGTCGATGTCGAGCATCGCCAGGCCCACCGAGCTGTTGAAGCGGCGGCTGCGCTCGATCTCGTTGTCGAGCGACTCCTGGAAGTGGCGGACGTTGAAGAGGCCGGTGAGCTCGTCGGTGACCGCCTGGTGCTGGACCGTCTCGTGGAGGTTGGCGTTCTCGATCGACACCGCCGCCTGGCCGACGAGGTAGGCGAACAGCTCGCGCTCGGTCTCGTTGAAGTCGGCGCCCTCGCGGACGATCGAGATCACGCCCACGTAGTCGATCTCGCTGCCCGCGCCCGCGCGTGCGCGCAGCGGCCCGGCCATGGCGTGGACGCCGTCGATCGTCGCCGAGGTGGGCCGGTGCTGCTCCACCGGCTGGTCCTGGCCGCTGGCCTCGAGGTTGGCGAGCAGGTCGGCGACGTTCTCCTCGCGGATGATGAAGGCGTCGCGCTCGGCGGCCGTGATGGCCTTCATGAGCCGGTCGTGCGAGCCGCCGATGTGGACCGCGTGCATGCGCCGGGCGTCGATCGGCACCGCGCGGCCGGCGTCCGCGTCGCAGGCCTCGACCGCGGTGCGAACCGCCAGCTCGAGCAGGCCCTGGCGGTCGAGCCCCGCGGCGAACGCGTCGCCCACGCGGCGGATCGTTTCCTCGAGCTCGCGGCGCTTGGCCTCGACCTCGGCGATCTTCGCCTCGAGCTCCTGCGACATCTTGTTGAACTCCTGGCCGAGCGCCGCGAACTCGTCGTCGCCGTGGATCGGGACCGGCGTCGAGAAGTCGCCCTTGCCGAGCCGGCGGGCAGCGCCGAGGAACTGGTCGATCTGGCTCTGAAGCGCCCGCACGATGAACACCGACAGGACGAGGGCGAGGATCAGGAAGCCGAGCAGGATCACCCCGATCAGCACGCGGCTCTGACCGATCGACGACGTGATGTCGCCGGACGGGATGAACGTGCCCACCGAAACCGACCGCCCCACGGGCTCCGCGATCTCCTCGAAGCGGCCGCGGTAGTGGGTGCCGTCGATCTTCACCCTGCCCGACACGGGCAGCGTGCCCGGGCCGGTCTCGTTGAGCGTCGAGGCAATCCGGTTCCGGCCACTGAAGAGGCGCACCTCGAGGTCGGTGAGCCCGCCCACCGACTCCACGAACGCGCCGGGACTCGTAGTCGATACGGCAAGCGAGCCGAACTGTCTGCCTGCCTTGGTCGTCGGCTTCGCGAGCGCGGGAGCGATCGGGGGGTTGTCCCCGACGATGGCGACGGGCTTTCCGTTCTTGTCGTAGAGGGCGATGCTGCGAACGGGCGGCTTCAGCAGCTTGGCGAGTTCCGCTCGGGTCGTGGCGGGATCCTTCGCCTCGAGCGCGCGCTTGAGTGCCGGCTGGCGCGCGATCCGCTGCAGCTCGGGTACGGCTTCGGCGCGATTCTGCCGATAGACCGCGAACGCCACGCGCAGGCCCTCGGCGATGCGGGCGTCAGCCTTGCCGAGCTGGCTCTGGGAGGTGATGCTGAACAGGACCAGCGCCACCGCACCCATCGGCACGACCACGATGATCGTGAAGAAAAGAAGCAGGCGGGTGCGAAAACTCATTCGTTCATGGGCCGAGCGCTGAAGGCTACCTGCGCCTCCTGCGGCCAAGGCCTATTTGGGACATTCGTACGAGGTCCCGGGCTCCCTGCCTACCGCTACCATGAACGATCCGAAGCGCTTCGTGCGCCACTCGGGGCTATAGCTCAGTTGGGAGAGCGCCTGGATCGCACCCAGGAGGTCGCCGGTTCGAGTCCGGCTAGCTCCATCCGGGAGTGCCGGACAGCGAACCGGCGACGTCGTTCGCCTTCCAGGCTCACCTCCGTTCGAGTCCGGCTAGCTCCATCCGGGAGTGCCGGACAGCGAACCGGCGACGTCCGTCACGACTGCTTTGTGAGTTTTGCGTGAGCGGTCCGGCGTACGGTCGCCGGGATGCTCCGCTCGACCCCTCACCTCGCGGCAGCGCTTGTGATTGCCCTGGTGGCCTGCGGATCTGCGCACGCGGCCGACAGCTTCCGGATCACTGCGGGCGGCGACCAGAACTGGGGGCCCTCCAGCGGTGCGATCGACCAGACGGCGGCCACGCCGCTCGAGGCGACCGGCACCATGACCGGCGACAACAACGCCATGGGCAACGTCGACTACCACCTCCAGGCGGGCCCCGGCATCGCGCGCGTGTCGATGGACGGCGACGTGACCGTGCCCTCGAATCTCGCGTATCCGTTCAATCCGTCGCTGCAGGCGGTCGCGTCGACCGAGCTGACCTTCAACGGGCCGGACGGGGAGTTCAACACGTCGCTCAACCTCCACGTCGACGGCATCGTCGAGACCCCGGTGTGCGGCGATGGGATCCCGTGCGGCGCGCTGGACGTCTTCGTCTTCGCTCCCGCGAGCACGACTGCGGGTGCCGGCTCGGAGTTCAACTCGCTCGGGGACACGCGGTCGAACGAGCTCGGGCTCGCCTATGACCCGGTCCCTGGCGGCTATCACGTGCACGGCGACGTGACCTCGCGCGCGTTCGGGGTGCGCGCGAACACACCAACGCCGATCGGGATCGTGCTCAACCTCAGTGGGCGCTTCGGGGGCAGGTCGGCCACTTCGACGTTCGGCGGAACCATCGACGATCCCGGCCAGCGCTATCAGGTGAGCTTCGCGCCGAGCGGGCCCGTGCTGAACAACATCCCGGCCGGTTACACGGTCTCGGGCTCGGGCGTCGTCAATAACCGCTGGGACGATCCGTTCTCGGACGACCTCGTTGTTACCGACTGCAACGACCCGGCACTGGCCGGGGTCACGACGATCCAGGGCAGCCTCCTCCTGCGCGTGTTGCCGAACTGCGTCCCGGCCTTCCCGCAGCTGACGCACATCGGCGGCGACCTGGTGGTCGAGGGAAACGGGGGGAGCGGCGACCTCGACCTGGGCGGGGTCTCCGTCGGTGGGGCTATCGACGTGAGCGGCAACGGCGGTGACCTCACCATCGATACGGGGTCGGTCGGTGGCGCGATCGACGTGAGCGGCAACGGTGGCGACCTCACGGTCGACACGGGCTCCGTCGGCGAAGCGATCGACGTGAGCGGCAATAGCGGTGACCTCACCATCGATCCGGGCACGACCGGCGGCGATCTGGACATCAGCGACAACGCGGACACGGGCGTCATCGACGTCGGCGCCGGGCAGATCGGAGGCGACCTCACGATCACCGACAACGGGACCGCCGTCGTCAATGCAAACGACTCGCTCACCGTGAGCGGGGACGCGACCGTCGAGAGCTCGGGCGGTGGGATGCTCGACCTGTCCAACCTCGACGTGACTGGGGACGAGACGGTCGCGGCCGACGGCGCGGACGGGGTCACCGCCGATACTGCCGGTGGGACGACGGACGTCTCGATGCTCGGCGGCACCGCGGCGATGAACGTCTCCCTGCCCGATGGCGCGTTCGACCAGTCGGTGACGTTCACGATCACGCGCCGCGGGGACGATCCGGCCGAGGACGGCACCGCGAGCGGCGGCGCTCCGACGCAGGTGGACCCGCTCGCCGGTTACGCCTTCGCGTTCGCGGTGCCGGCGCTGAACGCCGACGCCGGGCTGACGTTCACGATCGACCTGGCCGCTCTCGACGCGCCCACGCGCGCCGCGCTGCTGGCGGGAATCGCGTCCGGAAGCGCGACCCTTGTGACCAAGGCCGACGATCCCGGCTCGGTGTACGGCGCGTTCGCGCGCTGCACCGGAACGCAGACGCCGCAGGCCGACGGCTGCGTGGCGGTCACGCTGCTGGCGGCCGACGGCAGCGTCGCGCCGCCCGGGACCGAGCCAGCCTTCGCCCGCTTCGAGGGAATCGCCGGGCACTTCTCGACCTACTCCGTGGCACTGCTCGGCGGAAAGGCGGGAATCCCCGCGGGCACGGGCGGTTCCTCAGGCGCACCCGGTGGGTCGACCGCCACCGGCCCGACCGTGGCGCAGATCCGGGCGCTGCTACGCAAGCAGATCACCCCGCGCGGCAAGGCGGGGAGGATCGCCGCGCTCCGCAAGCGCAGCTACCGGCTGCCGTTCCGGGCGCTCACCGCCGGCACCGCGAAGGTCGAGTGGTATCGCCTGCGGAAGGGCGGCAAACCTGTCCTGATCGCGAGCGGGCGGCACAGGTTCGGCGGCGCCGGCAGAGCGACGATCACCGTCAAGCTCACGGCGGCAGGCCGCAGGCAACTCAAGCGGGCCAAGCGCCTCAAGCTCACGGCCAGAGGCACGTTCACGCTCGCCTCCGGCACGCGCGTGAAGGCTGTGCGGCGGTTCACGCTGAAGTGAATGGGCTCTAGCGGCGGACGATGCGGAACTTGCGCGTGGTGCGCTTGCCCTTGTTGCCGGCAGCGTCGGTGGGCACGCTGACGAGCCGGTAGCGGGCAGGCGCGAGCTTGCGGTTCCGCAGGCGGCCCGTGAAGCGGAACTGGTTCGCGCCCACGGCGCCCTGGTGCTGGAAGCTGCCGCGCACGCCAACCCAGCGGGTGCAGCGCTTCTTCGCCCGGTTGCGGCGGGTGGGCTTGCCGCAGCGCTTGCCGCTCCTGCGACCCGGGCGGGCGCGCTGGACCGTGAAGGTGACGGTGGCTGCCTCGCTGAGGCCGTAGGACACGCGCGTGCCCACGAGAGCCCGCCGCTTGCGCGCCGCGATGCTTCCACCGCGGCCTGCGGCAGCGAACGTCGTATTGCTCAGGGCGAACGACTGAAGCACGGGCGCGGTCTGATCGGGCGGCGTGACAGGTGGCGGCAGTTGCGCTCCCTGGGGAACGAACTCGTAGGCGCCGATGTCCGTGCTCGCACCAACGACGCGCGGGTTGCCGTCCGGGTCAAACGGGCCGTTCAGCAGGCTGCTTACGCCGGCGTCGATCGTCGGGGAGCCCGCCAGCTCGCGGAAGTCGCCGGCGGCCGCGTTCACGAACAGCGGTGGCGTTACCTGCGTCGGCGCGGTGATCGTGGCGCCGGCGCCCTGAGGGTCGGTGGTGGCAAAGTTCGAGTGGTCGAAAGCGACGCTGGCCGCTGGGTTCATCGCCCCGCTGGTGACTGCCTTTACGTCCGTCGTGCCCTTGGCGATCACGTTGATGGCAGTGATCGCAACGGTCGCTCCGTTGTCGGCGTCCGCTTCGAGCCCTACGCCACCGGCACCGGAGGCGATCGCGGTGACGTTACGGAGCGTGGGCGTGTGGCTGCCTCCTCCGCCGGCGGTGTCGAAGAACCCCCAGCCGTTCGGGGAACTCGACCAGCACACGCTGTTGAGAATCCTCGACGCACCGGCCGACGTGTAGGCGCTGCAGGCGATGGGGAACGCGCCGGTCGTCGTGCTGTGGGCGTATATCCCGCTGGCGGTGCCCGAGTCGAGGACAAGCGCAGGGTCACCGGCCACCCCGCTCTGCTCGATCGCGAAGTGCGACAGCAGCGCGTCGCCATCGAATGCGACCACTCCCGGCGACTGGTTGGTGAAGATGCGCGGCATCGGCTGCCCGTCCTGACCGTGCATGTACACGCCGTTGTTCACCTCGATCTCGTCGGTAAGGGGGCTGTTTGGCGAGCCGTAGTCGCCGGGTAGCAGGACGACCTCGTCGCCGTCCGCTGTCTTCCCCAGCGCGTCATTGATCGTGCACGGGGCCACCTGGGTGCAGGTCATTCCGGATCCGTTCGGACCGGCGTAGTAGGTGTTGGCCGCGAGCGCCGGCGGAGCGAGTGCGAGACCCGCAACCAAGACCGTCCAAAGCGCTAGCTGTGTGAGGGGCTCTCTCTGCACGCCTCTGTCCTCCGAGTCCGGCGTGCGCGAGACATCGGTCACATTAACCGATCGACCGGGACCAACCCGGTTAGTTTGCGCATCAGTGAATCGGCTCGAATCAGGCGTGGACGAGCTCCTCGAGCGCTCGGATGCGCTGGCGATCCTCACGGACGCGCTCGGCACGGTTGAGGCGACTAGCCAGGGCCGGCTCGTGATGATCGCGGGCGAGGCCGGCGTGGGCAAAACGGCCCTCCTCGACGCGTTCTGCGTCCGGGCGGGGCCCTCGGTTCGAATCCTCTCCGGCGCCTGCGAGGCGCTGAACACGCCGCGTCCGCTCGGCCCGTTGCTCGACATCGCGGCGGAGACCGGCGGCGAGCTGGCGACCGTGACCGAGGGCCGCGCGACTCCGAGCGACGTGCTGGTAGCGCTGCTCAACGAGCTTCGCCAGCGCTCGCCGACCGTGGTCCTGCTCGAGGACCTGCACTGGGCCGACGAGGCGACGCTCGACCTGCTCCGCCTCATCGCCCGCCGAGTGGCCACGGTGCCGGCGCTCGTGGTGGCCACCCACCGCGACGAGCTGGACCGCCAGCATCCGCTGCGCGTGACGCTCGGCGAGCTGCCGCGCTCCGCGGTCGAGCGTGTGCTGCTGGAGAAGCTGTCGGAGGAGGCGGTGGCGCAGCTTGCGGAGCCGCACGGCGTCGATGGCCGTGAGCTGTATGAGCGGACCGACGGCAACCCCTTCTACGTGACCGAGGCGCTCGCCGCCGGCGGCACCGCGCTGCCCGACAGCGTGCGCGACGCGGTGCACGCGCGCGCCGCGCGGCTCGACCCGCAGGCCCGCGCGCTGCTCGACGCCGTTGCGATCGTGCCGCCGCGCGCCGAGCTATGGCTGCTCGAGGCGGTGGCGGACGGCGGGGTGGCCAACCTCGAGGAATGCATCGCCGCCGGGATGCTGCGCGCCGACCGGGACGCCGTGGCGTTCCGCCACGAGATCGCCCGCGTCGCGATCGAGGAGGAGCTGGCCCCGGACCGGCGCATGGAGCTGCACCGCCGGGCGCTTCCCGCCCTCGCGGCACGAGCCGGCCAGGCGGACCTCGCTCGGCTCGCGCACCACGCCGAGGCCGCCGGCGACGTGGAGGCGGTGCTCGAGTACGCGCCCGCGGCGGGCGAGCGCGCCGCCGTGCTGGCAGCGCACCGCGAGGCCGCCGCGCAGTTCGCGCGCGCGCTGCGCTTCGCCGACGCGCTGCCCGGTGAGGAGCGCACCGCCCTGCTCGACCGCCGCTCCTACGAGTGCTACCTCACGAACGCGATGGAGGAGGCGATCGAGGCGCGGCGGCAGGCACTGGACGCCTATGCCGACCGGGGCGACACCCTGCGCGCGGGCGACGCCCACCGCTGGCTCTCCCGCCTCTACTGGTTCAAGGGCGACAACCTCGCCGCCGAGGAGGAGGCGGCGCGCGCGGTGGAGCTCCTCGAGACGCTCCCACCGGGCGTCGAGCTGGCCTGGGCGTACAGCAACATGGCGCAGCTGCGGATGCTCGCCAGCGACTACGCGGGCGCCCTCGACTGGGGCGGCCAGGCGATCGAGCTCGCCGAGCGGCTCGATCAGAAGGAGATCCTGGCCCACGCGCTCAACAACGTGGGCACCGCCGAGTTCCAGGTCGGGCTGCTCGAGGGCCCCGAGAAGATGGAGCGCAGCTTGCAGCTCGCCCTGGAAGAAGGACTCGAAGAGCACGTCGCCCGCGGCTACACGAACCTTGGCTGCAGCTGGATCGAGAACCGCGACTACAAGCGCGGCGACGCCTATCTCGAGGCCGGAATCGCCTACTGCCGCGACCACGACCTCGAGTCCTGGCGCGTGTACATGACCGGCTGGCTCAGCCGCTCGCGGCTCGAGCAGGGCCGCTGGGACGACGCCGCCACCGACGCCGGCTCGATCCTCAACCTGTCGAGCATCGCCGTGCCGAGCAGGATCAGCGCCCTCGTGGTGATCGGCAGGCTGCGCATCCGGCGCGGCGATCCCGACGCGTGGGCGCCGCTCGACGAGGCCCGCACACTCGCGCGGGCGACGATGGAGCTGCAGCGCGTGGTGCCGGTAGCGGCGGCGCGCGCCGAGGCGCACCTGTCCGAGGGCCACCCCGAGCTGGTGGCCGAGGAGACGGAGGAAGCCGTTGCTCTCGCGCTCGAGCACGGCCGCGGCTGGCAGCTCGGCGAGGTATGCGCCTGGCGCCACCGTGCGGGCATCCCCGCCACGGAGCCGGAGCTGCTCGCCGCCGCCGAGCCCTACCGGCTCGAGCTGGCCGGTGATCCGGAGCAGGCCTCGAAGCTCTGGCAGGAGCTCGGCTGCCCCTACGAGGCCGCCATCGTGCTGTTCGAGAGCGACGACGAGGAGCTCCTGCGCTGGAGCCTCGCGCAGCTCCAAGAACTGGGCGCCCGGGCCGCCGCCGCACGTGCCGCCCGCCTGCTGCGCGAGCGCGGCGCCCGCGACCTGCGCATGGGTCCGCGCGCCTCCACCCGCGAGAACGTGGCCGGCCTGACCGCGCGCGAGCTGGAAGTGCTCAAGCTGCTCGCCGACGGGATGCGCAACGCCCAGATCGCCGAGCGGCTCGTGCTCTCCCCGAAGACCGTCGCCCACCACGTGTCGGCGATCTTGCGCAAGTTGGGCACCTCAACCCGCACGGAAGCCGCCACCGAAGCGGGTCGCCTGGGCCTGCTCGAAAAATAGGCAGTCCTCCCGATGTCCGGCGGGTGGCATCCGCGTACGGTCGCCAGGTGACTATCACCAACTCAGGAGGACAGATGGAGCTCTACGCGATTCTCCGCCGTAGTGGCTGGAAGTCGGGCGCCGAGCTCGAGGAGGCCGCAGGCCGCTCGCTCAAGGTTGCCGACGAGGAGATGCCCGACGACATTCGCTGGATCCGCAGCTACGTGCTCGAAGAGGGCGGCGGATCGGTAGGCACGGTCTGCATCTACCAGGCTTCGAGCCCCGAGGCCATCCGCAAGCACGCGTCGGTCGCCGACCTCCCGGTCGACGAGATCATCCGGATCGCTGACACCGTCGTGGTTCGCCCCGACCCGGAGCCCGCGGCCGCGGAGGCCTAGCCAGAGGGACGCAGCGGTAGGCCGGAGTCGCGGCCTACCGCTCGCCGTCACTCGCTACTGCCCGTTCCAGACGACCGGGTTATCGAAGTACTTCGAGGTTGCATCCGCGGACGACGGACCGTCGTTCCAGCGCACCTCGTTGATCGACCCCCCACCAGGCACCAGGTAGGTGAGACAGCTATCGAAGCTCTTGTCGTGCCCGAACGGCTTCGGCGGCAGCGCGTCGTTGCAAGGCTGGAAGTTGCCGAGGAAGGTGATGCTGCGCTGTTCCTGGCCGCGGTCGTCGATGGCCTGGAGCGTGAGCGCCGGGTTGTCCGACCCCGGTCCCGTCCTACCGAGGTTGGTCACGTGGACCTTCACGTAGTAGGGCGTCGAGTTTGGAGGGGCTCCCTCGATCTGGACGTTCTTGAGGTCCGCCATCGTGCCCTTCTTGATCCCGTCGACGGTCACCTGGAGGCGAATCGCCTTGTGCGCCGCGGTGGAGGAGAACTGCGAGGGCGGCACCCAGCCGACGGTGGCCGGCTTGCCGAAGGCGAGCTTCGTGCCCGGCGGTGTGAGCTTGCTGCTGATCGCGGGTGCGCTGTCCGGCTGGGGCGTGGTGCTCGCGGCGTTCTCGGCGGGTGGGCTCGTCGCAGCGCTGCTGTTGCCGCCGCCGCTGCTGCCGCAGGCCACGAGCCCGAGGGGCACAAGCGTTCCGACAATCAGGACAACTATCCGGCTTCCTTTCATCCACATCTCCTTCCGTCGATTGACGAAAGCGATGCTCGGCGATGGCGGGGCCACTGCGCATCGGGCATTTCCCTACGCCTCCGGGGCGGATTAGGGAAACACCCGATGCGGGAGCCGGGGGTGTCCACCTACCTTCGCTGGACATGACTCGCACCGTCCCCCTACTTGTGGTCCTCCTGGCCTTCGTGGTGTGGCTACCTGCATCCGCAGGCGCCGTGACCCTGCCCACGGACACCACGGCGCTACTCAGCAGCAACGGCTCGTTCAGCCCGCTGCCCGCGCCCGTCTCCAACTCGACCTCGGGGCAGGCCGCCGTGAGCAAGGACGGTCGCTTCGTCGCCTTCGCCTCGACCTCCGACGGGCTGTCGAATGAAGACGTCGACACCGTCGAGAACGTCTACGTGAAGGACAACCAGACCGGAACGGTCACCCTCGTGAGCCGGCGCACCGGCGCCGCGGGGGCGCCGGCGACGCAGGACTGCTTCGGCGCGGCGATCAGCGACAACGGCAGGCGCGTGGCCTTCGTCTGCGACGGCTCGCTCGACAGCGACGACACGAACGCGGACGAGGACGTCTACCTGCGTGACCTGGACACGAATCAGACGTTCCTGGTGAGCCGAGCCTCGGGCCTCGGGGCGGTGGGCGACGACTTCTCCGACGCGCCCGCGCTCAGCCAGGACGGCACTCACATCGCCTTCGAGTCCAACGCGACGAACCTGGGCGGCCCGACCGATCGCACAGAGGCCATCTACGTGCGCGACATCGCGCTCCAGGGTCAGCCGCCGACCAACGGCGTCACTGTGGTGAGCCGTGCCAGCGGGGCCGCGGGCGCGCTGGCGAACGACGACTCCTTCAGCCCGTCGATCAGCAACGACGGCAACGCGGTCGCATTCGCGAGCAACGCCGGCAACTTGGTCGGGGACGACAACAACAACGCCGAGGACGTCTTCGTACGTACGGGAACCACGACGGTGCTCGCCAGTCGCAAGGACGGCGCGGCCGGCGACGTCGGCAACAGCGATTCCGACCAGCCCCAGATCAGCGGCGACGGCAACACGGTGGTGTTCACCTCCCAGGCCGCGAACCTGTCGACCCTCGACATGGACGACGGCGAGAACATCTACAAGCGCTCCGGCACCACCACGACCCTCGTGGATCAGGTGGGCGGGGTCCCGGCGAACAACGAGAGCGTGGCTCCGGTGGTGAGTGACGACGGCGGAACGATCGCGTTCGTCTCGCTGGGATCGAACCTCGTCGCGGGCGACGCGGACGCCGACGGCGGCACCTTCGTCGCCACCGGCGGGCAGATCTCGCTCGTCAGCGGTCCGAACAACGTGCTCGCCCTGTTCGGCGGCAGCTTCCCGGCCATGAGCGGCGACGGCAAAGAGGTCCTGTTCGCGATGATCGGGAGCCTCACCGGGGACGCGACCCCGGGTGTGTTCGGCCCCGCTTTGCGCGTGCTCTCGAGCGGCGCGATCATCAGCGTCGCTCGGCCCGGCCAGGGCAGCTTCGACAACCAGGGTGGCTTCACGTCCGGCGGCTCGATGTCGGCGGATGGCCGCTTCGTCGCGATTGCCAGCGCGGCACCTGCGCTCGGCGTGCCGGGCAACCTCCCCGACGCCATCGTCGTTCGCGACACCGTGACGGGCAGCACCACTCTGGTCAGCCGCGAGGACGGCCCGAACGGGGCGCTCATGAACGCCTTCGTCGACGACCCGCAGATCAGCGCCGACGGACGGCGCGTGCTGTTCAGGGTTCAGAGATTCTTTGAGAGCACAGAGTTGTGGGTTCGCGACCTGCAGACCGGGCGCACGATGCGCGTTGAGCGCGCCGACGGCCCGAACGGAGCACTCGCCGACGGGTTCGCCTTCGACGGAACGATGAGCGCCGACGGCTCTCGCGTCGCGTTCGTCACGTCGGCGGACAACCTCGGCGACGGCGACACCGACATGGACACGGACGTGCACGTCCGCGACCTCGACACGGGCCGGACGATCCTCGTCAGCCGAGCCAACGGCCTGAATGGAGCGAAGGCGGACAACCGCGTGGAGGACGCGAGCATCAGCGCCGACGGACAGCACGTCGCGTTCAGCACCGATGCCGACAACCTGTCCCCGGACGACCCGGCGCCGAACAACGACGACGACATCTACGTGCGCGACATCGGCGCCGGCACCACGCGCCTCGTGAGTGTGGCGACGAACGGCCAGAAGGCAAACAGCGGCTCGGAGGACCCGACGCTCAGCGCAGACGGGTCGCGGGTCGCGTTCGACACGAACGCCACGAACCTGGGCGCCAACAACTTCAACTCAACCCAGGTCTGGGTGCACGACCTGACGAGCGGCACGACGACGCTCGCGAGCCGCGGCGGCGAGCAGAACCAGGCCGGCACCAACAACTCGCACTTCCCGATCATGAGCGCCAACGGCCGCGTCGTGATCTTCAGGTCCGAGGCCCCCGACTTCATCAGCGAGGGGCTCCCGCTCAACCAGACCGAGGTCTACCGCCATGACATCGACGCCGACACGACCCAGCTCGTCTCGCGCGGAAACGGGCCAAACGGAGCGGCCGTCACCGGCTTCGTGGACGAGAACGGCTTGACGGCCGACGGCTCCTGCGTGCTCTTCACCGGAGACGGCAACCTGCTCGGCACGGTGCCCGGAGGCGACGACAACGCGCAGCTCTACGTGCGCACCTTCAGCGCCAACTGCAACCGCCCGGTGGACGGCCCGCCCGCGAAGGACACGACCGCGCCACGGCTCAGCTCGGTGTCGCTCACCCACACGCGCTTCCGCGTGGCGAAGAAGAGCACCGCGGTCAACGCCAAGGCTCATCGCAAGGCCCCAGTGCGCGGGACGCAGCTGCGTTTCCGCACGACGGAGGCCGGCAAGCTGAAGATCGTCATCCAGCGGGTGCTCCCCGGCCACAAGGTGCGCAAGGGTCACAAGCGCATCTGCAAGCCGGTCCGCCAGCGCGTGCACCACGGCGCGTGCACCGCCTTCAAGCGCGTCGGAACGCTCACGCGCAGCGTGAAGAGCGGGCGCGGCAAGGTGTCGCTGTCCGGACGCATCGGCAAGCGCCGCATGGCCGCCGGCCGCTACCGGTTGACGCTCACCGAGCGCGATGCCGCCGGCAACGTTTCCCGAGCGGTCCACAAGACCTTCACGATTCTTCCCGGCTGAGGCCCAGGGTCCTGAGATCATCGTGTTCATGTCCGTCGATGTCATCGAACGATCCGAGGAGCGAGCGGCGATCGAGAGCTTCCTCGACGCGCTCGTGGACGGACCGGCGGCGCTCATCTTCGAGGGCGACCCCGGCATCGGCAAGACGACCCTCCTGCGCTCGGCGATCGAGTCGGCGCGTATGCGCGGCAACATGGTCCTCAGCTGCGAGGCCGGCTCCTCCGAGACGCGCCTGTCCTACTCCGCGCTCGCCGATCTGATGGACGGCATCGACAGGGACGTCGTGGCAGGGCTGCCGGAGCCCCAGCGCGACGCCCTCGACGCGGCCCTCCTGCGCTCCGGCGCGGGCGCCCACGACGCCGACCCGCGCGCCGTGGCCATGGCCGTGCTGTCGGTGCTCGAGCGGCTCGCGGAGGAGCAGCCGCTCATGGTCGCCATCGACGACCTCCAGTGGCTCGACCGGCCGAGCGCGCGCGTGGTCGAGTTCTGCGCGCGCCGCGTGGCCGGCAGCATCGGCATCCTCGTCTCCAGGCGCTCTTCCGGGGAGGGTGCCGGAGCTCCCGGGCAGATCGAGCTCCGCCAGCCTGAGCGGATCGATGTGCGGCGACTCGCGCCGTTCGAGCCGGGCGCGCTTCAGCGCCTCCTGCGCGAGCGGACCGAGCAGCCGCTCGCCCGGGTTGCCACCGAGCGCATCCACGAGGCCTCCGGCGGCAACCCGTTCTTCGCCCTTGAGCTGCTCGACGCGCTTCCGCCCGGCGGCAAGCCGCTCGCACCGCTGCCGATCCCGTCCAACCTCCAGGAGATCGTCGAGGCGCGGCTCGCGGGCCTCGGGCCGGAGCTCGAGGAGATCCTGCTGGCGGTGGCCGTGCTGGCCGCGCCCACGGTCGAGCTGATCGTGCAGGCGTTCGGCCCCGAGGCCGACGCGCTGCTCGACACGGCGGAGGACCGGCGGCTGCTCGAGCGCGATGGCCGCCGCCTGCGCTTCGCCCATCCGCTGCTCGCCGGCGGCATCCACGCGCGCGTGTCGCCATCCACCTGGCGCGACATGCACCGGCGGATGAGCGCCGTGGTGCCGGACATCGAGGAGCGCGCGCGCCACCTCGCCTACGCGAACGCCGCGAGCGAGGCAGTGCCCGTGCTGGACGAGGCCGCGCGTTACGTGCGTGCGCGAGGCGCGCCCGCCGCGGCGGCCGAGCTGCTCGAGCTTGCCCTCGAGCTGGGCGGCAGCGGTGACCTGCGCGTGCGCGCTGCCGAGCACCACTTCGACGCGGGCGACTCTGTCCGCGCTCAGGAACTGCTCGGCAAGGCGATCCCGCTGCTGCCGGGCGGCGGGCCGCGAGCGGACGCGCTGCGCCTCCTGGCGGAGATCCGCTATCACGCCGACAGCTACCCGGAGGCGCGTGCCCTGCTCGAAAAGGCTTGCGCCGAGCAGGGAGTGGACCAGCGCCTCCGGGTGATGCTCGACCTGCGACTGGCGTTCGTGCTCTGCAACCTCGGCCAGGTGGCCGCCGCGGAGGGCCTGGCGTGGTCGGCGTTGACCGGAGCCGAGACGCTCGACGACGACGCGCTGCGCGCCCAGGGCCTCGCGCTGTCCGCCACGGTTGACTTCGCCCTTGGGCTCGGCATCCACGAGGCGCGGCTGGCGCGCGCGCTGCAGCTCGAAAGCCCCGATGTGCGGACGCCCAACATGTTGCGCCCCTCGCGCGTGGCGGCGTTCCTCTACCTGTGGACCGGCCGTCTCGACACCGCGCGGCCGCTGCTCGAGGCGCTGTCCGACTGGCACGCGGAGCGCGGCGAGGACCACGAGCTGGCCTGGAACTGCTCGAGCATGGTCTGGCTCGAGTGCTGGGCCGGCAACCTCGAGGCCGCCGCGATGGCCGCCGACGAGGCATCCGAGCGGCTGCTCCAGCTCGGGACTCGCAACAGCCGGGCGCTCAGCCAGGCCGGCCAGGCGCACGTGGCGGCGTACGCAGGCCGCGCCGACGAGGCGCGACTCAATGCGGAGGAGGCGCTCGACCTCTTCCGGCGCAGCGGCTGGCAGACGGCGTCGTGGCGACCGCTGTCGACGCTCGGGATGCTCGAGCTCTCGCTCGGTGACCCTGAGGCCGCGGCCGAGATCCTCGGCGCGACGGCGCTCGGCACGGCAGCGAGCGGTCTCGTCTCGCCCGTGACCTGGGGCGGTGGGCTCTCATACGGCGACGCCGCCGAGGCGCTCGTGGGTGTCGGCAAGATCGAGGAGGCTGAGACGATCGTCGCGATGCTCGAGCGCCACGGCTACGCGTGGCAGCGCGGCGTCGGCGCTCGCTGCCGCGGCCTGATCCTCGGCGCCGGCGGCGACTTCCCCGCCGCCGAGCAGATGCTCGAGTACGCCGTGACCAGCCACGAGCGCTTGCAGGTGCCGCTCGAGCGCGGCCGCAGCCTCCTGCTGCTGGGCCGGATCCAGCGGCGGCGGCGCAAGGCGCTGGCCGCCAAGGAGACCCTCGAGCAGGCGCTGCGCATCTTCGAATCGATCGGCTCGCCGCTCTGGGCGGAGCAGGCTCGGGCGGAGCTCGCCGAGATCGTCCTCCCCAAGAGCGGGCCTGATGGCCTGACCAAGTCCGAGGAGCTCACCGCCCGCCTGGCGGCCTCCGGCTTGACCAACAGAGAGGTGGCTGCAGCCATGCATGTAAGCCCCAAAACCGTCGAAGTTCACCTCGGGCGCGCCTATCGCAAGCTCGGGATCAAGTCGCGTGCCGAGCTCGGCGCGCACATGGCTCTCAAGGAAGCGTCAGAAGGATCTGACCGTTCCGGCACCATCGCCTAGCGCGTGGGAACATCAGCCCCGTGCTGGAGCAGATCCACGGACGCAACCGTGAGCTGCTCGCGATAGACCGGCTGCTCGCGCAACTTGAAGAACGGCCCGCTGTCCTCGTGTTCGAGGGTGAGCCGGGCATCGGCAAAACGACGCTGATGCGCGCGGCGGTGACGGACGCCCGCAAGGGGCAGCGCACGGTGCTCGCGTGCTCCGGCGCGATGACCGAGACGCGCCTGTCGTACGTCGCGCTGAGCGACCTGTTTTCGAGCGTCGACCCGGACGCCGTTGCGGCGCTGCTGCCGCCACCGCAGAGCGAGGCGCTCGACGCCGCGTTGCTGCGCGCCGGCTCCGCCTCCGCGGACGCCGACCCGGGTGCCGTCGCCAGCGCCGTGCTCGCTCTGCTCGAGAAGCTCGCGGAGAGGCAGCCGTTGCTGGTGGCCGTCGACGACGTCCAGTGGCTCGACCGGCCGAGCGCCGGCGTGATCGAGTTCTGCGCGCGCCGTCTCAGCGGGAGCATGGGGATGCTCATCAGCAGGCGCCCGCGCCTCGACCGGGGCGCTCCCCCGCGCTTTGAAGGCTTGAAGGACCTGGTGGTGGAGCGCATGTCGCCGCTGTCGGACAGCGCGCTCACCACGATCGTCCGCGAGCAGGCGGGCGAGGGAGTGAGCCGCCGCGCCGTGGCGCGCATCGTGGACCTCGCCGGCGGCAACCCGCTGTACGCGCTCGAGCTGCTGCGCGCGCTGCCGCCCGGCGAGCCGCCCGCCGGACCACTGGCCCTTCCCCCAAACCTCCAGGAGATGGTGGCCTCGCGCCTCGCCGGGCTCGGGCCCGAGGTGGAGGAGGTGCTGCTGGCGGTTGCCGCGCTGGCCGACCCGACGGTCGACCTGCTCACGCGCGCGCTCGGGCCGGAGGCGCCGGAGCTCGTGGAGCAGGCCGAGGCGCTGGGCGTGCTCGAGCGCTGGGAGCCACGGGTCCGCTTCACCCACCCGCTGCTCGCCGAGGGAACGCTCGCGCGGGCGCCCGCGTCGAGGCGCCGGGCGATGCACCGCCGCCTGAGCGGCGTGGTGAGCGGCGCGGAGGACCGGGCACGCCATCTCGCGCTCGGCGAGGTGCTGCCGGAGGCGCTCACCGCGCTGGAGGAGGCGGCGGCCGAGACCCGCGCGCGCGGCGCGCCCATGGCCGCCGCCGAGCTGCTCGAGCTCGCCCTCGAGCTGGGCGGCGACAGCTGGCTGCGCGTGCGCGCGGCCGCACACCATCTCGACGCGGGCGAGGTGCCGCGCGCCGAGGAGCTGCTCGAGACGGCCACCGCGGACCTGGCCGAGGGCGAGGAGCGCGCTGAGGCGCTCGTGCTGCTCGCGGACCTGCGCATGCGCGCCGACAGCTTCGTGGAAGCGCAGGCGCTGCTCGAGCAGGCGGCCGCCGAGGCGGCGGCGGGGTCTCCGCGGCAGGTAGAGATCGGGCTACGGCTTTCGTTCGCGCAGTACAACCTCAACCGGCGCATCGAGGCCGCCGCGACGGGACAGAGGACGTTCGAGCTGGCGGAGCGGCTGCAGGTTCCCGGCCTGCTGGCCCAGGCGCTCGGCGTGCTGCTCAACGTGGACTTCGCGATCGGCCGCGGGATCGACAAGGACCGCCTGGTGCGCGCGCTCGAGCTGGAGGACCCGGCGCTGCGGACGTGGACGCCGTTCCGCCCGACGCTCACGGTGTCGATGGTGCTCGCCTTCTCCGGGCGCATCGACGAGGCACTCGAGCTGCTCGAAGGCCTGAGCCGCGAGTACACCGTGCGCGGCGAGGAGCACGATCTCGCCTGGACGCTCGCGCGGGTGGTGTGGCTTCAGTGCTGGCGCGGCGACCTCGAGAGCGCCGAGTGGATGGTGAACGAGGCCGAGCAGCGGCTACTCGCGCTCGACACGCCGGTGGCGCGGCTGCTCGCGCTCACCGCGCGGGGCCAGGTGGAGGCGTACGCGGGTCGCGCCGACAGCGCACGCGAGGTGGCCGAGGCGGCGCTCGCGCTCGCGGAGGAGACGCAGTGGAGGGGGGCCATCGCCTGGCAGCACATGACGCTCGGGTTCCTCGAGCTGTCGGTTGGCGACCACGAGGCCGCAGCGGCGCGGCTCGCAGCGTTCGCCGAGGGCGCCATCGCAAGCGGTCTGCCCGAGCCGGCGGCGGACGGCGCGCTCGTCTACGGCGACGCCGCGGAGGCGCTCATCCTCGGCGGCCGCGTGGAAGAGGCGGAGCCGCTTGTGGAGCTGCTCGAGGAGCGCGGCGAGGCGCTCGACCGCACCTGGGCGATCGCGGTCGGCGGGCGCTGCCGCGCGCTCGTGCTGGCCGCCGCGGGTGATGTGAGAGGCGCGGAGAAGGCGCTGCAGCGGGCGCTGGCCGCGCACCGGCGACTGCCGATGCCCGTTGAGCACGGTCGCACCCTGCTGGCCCTCGGCCGCATGCAGCGGCGCATGCGCGAGCGCAGCGAGGCCAAGCGCTCGCTCGACCGGGCGCTCGCGATGTTCGAGAAGGTGGGCGCGCAGCTGTGGGCCGAGCAGGCACGTAGCGAGCTGGCCGCGCTCGGTCTGCGCGCAGGTTCGCGCGACGAGCTCACCGCCTCCGAGGAGCGCGTGGCGCGCCTTGCCGCCACCGGGCTCACCAACCGCCAGATCGCGAGCTCGCTGCAGGTGAGCCCGAAGACCGTGGAGTCGCAGCTCGGGCGCGTCTACCGCAAGCTCGAGGTGCGCTCGCGGGCGGAGCTGGGAGCGCGCATCGCCGCCGGCGAGCTCGACGGTTGACCGCGACCGCTCGCGCGGGTTAGGTTGGGCGCGTGCGGCGCCGGTGCGCCATAGCTGCGGTCACTGCGCTGGCGCTGCTGGCCATCTGCGCGATCGCGTTCGCGAAGACCCCCGTCGCGGGCAAGTTCAAGGCGAGCGGCGCCGTCTCGTTCAAGTTCAGCATCAAGAAGGGCAAGTGCGTGGCGCCGCCCAAGAACCTGAACAACCCGCAGGCGCGGCGGGGCAAGATGGGGAAGGGCTTCTGCTTCAACTCGGGCGACGACCCGCCCGTGAATCTCGTGTGTCCCCAGGGCGGCAGCATCAGCGGGGCCGTCGCGCTGGTGTCGTCGTTCAGCCGACTGCGGCTGTCCAAGTCCGGCTCGATGCACCTCAAGGTCTACGGCTACACGTCCGCCCCGGACCCGGTGAGCTACACGGAGCTGTCGATCAAGGTGAGCGGCAAGAAGGCGAGTGGCTTCGTACGCGCCACCGACCAGAACTTCATCAACGGCTCAGTTGAAACGTGTGACACCGGCAAGCTGACGTTCAGCGCCGTCCACTCCTGATCATTCCGGCAGCCGCTCCGGCAGACCGAACACCTCGATTGTCTTCGCGTCGATGAACGCGACGATGTCGTCGATCCGGTCGCCCTCCAGGCTGATCACGTTTACGCCGTGCGGCATGAAGGCCTGCTCCTCGTCGCGCCAGACGTAGAAGCCGATGCCGAGCTGGCCGTTGGCGCGCACCGGGATGCCGCGCCAGCGCAGCGAGCCGGACAGCGGACGGCTCACCAGGAAGTCGACCACGATGTCGCGGCCGCGGAACCAGGTGGCCGTCGGCGGCATAGAGATCGCAACGTCGTTCGCGAGCATGCCCACGAGCGCGTCGACGTCGTTCCGCTCCCAGACCTCGACGTAGTCCTGGACCAGCCGCCGCACCTCGTCGTCACCGAGCGTCCGCAGCGTGGCCTGCTGGCTGCGCTCGGGCAGCCGCTCGTCCACAACCTTGTGCGCGCGCTGGAGCGCGCTGTAGACGGACGTTGCCGTGGTGTCGAGCACGCCGGCCACCTCGTCGCCGGAGAAGCCGAGCACGTCGCGCAGGATCAGCACTGCGCGCTGGCGCGGCGGCAGGTGCTGGAGCGCCGCAATGAAGGCCAGCTCCACGCTCTCGCGCTGCTCGTAGCGGGCGTCGGGAGAGGCGAAGCCGTCCTCGAGGCCGAAGCGCTCGTCCGGGTAGGGCTCCACCCACACCGACTCGACGAGCGGCTCGCCCACACCCTCGTGCGGGTCGCCGGGCGGGCCGTAGTCGATCGGGATCACGCGCCTCGGCCGCTTCTCGATCGCCTTCAGGCTCGAGTTGGTGGCGATCGTGTAGAGCCACGAGCGAAGCGAGCTGCGGCCCTCGAAGCGGTGCAGCCCGCGCCAGGCGCGCAGCAGCGTCTCCTGAAGCGCGTCCTCGGCGTCGGCCACCGACCCGAGCATCCGGTAGCAGTGCGCGTGCAGCGCGCCGCGGTGCGGCTCGACGAGCTGGGCGAACGCGTCCTCGTCGCCCTGCCTCGCCGCCTCGAGTAGCCCTTGCTCGCTCACGTAGCTCGCGCCGATCATGTGCCGGCCTCGAACAGCTTGAACGATCCGACCACCTTGACGTCGGTCACGACGGGCGGTTCGTCGCAGCGCTCGCGCACGTTCTCCGAGAAACGGTGGAAGGCGGCCACCGCGGTGAGGGGGTTGCCGCCGTCCTCCATCTCCGCCAGGTGGACGAAGCTCACGCCGTCGTCGAGCCGCAGCGTGGCGTAGCGGAGGCCGTCGGGCTGAGACTGCGCGAGTTCCTCATAGACGGCGCGCACCAGCCCCTCGTTCTCTTCTGCCATGTCGGGCTTGACCTTGTAGCGAACGATCACGGTTCTCATCTTCAACCTCCTGCTTCCTGGATTGCGAGATCGCCGACGTGCTCGACGGCGGTGCGGCGCGACGGCAGGCCGAGGCCACACACCGCGCCAAGGGCCGCCAGGCCGGCGGCCACTCCGATGGCGGGAGCGAAGCCGTCGGTGAACGCCTGGGCGGACGCGTAGCTGCCAGCGCCCGCGAACACCGCGACCACCACGGCGATGCCGAAGACGCCGCCGAGCTCACGCATCATGCTGTTGACGCCCGCGGCCTTGCCCAGGTCGTGTTCGGCCAGCTCGCCGAGGACGGAGGTCTGGGCCGCCGGGATCGCCATCGACACGCCCACGCCCGCCATGATCAGCGGCGCGAGCAGGTGCGAGTACGGCAGGCTCGGATCGGCGATGAGCGCGATCCACGTCGTGCCCGCCGCCTGCAGCGTCAGGCCGAGCACCATCAGCGTGCGCTCGCCGATGCGGTTGACGAACGAGCCCGCCACCGGCGCCACGGTGATGAACGTGGCGGTCCAGGGAATCAGGCGCAGGCCCGTGCCGAGCGGGTCGTAGCCGAGCACGTTCTGCAACAGCTGCGAGTAGAAGAACACGTTCGCGAACAGCGACGCCGTCAGGAAGAAGAGCGACGCGTTACCGGCCGAGAACGCGCGCGAGCGGAAGAACTGGAGCGGGATCATCGGTTCGCGGGCGCGCCGCTGCCAGGCCAGGAAGACCGCGACCAGCGCGAGTCCGGCGGCAAGCGACGCGACCACCTCGGTGCTGCCCCAGCCCGCGCTGTTGCCGCGCACGAGCCCCCAGACGATGCCGAACACTCCAGCGCTGACGAGAGCGAGGCCGGGGATGTCGAGCCCGGTGTCGCGGCCGTAGCCCTCCTTCATCTTCGCGAGAGCGAGCGGGGCAGCGATAAGGCCGATCGGCACGTTGATCCAGAAGATCCACTGCCAGGCGATGCCCTGCACCACCGCGCCGCCGATCAGCGGGCCGCTGGCCACTGCTATGCCGGTGATGGCGCTGAACATCCCGAGCGCCACGCCGCGCTTCTCGGGCGGGAAGGCGGCGGTGAGGAGTGTGAGGGCGAGTGGCAGGATCAGCGCGGCCGCGGCGCCCTGGGCGGCGCGGAAGGCAACGAGGACTCCCACGTCGGGCGCCAGTGCGCAGCCAGCCGAGGCGAGCGCGAACAGGCCGAGGCCGAGCGCGTAAAGCTTGCGGCGGCCGAAGCGGTCGCCCAGGGCCGCGCCCGTGATGAGCAGGACGGCGAAGCTGAGGTTGTAGGCGTTGACCGTCCATTCGAGCTGCTCGACCGACGCGCCGAGGTCGAGCCGGATCGTGCTGAGCGCCGACGCCACCACGAGCGTGTCGAGCGCCGCCATCAGCGAGCCGATGCCGGTCAGGGCCACTACCCAGGTTCTCGTTCTCTTGCTCATCTCGGTCTCCATCCAATTGGGGTCTTTGGAATGGAGATCCGGGTCGCGCCGCGAATCCATCGCTCAACTTGACATGTGACCTAATGGTCACCTATTCTCCGGACATGGACGACGTGTTCAAGGCCCTCGCAGATCCGACGCGACGCAGCCTGCTCGACGAGCTCTTCAAAGAGGACGGGCAGACGCTGAGCGCACTGGAGGGACGGCTTCCGATGACGCGCTTCGGCGTGATGAAGCACCTGAAGGTGCTGGAGGAGGCCGGGCTCGTGACCACCAAGAAGCGCGGTCGCGAGAAGTTGCACTTCCTGAACCCCGTCCCGATCCGGCTCGTCCACGACAGGTGGGTGAGCAAGTACGCCGAGCCTTGGGCCGCCGCGCTCACCGGGCTCAAGCGCAACCTTGAGGAGAACACCATGGAGAAGGTTTTCGAGATCTACATCAAGACCACGCCGCAGCGCCTGTGGCAGGCGATCACGGATCCCGAGATGCGCGCGCTGTACACATTCGGCGTCGGCGTGGAGTCCGAGTGGACCAACGGGTCCTCGTACAAGGCGGTACATCCGGGCGCGGGGGTGACGATCTCCGAGGGTGAGAACCTGGAGGTCGATCCGCCGCGCAAGCTGGTGCAGTCATTCAACGCGCTCTGGAGCGACGACGTGAAGGCTGCGGGCACCTCGCGGGTGACGTGGGACATCGAGCAGGTGGAGGACTCATGCCGGCTCACCGTGACCCACGACCAGCTGCCCGAGGACGTGAACGGCGAGATCTACGGCGGCTGGCCGATGATCCTCTCCGGGCTCAAGACGCTGCTCGAGACCGGCGAGTCGCTCACCACGCCCGGCTCGCTCATGTACGCCTCGGCCTGAGCGGTTCATTGCACGACGGCGGACGCGGCGAGTCGCGCACCTATCCTCGACTCGCCGTGTTCCGTCCGTTGTGCGCAGGGATCTTGTGACCGTTCGATTTGCGCTGCCGCTTGTCGCAGCGGCGCTTGCTCTTGCCTGCCTGTTCTGCGGGCAGGCCAGGGCGGCGTCGAAGATCTTCCAGGTCCCGTGCCAGCCGGGGCAGACGGACCCGACCTGCTTCGCCGAGGACGCGAAGCTCGACTACGTCGACGACGGCGACACGGTCGACGTGCGGATTCCGGGCGCCGGCAACCACCGCATCCGCTTCACGGGCGTGAATGCGACGGAGCAGTCGGTCTACAGCCAGATTGCCGCGAAGCAGCGGGGCGAGTGCCACGCGCTGCAGGCCACTTATCTCGTGACGAGCATGATCCGGCGCAGCCACGACCGGATGCGGCTCGTCTACCAGAACAGGCTCACGCGGGCGGGCGTGCGCTTCGTCAAGGACATCCAGGTGTACGTGCGCGGGTCATGGCACGACCTCAACAGCCTGCTCGTGTCGCGCGGGCTCGCGCTGTTCCTGCCCAACAGCCGCGAGACGGCGTGGAATCGCCAGTACATGTTCCTGATGCAGCAGGCGGCGCAGCGGCGGATCGGGATGTTCGACACGACGTTCTGCGGCTTCGGGCCGGATCAGGACATCCCGATCGAGCTGACCGTGCACCCCAACGCCGCGGGCAACGACAGCATCAACATCAACGGCGAGTACGTGCGCATCTACAACCAGGGCACGCGGCCGCTGAGCCTGAACGGCTGGTGGCTGCGCGACTCGTCCACGCGGCGCTACCACTTCCCCACCGGCGTGACGATTGCGCCGGGCGACCACATCATCGTGCACGTTGGCGAGGGCGACGACTTGCCGGAGACCCTGTACTGGGGCCTCAACACGCCGATCTTCGACAACGAGAACGACGCGAAGGGGATCGGCGACGGGGCGTACCTGTTCGATCCCCAGGGCGACCT
>DATBKS010000025.1:0-13909 GCA_036555755.1 Thermoleophilaceae bacterium
CTCTGCGGAGCTGCCGTGCGCATCGTGATCGCCGAGGACTCCGCGCTCCTGCGCGACGGGCTCGTCCGGATGCTCGAGGCGAACGGCCACCAGGTGGTCGCATCGGTCGGGGACGCCGCCGAGCTGGTGAACGTCGTCGGCGCCGACGGCCCCGACCTCGTCGTGCTCGACGTGCGCATGCCGCCGACGCACACGGACGAGGGCATCCGCGCCGCGCTCGAGCTGCGAACGCGGTGGCCCGAGCTCGCGGTGCTCGTGCTCTCGCAATACATCGAAGAGAACTACGCGACCGACCTGCTCTCGGGCGACCTCGGCGGGATCGCCTACGTCCTCAAGGATCGCGTCACCGACGTCTCGGACTTCCTCGAGACCGTCGACCGCGTCGGCGCTGGCGGCACGGTGATCGACCCGGAGGTCGTGTCCCAGCTGCTCGCGCGCACGCGCCGGCGGGAGCCGCTCGAGGATCTCAGCCCGCGCGAGCGCGAGGTGCTCGCCCTGATGGCGGAGGGCCGCTCGAACGTCGCGATCGCCGAGAAGCTCGTGGTCACCCAGCGCGCCGTCGAGAAGCACGTGAAGAGCATCTTCCAGAAGCTCCGGCTTCCCCAGGCGGAGACGGATCACCGGCGCGTGCTCGCAGTGCTGCGGTACCTCGAGGCGCGCTAGCGGGCCGCGAGCGCGCGGGCGAGGATCTCCTGAACCACCGCGCTCTTGGCGTCGGCGTAGTTCTGGACGAACTTCCAGTCGCGGGTGGCCAGCTCCCGCTTCGTCCGCAGATAGAGCTCGCGATCGTCGTCGTTCGCGCGCAGCCAGTCGCGGAAGCGCGTCATGCGCTCGATCTCCTCGCAGCCGCGTGAGAAGACGTGCAGATTCACGTTCGTGTCCGGCCCCTTGAAGAGCCGGTGCTCGTACCAGTCGGGCTCGCGGATCCTCAGGACGTAGCCCGCGGCCTCGAGCGCGGGGACGTACGAGTCCTCGTCGGTCGTGTCCTCGACGACGAGCGTGATGTCGATGATCGGCTTCGCGGCGAGACCCGGAACCGACGTGGAGCCGGTGTGCTCGATCGCGACGGCCCGGTCGCCGAGCGCGCCGCGGATCCGCTCGGCCTCGCGCTCGAACAGGCGCGGCCACCCGGGGTCGTACTCCACGAGGACGACCGGGTTCCTCATCACCTGCAGGTCGCCGACGACGACCTCGCGGAGCTGTCCCTCCGTCGCCGGCGCGACGCGGACGCTGCGGCGCTCGTGCACGAACCCGGGCGGCCTGCCCTCCGGCAGCGGCAGCTCGAACCGCTCGCACAGCGAGACGACCGCCGACCAGTCGACGTCGTCGTAGCCCTCGTACAGGTGCGACTCGACCTGGAACTCCGGCGTGGTGCAGCGCACCTCGCGGCCGGCGACGACTCCTCGCCCCTCGAGTGCCGCGCGCGGCCAGAGCGCCGGCGGGTCAGACGGCTGCGGCCGCCGACCGTTGCCGTCCTCGTCGAAGTCGAGCGGGTGGAAGTCCAGCGTGCGGCCGCCGGGATCCTCGAGGACGTAGAACGCCGGCAGCTCGTGTTGGTTGATGTGGCGGAACTCCGGGAGGACCTCGCCGAGACGGGCGATCGCAGCCGCCGGAACGGCGAGGTCGAGGTCGTCGTGCGGGCGGGTCTCGTAGCCGAGCAGCGCGTCGACGCCCCAGCCGCCGTCGACCCACCACTCGATCCCGGCCGCGTCGAGGCGGTCGAGCAGCTCGAGGACGTCGTCCGAGGTCACGTGACCGAAGATTCGCACGGCGGCAGGCTGGTTAGAACACCGGCATGGCACTCGAAGAGCGGTTCGCCAGGCAGGCGCGCAACGAGGCCCTCTTCCGCGAGGTCAACGAGCGGATCGCGTCGCTCGGCGAGAAGGCCGAGGCATGGGCACCCGACGGGACGTTCGAGTTCCTGTGCGAGTGCGGCGTGGAGAACGGCTGCGGGCAGCGTGTGCGCGTGCCGCTCGAGGTGTACGACCGGGTCCGCGCGCAGGACGACCGCTTCGTCGTCCGCCCCGGCCACGAGACCCCCGAGATCGAGCGTGCCGTCGAGTGGACGGACGACTACGTGATCGTGGACAAGCGCCCCAAGGCCGAGCCGTACGTGCAGGACGACCCGCGCGGCGCGCCCTCGTCCTGACGGGCGCGCCGCGCAGTCGCTTTCAAGCGGCTCGTCGGGTGGGAACGGGCTCGGCGAGCATCTCCACGAACCCCTGCCGCCAGCTCGGATGCCGCGGTTCCCAGCCGAGCTCGCGCTTCGCCTTCGCGTTCGAGGCGCCGCGGACGGTCGTCATCATCGCGACCCCGAGCTCCCCGGCGGCCATGCGGGCGATCCACGCCGGGACGTGCCGGGGCGGCTTCGCGCCCAGCAGCTCGGCGAGGTACGGCAGCCACTCCGAGACCGGTGCCGGCTCGTCGTCGACGACGTTGTAGACGCCCGGTGCGCCCCGGACGACGGCCGCGGCGGTCGCGCTCGCGGCGTCGTCGACATGGACGAACGACCAGACGCCCGCTCCCGAGCCGACGATCGGGAAGGCCCCCTTGCGGACGGCCTCGGTGTGCTCGCCGTCCCGCGTCAGGGATGTACCCGGCCCGTAGAAGCCGCCGTAGCGCAGCACGACGCCTTCGAGGCCCTCGGCGCCGGTGACCGCCGCCTCGAGGTGGCGGATCGCCGCCATTCCCTGCCGGGCGCTCCTCGGCGGGCTCGGGTCGAACGGCGCGTCCTCGGTCAGGACGGGGCCGCCGTCGCGAGCCTGGGGCCACCCGGCGAAGCTCTGCGCCAGGAAGCGGCGGACGCCGGTCGCCCGCGCCGCGGCGAGGAGGTGGTCCGTCCCCTCCGTCCTCAGGCGGTTCGTGACCGCGAAGTCGTCGTCGAAGTGGCGCGGGTTGGTGCCGAGGTTGGACAGCGCCGTCGCCTCGTGGACGATCACCTCCGGCGCGACCGCCCCGACGGCGCGGCCCACAGCCGCCTCGTCGAGCAGGTCGAGCAGCACCGGCTCCGCGCCGAGCTTCCGCAGCCGCTCCGCCTTCTCCGGCGAGCGGGACGTGCCCACGACCTCGTGCCCATCTCCGACGAGGATCGGGACGAGGCGCGTACCGATTGCACCGCTCGCTCCCACGATCAGGATCTTCATGACTGCCTCCGTTCGATTGCTTTCGGACTCCAAGACGAGATCGAACGGTTGGCTGTGACATGTCACAGCGGGAGCTGCTATCCCGTCTTGAGGGGTATGGAGACCGCGCCGTACGAGGAGCTCAGGCCGCTGCTGTTCTCGATCGCCTACGGGATGCTCGGGAGCGTTGGCGAGGCGGAGGACGTCGTCCAGGAGACGCTCCTGCGCTTCCACCGCGTGCTCGCGGAGGGCGAGGAGATCGACTCGCCCAAGGCGTATCTGTCCGCGATCACGACGCGGCTCAGCATCGACCAGCTGCGGTCGGCGCGCGTCCGGCGCGAGCACTACGTGGGCGAGTGGCTGCCGGAGCCGCTCCTCACCGACCCGGCGCCGGGGCCGGCCGAGCACGCCGCGACCGCCGACTCGCTGTCGATGGCGTTCCTCGTCCTGCTCGAGACGCTCTCGCCGGTCGAGCGGGCCGTGTTCCTGCTCCGCGAGGTCTTCGACTACGGCTACGACGAGATCGCGAGCGTCGTCGGGAAGAGCGAGGCGAACTCCCGCCAGCTGTACGTGCGCGCACGGCGGCACATCGACGACGGGAAGCCGCGCTTCGACGCGTCAAAGGAGCAGCGCGAGGAGCTGGCGCACCGGTTCTTCGCGGCCGCCGAGGAGGGCGACGTCGAGGCGCTCGAGCAGATGCTCGCCGACGACGTGGTCGTCTACGGCGACGGCGGCGGGAAGGCGCCGTCCTGGCCACACCCGATCGTGGGCCGGGAGCGAGTGTCGAAGCTGATGGCCGGCGTCTTCGCGCAGGTCCGGGAGTACGGCGTGACGTGGCGGCTCACCGAGCTCAACGGCCAGCCGGGCGTCATGTTCCTCGACGCAGAGGGTCGGATCGGAAGCGTGCTGGCCGTCGACGTCGCCGGCGGCGTGATCCAAACCATCCGAGGCGTCATCAACCCGGACAAGCTCGCGCACCTCGGCCCGGTCGCCGACGTGCGGGCGATCCTCCGAGCGCGCCACGAAGGATCCGGCTAGCGCCGGTACGGTTTCGCGCGGCCTTGCCGCGCTGAGAGAATCGGGGCATGAAGATCCGAGCCGCCGTCCTCGAGAGCTTCGGCGCGCCGCTGGAGGTGCAGGCGCTCGACCTCGCGGAGCCCGAGCCCGGCGAGGTGCTCGTCCGGCTCGTCGCCTGCGGGGTCTGCCACACGGACCTCTACACCGCCTCCGGCGCCGACCCCTCCGGCTACTCGCCGACGGTGCTGGGCCACGAGGGAGCCGGCGTCGTCGAGCGCGTCGGCGCGGGCGTCACCTCGGTCGCCGTGGGCGACCACGTGGTCACGCTCTTCTCACCGCAGTGCCGCGAGTGCGTCCACTGCCGCGACCCGCGCACCAATCTCTGCCTTGCGATCCGCGAGCAGCAGAACCAGGGCTATCTCCCGGACGGCACGACTCGGCTCTCGCGCGACGGCGAGTCGATCCGCCACTTCATGGGGACGTCGACGTTCGCGGAGTACACGGTCATGCCGGAGATCGCGCTGGCGAAGGTCGCGCAGGACGCGCCGCTCGACCGCGCCTGCCTGTTCGCCTGCGGCCTCTCCACGGGGCTCGGCGCCGCGATGAACACGGCGAAGGTGGCGCCCGGGTCGACGTGCGTCGTGTTCGGCGCGGGGATGGTCGGCCTAGGAGCCGTCGCGGGCTGCCGGCTGCAGGGCGCGGAGCGGATCGTCTGCGTCGACCTCTCCGACGACCGCCTCGAGCTTGCCAGGGGCCAGGGCGCCACCGATCTCTGGAAGGCCGACGAGCACACCACCGACCGCATCCTCGAGGAGACCGGCGGCTTCGGCGCCGACTACACCTTCGAGGCCACCGGCCTCGTCTCAGTCATGCGCCAGGCGGTCGAGTCCGCGCGCATGGGCTGGGGCCTGTGCACCGTGATCGGCGTTGCCGGCAAGGGCGAGACGCTCGACATCGTCCCACGCTTCCTGATCACCGGCCGGCGCGTGGCGGGCTCATCGTTCGGCGGCGTCAAGGGCCGCGACCAGGTGCCCGAGCTCGTGCAGCGCTACCTTGACGGCGACATCGATGTCGACCCGTTCATCTCCCACCGCATCACGCTCGACGACGTGAACAAGGGCTTCGAGCTGATGGAGGCCCAGGACGGCATCCGCAGCGTGATCGAGTACTGACCTAGTGCTCGGGCGCGAGCCCGCGCAGCTCGTCCGAGAACTCGCCGTCCAGCAGGACGAACGCCATCCGTGCGACCGCGTCCGAGCGGTTCTGCCAGGCGTGGTCGGTGCCGCGCTGCACGACCACGTCGCCTGGAGCGAGCTTCACCTCGTCGCCCGAGTCGAGCACCATGAACAGCTCGCCCTCGAGCAGGATCCCGTAGTCCACCGTCTCGGTCCGGTGCATAGGCGAGGCGCCGCCCGCCGCGATCTCGACGATGCGGACGACGCTCCCGCCCGCAGGCGGCGCGATCAGCGACTCCCCGCCCGTCGGCTCGGCGTCCACCGACGGCGCCACCGGCGCGGGACTCCCGCTCGTCGCCCAGATGTCGAAGAAGCGCGAGCCGTCCTCCGGCAGCTCCCGGACCGTCGGTGTCGGGCCGTCCGACAACACGACCGACTTCCCGTCCGCGTCATGCCCGGTCACGATCCGCCGCGCCATCAGAACAGTTTCTCCACAAGCCGCGCCGACGCGCCGCCGTCGTCCAGCGAGCAGAAGCGTTCGCGCCACGCGCTGTAGCGCTCCGCGTACGCCGCCGGCACGCCGTCCAGATCACGCAAGGCCTCCGCCAGCTCGTCCGTCGTCCGCACGATCTGCCCCGGCACCTCGGCCGCGTAGTCCACGTAGAAGCCGCGGATCTCGTCGCGGTAGACATCCAGGTCGTACGCGAAGAACAGCATCGGCCGCCCGGTGTTCGCGAAGTCGAACGCCAGCGACGCGTAGTCGGTGACGAGCACGTCCGCGGCCGCAAGCAGCTCGGTCGCGTCCGGCCACGCGGACACGTCGTGCACGCGCGGGTTGTCCCCGGTCAGCACCGGGTCCGCCACGAGCGGGTGCTTGCGAATGAGCAAGACGACGTCCGGCCCGAGCGCCGACATCACGCGCTCGACGTCCAGGTGCTGGTCGAGCCGGTAGCGCCCGCGGCGGTCGACCACGTGATCGCGGTACGTGGGCGCGTAAAGCACGACGCGCGTATCGGGCGACAGACCAAGGCTCATCCGCACCACCGCACCGCGCGCCTCCGGGTCCGCCAAAACGTCGTTTCGCGGCAGCCCCAACTCGAGCATCTCCCCCTCGAACCCGTACGCCTGCCGCAGCAGCGGCGTCGCGAACGCACTCCCCGACAGCAGGTAATCCCAGCTCCCCACCTGCGCCGCCCACTTCCACGAGCGCCGCATCACGCTCTTCAGGTGCGGCACGTCGAGCCCGATGCGCTTGAGCGGCGTGCCCTGCAGCGTCTGCACCACGACCTGATCGGGACGGCGCCGGAACCAGTCGGGGAGGAAGCCGTTCGCGACCACGAAGCGTGAATCAGCCAGCGCCGAGTAGTAGTCGCGGCTGCCGGAGCGCAGCACGGTGGCGTCATCAGGGACGACGCAGCGCGCGTCGCTCACCACCCACAGGTGCTCGACCGGCGACTCCTGCCGCCGCAGCTCCTCGTACAGCGCACGCGGGCTGTCCGAGAACTGCCGTCCGCCGAAGCTCAGGTAAACCACGGCATCGCGCAGCGGCGCGTCGTGCTCTGACTCGTACGCGCCCTGGCGCAGGCGCCGCTGCCAGTAGCGGCCGCGCTCGCCGTCGTCGTCGAGGTCGCGGAACGCGGTGACCACCGGCTGGAGCTCCGCTGTCACCGTGAGCAGGAACGTCTTGTGCCCGATCACGTGCCGCATCGGCAGCGAGTCGAACAGCTGCTGCGTCATCAGCACGCGCGTCATGGCGGACCGCTCGGTCACCCCGCCCCTCCGCGCGAACAGCTCCCAGTTCCCCTCCTGCAACGGCAGCTCGCCGGCCAAGGAGCGCACGTGCCCAGGCGTCAGCGTCACGTACCAGCGCCGACCCTCCACCCGCAGCGGGAACGGATGCTGGTCGAGATGCAGCCGCCCCACAAGCACGAACTCGTCGAATGAAGCCGCGCCGGGCCACATCTCTCCCGACAACTCGATCTCCCCCGCCTCGGTCCAGCGCGCCTCGTCCACCACCGGCTGCGGGGCGCGCGCGATCAGCAGCGCGTCGCCGTCCCCCGAGCGAATCAGCGCCAGCTCGTCGTCGCCGCTCTTCCACGCGCCCTCGCGCACGTGCTCCTCGAGCGACACCCGCCGGTTGGGCGCGTCCTTCCCCACCGTCCAGAGGTTCCACACCTTCGCGCCCGCGTAGTCGGTGCCGTCGGGCTCGGGGCTCGCCACTTCCACCGCCGCGCCGAGGTCGCCGAGCGGCACACGCACCGTGAACTCGCCACCGCCTGACCCCGACCGCTCAAGCGGGTACTCGAGCTTCTCGGACCCTGGCCGCGCGAAGCGAAGCCTGTCCCCGGGCCCGTGCATCCGCCCGGACAGCTCCACCGCGTCCTCCACGACCCGATGCCCGACGATGCTCGCCCAACCGTCGCGCAGGTGCACCGCGATCTCGCCCGTCGTCGCGGGCGACACCTTCAAGAACATCCCGTCCGGCAGCACGTGGTCCACCGCCCGCACCGGCCGCGGGCTGTCCACCAGGAAGCGCGAGCGCCGGCGCGTGACCCCGCCCGCCCGCGCGGTCACGTAGAGATCCCACGTGCCGGGCCGCCAGCGCCCGAGCAAGCGCAGCTTGCGCGGCTTCAAGACAGCCTCGAAGCCCGACCACTGCACGTCCGCCGACGCCTGCGTCGTGCTCGCGGTCACATCGGGCCGGTGAACCACCTGAGCCCGCAAACGAATCGCCGAGGTGCGCATCCGCAACCGCAGCGCCCGCCCCCGCCGCACCACCGTGACCGTCACCTTCTGCGTCTCCGCCGTCGGCGCCCCGATCCCCGCGATGAACGCGTAGCCCGCGATCTTCAGCTCGTCGCCCTCGAAGCGCAGGTCGTCCACCCGGGGCGACACCACCAGCTCCTCGCCCAGCCGGAAGACCGAGCGCGGGATCTTCAGCTCGGGATCGTCGCGAAAGGGATAGTCCCCGTACCACCTCCGGCCGATCCGAACCGGCGGGGTCTCGCGCAGGCGCTCCTTCTGGAAGCGCAGAACCTCCAGCAGCTCGGGCATCCGGCGATGGCGCACGAGCCACCACTTGAGCCGGTTCATCGCCGACAGGTCGTCGTAGATCCCGCGGCTCGCCCCGTCGAGGAAGCCGTTCACACGGTCGAGGAACAGCTCGCGGTACTCGTCGGTCGCGCCGTCGAGGACGTCGAGGTAGTAGCGCAGGTCCTCCGCCACCACGCTCTCCTCGTACCAGCGCTTTACGCGCTTCGCGCCCTTCTCCGCGAAGTAATCGCGCGCGTGCTCCACCGCGTCCACGCGGGCGGTGAGGGCGCCCATCTCGAGCCGCCGCTGCGTGATGGAGAGGTCGGACCCCTCGCGCACGCGGTAGAGGTAGACCGGATCCGCGATCACGTCCACCGAGCGCGCGGCGAGCTGCGCGGGCAGCACCACCGGGATGTCCTCGTGCACGACACCTTCCGGGAAGCGGAAGCCCTGCGCCTGCCAGAACGAGCGCCGCCACAACTTGTTGGGCACGATCCGGTCGACGAGCAGCGGCCTGAACTTGGTCACGTGCGTCTTCAACCGGGTGCGCTCGAAAACCTTGGCCACGAAGCGCGCCGGCGTGAGTCCCGTCGTCATCAGGCGCATGACGTTGCCGGTGGCGAAATCGGAGCCGGTCTCCTGCAGCGGCGTGATGAGCAGCTCGTAGGCGTCGCGGGGGATCACGTCGTCGCTATCGACGAACGCGAGGAACTCCCCGGTGGCGGCATCGGCGCCCGTATTGCGCGCGCGACTCAGCCCGCCGTTCTCCTGCGTGATCAACCGGAAGCGCGAATCGCGCGCGGCGTACTCCTCGGCGATCACGGCGCTGCCGTCGGTCGACCCGTCGTTGACCATGATCACCTCGAGGTTCTCGTGCGTCTGGTGGGCGATCGAGTCGAGGCACGCAGCGAGGTACTCCTCGACGTTGTAGATGGGGACGACGACCGTGATGAGCGGCGTGCTCATCCCGAGCCCGAGCGACCCACGAGCCGCCTGAGCTGCTTGCGCGCGCCCGGCGGTATGCGCCGCGCCACCCGCACGCGCAGCGACGGCGGCGGCCCGCCGCCCGCCTTCTTGCGCGGCTTCACGGCGGTCACCGACGACTGCGAAATCGCCTCGGCCTCCCCGTACAGCGCCTTGTACTCGTCGTGCGAGGCGTCGAGCACCGTGCGCACGCCGTGGCCGTCACCGCCGGTGTTGGCCAGCGGTTGCAGCTCGAACCACACGCGGTCGGCGAGCTCGCGGACTGAATCCGGCACCTCGAGCCCCTCCCAGCCGCGGCGGTTGCGGTGCAGCGTCGGGTCGACGAACTCGTCCACCGCGGGGAAGCGCGAGCGGTCCATCCCGGACAGGATCGGATCGTCGATCGCCTCGCCCGTCCGGCGCAGCTCGCGCTCCCAATCCGCAAGCAAATCTTCGTAGCGGACGAACGCGCGCGGCATCTCGCGCGTCTTGCGCTCGGTCTCGAGCATCACGTTGATCCATGCGGCGGCGCGACTCGCGTCGGTCTGCCAGTCGCCATACCACTTGCGCGCGCTCGCGAGGATCTCCGCCGGGTGGCGCAGCATGCAGACGAACGCGGCCGGCGCGCCCACATCGGAAGCGCAGCCCGTCCACAACGGCAGGAACCAGCCCACGCGCGGGTCCTTGACCACCACCGCGTCGGCCTGGGCAAGCTCGCCCTTCAGCCACGCGCGCAGCTCGGACCGCACCTCGGCGTCGTCCGCCACGGCGTCGGTCACCTCCCACGCGTGCGGGCGCGCGTCGAACACCGTCACGCGCCGCCTGCGCATCACGCGCTGGTGGAAGTTCACGACCCAGGCCGGCTCGCCGAAGCCCTTCGGGTTCGTCTCGTCCGCGCCGATCTCCGGCTGCGGGATGTGGAAGCCCACCTGGCCGAGGATCCCGGTCATCAGGCTGGTGCCGCTCCGCCCCACACCCGCCACGAGCACCAGCCGGCTCATCCCGCCACCACCTCCGGTCGGGTCACTGCCGAAGCCGCGTCCTTCTCCCCCAGGAACACGCGCCGCACCACGCGCTCGGCCGCGTGCCCGTCCTCCAGGTAACAGAACTTCGCCCGGAACTCTGCGCGCGCACGCACGTCCTCCTCGCCCGAGCGCAGCGCCTCCACCAGCTCGGCCTCGGAGGTCGTGATCGGCCCGGGCCGCTCGCTCATCAGGTCGAAGTACGTGCCGCGGCGCGTGCGGTACTCGTCCCAGTCGGGCGCGTGGATGACGATCGGACGGTCGAGCACGGCGTAGTCGAACATGATCGACGAGTAGTCGGTCACGAGCACGTCCGCGGCGATGCACAGATCCTCGATCGACGGGTGCTTCGACACGTCCATCAGCCGCCCGGCGCGGTGCAGCTCGCGCATCGCCTCGTCGGACTCGTAGAAGTAGTGCGCACGGGCGAGCACGAGCCAGTCGTCCCCGAGCCCGTCCGCAACGGCAGCCAGGTCGAGCACCGGCACGTAGTCCTCCAGGTACTCGCGATGCGTCGGCGTGTAGAGCACCACGCGCCGCCCGGGCTCGATCCCGAGCGCCTCGCGCACGCGCGCGACATCCTCATCCGTCGCGTTCGCGAGCGCGTCGTTGCGCGGGAAGCCCGTCTCGAGCGACTCGTAGCGGGTCGGGTACACGCGCTCCCAGATCGGCGTGGTAAACGCGTTCTGCGACACGCTGTAGTCCCAGCGCGCACAGCGCCTGAGCAGCGCCGCGCCACGCTCCACTTGCAGGTCGAGCCCCATCTTCTTCAGCGGAGTGCCGTGGTGGGTCATCACGTGCACCTGGCCTTCGCGCTTGACCATGTTGTTGGGAAAGTTGACGTTGTTCACGAACCACGACGCGCGCGCGATCAGGTCGAAGTAGTCGGGCGACCCTCCCATCACGTAGTCCACTCCGTCGGGAATGCTCGAGGCGCCGTCGGTGTTCACCACCCACACGCCGTGGATGTCGGGCACGAGCTCCCGCGCCCGCTCGTAGATCGCGCGCGGGTTGCACGAGTAGCCGCGGTACCAGTAGGCAGCGAAGACGGCGAGCTGCGGGTCGAGCGGCTGCTTCTGCCGCGCGCGATAGAGCTTCTGGCGGTCGTTGCGGCCGGCGGGCTTCAAGGCGCGCTTGAGCTTGCCCGCCGCGCGACGGGCACGCCGCGGCGTGCTCCGCAGCTCAAGCGAGCTCTCGAACGCCTGGTAGGCGCGCCAGTCGCCGCGCTCCACAAGCCGCGCGCGCAGTTCCAAAGAACGCGACCCGAGCGGCGGCTCGTCCCCCCGCTTGTGCTGCCGGTAGGCCTCCGCCATGCGCTCGAAGAACTCGCGCCGCTCGCCGTCCGGCACCTGGGACCCGAGCAGACGCAGCTCGTGCCGCAGCATCGCGTTCGGCACCAGCCCCCGGCGGTCGTCGGGGGCGCTCGCCGCGTGCTCGAACACCGCGTCGTACTGGGCGAACACGTCGAACGGGCTGCCCTCCTCGCGCTCCGCGTTCGGCGGCTCGCGGCGCACGTACTCCGTGCCCTGCCACGGCATGAGCGACTCGGCCCGGAAGAACGCCGGCCAGGTGATCGTCAGAGCGCTCCCGAGCCCGGGCCCGAAGTGCAGGCCGGACAGCAGCGAGCGCCGGAAGAGCTTCTCCCAGGCCCGCACCGCATCCGCCCCGTTCGGATCGGGCGGCGTGCCCGGCTTCTCCTCCCCGAGCACGCTCAAACGCGCCCACGGGATCGTCACGAAGTCGGCGTCCGGCGGCGCGACCAGGGAGCGCACGAGGTCCGTCGTGTTCACGAACCACACGAACTCGCCCTCCGCCATCTTGAGCCCGACGTTCCGCGCCTCGCCGAACCCCACGCGCTCGGGCAGATGCCTCACGCGCACGCGCGAATCCCGCTCCGCCAGCTGGTCGAGCAGCGCGGGCGCGTGGTCCGGCGATGCGTCGTCCACGGCCACCAACTCGAGGTCGGTGTACCCCTGTTCGAGCACGGATGCCGCGAGCTCGGGCACGAAGCCCTGCTCACGGTGCACCACCAAAACCAGGCTTAGGGCAGGCGTCGGCACAGCGTGGCAAGCTACCCCATGGTGCAGCCGCCGGCGCGTGTGTTCGACGATGTCCCCGTGCTCTGCGGCCATCGCGGCAGCGGCAGGGGCGTGGTCGGTGGGCAGATGGAGAACACCCTCGGCTCGTTCCGCGCGGCGGTGGCGGCGGGGATTCCGTGGGTTGAGACCGACGTGCGGCGCACGGCCGACGGCGTGCTGGTGGCATCGCACGACCCGCTCGAACCTGCCACGGAGGCAGGCCTCATGCGGATCGACGAGCTGCTCGAGGAGCTGCCGCCCGAGATCGGCGTCAACCTCGAGATCAAGACCGCCATCGAGGACGCACAGCGCACGCGCGAGGAGACCACCGCCGCCCTCGCCGCCGACCTGGCGCTGAAGCACGCCGGGCGACGCAAGCTGCTGCTCACGAGCTTCGACGCATCCGCCCCGCTCATCGTCCGCGAGCGGGCGCCGCAGCTACCGGTCGGCCTCCTCACCTGGATCCGCTTCCCGCTGCGCAAGGCCATTCCCGCGGCGGTGCACCTGGGCATGGACGTGGTGGCGCCCCACGTGCAATCGATGCAGCAGGAGCCGGAGGAGTTGGCCGCGGCGATCAAGGTCGCACACGACGCCGGGCTCCAGGTGGTGGGCTGGTGCCCCGACGCCGAGCAGCGAGCGAAGCTCGAGGCTGCCAAGGTGGACTGCCTGATCGTCGACGACGTCCCCTCCGCACTCGGCGCATGAGCGCAACTCCCCCGCGGCCGGGTGTTGAAGAAAAGTTGGCCTCTGCCCGGAAACTCGCCGCCCTGGCCGCCGCCGTCCTGACGCTCTTCGTGCTGCCGGCGACCGCGGGCGCAATCGTGCGGACCCCGTCGGGCTGGATCGTCAACCCGGTGGGCACGCAGTTGCTCGTCTCCCCCGCCGTCGGCGGCTTCCAGGGGCCGCTCGGCACCGCGCTGTCGCCTGACGGCAATCTCGCCCTCACCGCGTCGAGTGGCGCCGCGCGCTTCCAGAGCGCCGACCTCTTCAACCTCAGCGCGGGCGGCCGCACGGACTGGGTGCCCTACGACGGACGCCTTGGCGAGTCCGTCTTCCAGGGCGTTGTGTTTTCCCCCGACGGCACGCGCGCGTGGATGTCGGGCGGCGGCGAGAACGTGGTGCACGCCTTCGACGTCGCGCCGAACAAGCTCACGCAGACGAGCGACATCGCCACTCCCTGGTTCCCCGCCGGAATGGCCTACGGGCACACCCCGATCGGCGACCGCATCTACGTGGCCAACGACCTCGCCGGGCCCGCCAGCCAGGACAACCCGCCCGGCCACCAGGTCACGGTGATCGACCCGGCCACCAACACCGTCACCGGCCTGATCGACCTCGGCATTCACCGCGAGCCCTTCGCCATCGCGTTCGAGCGCCACGGCCGCAAGGCGTACGTGACCAACTGGCTCGGCCGCTCGGTCTCGGTGATCGACGCCCGAACCCAGGAGAAGAAGTACGACATCATGCTGTCGCCGCTCGGAGCGCCGCTCCAGGCCGAC
>DATBKS010000026.1:0-2213 GCA_036555755.1 Thermoleophilaceae bacterium
CCACGGCTTCCCCGTGCGCGTCATGCACCACGGCGAGTGGCTGATCTGACCTTGGAGGGTGGCGCTCAGCCCGGCTGTCACCGTGCAATTGGGCGGAAGCCGGCATCCGGCCTGGGCAAGTTGCGCGGCCAGTAGTCGCCCGTCGGCGGGTCACTGAGGTGTTCCACCGGCGGCGGTCCGGTGGCAACCATTTGAGATGGCCGCCGAGGGGTAGGCGCTCATCAGCGCTCGTGCCTCTGTGGTCAGGTGTGGGTTTCCCGCAGCGATTTGTAGTGGCCTGCCCCGATGCCCGGATGGCCTCTGAGTGATGCCCTTGGAGTGTGCTGCAGATCTCCCAAGGAGGACGACATGGCCATCGTTGATGTCCCTACTGCATACGAAGCCCCCGGGCGGCCGGGCAGCCTGGTGGAGCTGAAGTCCCGCTATGAGAACTTCATCGCGGGCCGCTGGATACCGCCAAGCAACAGCGAGTACCACGAGAACCTGAGCCCGGTAACCGGCAGGCCGTTCTGCGAGGTCCCCCGCTCGACGGCGGACGACATCGAGCTCGCTCTCGACGCCGCCCACGCGGCCAAGGACGCCTGGGGCGACGCCTCGCTCACCGAGCGCGCAGCCGTGCTGAACGCGATCGCGGACGCGATCGACGAGCACAAGGAGATGCTCGCCGTCGCGGAGACCTGGGAAAACGGCAAGCCGGTCCGCGAGACCCTCGCTGCCGACATCCCGCTGGCCGCCGACCACTTCCGCTACTTCGCCGGAGCGATCCGCGGCGAGGAGGGCACGGTCGCGGAGATTGACAAGGACACCGTCGCCTACCACTTCCGCGAGCCGCTGGGCGTGGTAGGTCAGATCATCCCGTTCAACTTCCCGCTGCTGATGGCGGCGTGGAAGATCGCCCCGGCGCTCGCCGGCGGCAACTGCACGGTGGTGAAGCCCGCTAGTCCGACCCCATGGTCGATCCTCAAGTTCTGCGAGCTGATTGAGGACATCGTGCCGCCAGGCGTGATCAACGTCGTGAACGGCCCGGGGGCGGAGATCGGGCGCGCGCTGGCCTCCAGCAAACGGATCGCCAAGATCGCCTTCACCGGCGAGACGGTCACCGGGCGGCTGATCATGCAGTACGCCGCGCAGAACATCATCCCCTCGACCACGGAGCTGGGCGGCAAGTCGCCGAACATCTTCTTCGAGGACGTGATGTCCGCCGACGACGACTTCCTCGACAAGGCGATCGAGGGGCTCGTGCTCTACGCCTTCAACAAGGGCGAGGTGTGTACGTGTCCGTCCCGCGCGCTTGTCCAGGAGTCGATCTACGAGAAGTTCATCGAGCGTGTCCTTCCGCGCATCGAGGCGATCAAGGGCGGGCATCCGCTCGACCTCTCCACGCAGATCGGCCCGCAGGTGTCCGCCGCGCAGCTCGAGAAGATCGAGAGCTACGTGCAGATCGGGCGCGACGAGGGCGCCGAGGTGCTCATCGGTGGCGAGCGCTGGCATCACGACGGCGAGCTCGAGGGCGGCTACTACTACAAGCCAACCGTGCTCAAGGGCACGAACGACATGCGCGTGTTCCAGGAGGAGATCTTCGGTCCCGTGCTGGCGCTCACCACCTTCAAGGACGAGGCGGAGGCGCTGAAGATCGCGAACGACACGTTGTACGGCCTCGGTGCCGGCGTGTGGTCACGGGACGGAAGCCGTGCCTACCGGATGGGCCGCGGCATCAAGGCCGGAAGGGTGTGGACGAACTGCTACCACCTCTATCCGGCACACGCTGCCTTTGGCGGCTACAAGCAGTCGGGTGTTGGGCGGGAGACGCACAAGATGATGCTCGACCACTACACGCAGACGAAGTGCATGCTCGTGAGCTACGACCCGAAGCCGCTCGGCTTCTTCTAAGCCGATGAGCGAACGTGTAAAGGCCACCAAGGCGGCGATCGAGACGATCCGCCGCCTCCAGGCCGAGCACGGGCCGATTGCGTTGTTCCAGTCGGGGGGCTGCTGCGACGGCAGCTCCCCGATGTGCCTTACCCAGAGCGAGATGCCGCCCGGCCCGAACGACGTGCTGCTCGGTGAGATCGATGGCGTCCCGGTCTATATCGATGCCGAGCAGGACACTCGCTGGCACGAGCCGGCGCTCCTGATCGACATCGCGCCGGGGGCGTCAGACAGCTTCTCGCTGGAGGGCCCCGACGAGCTGCATTTCGTCACGCGGCTGCCCG
>DATBKS010000027.1:0-7858 GCA_036555755.1 Thermoleophilaceae bacterium
AGGTCACCCATAAACCAGAGATAGTCCTCATCGAACAGGTCAGGTCCGACGAGGTCCTCGGCCATCTACAAGTAATTCATCGGGTTGACGACCGAGCCGTTGATGCGCACCTCGAAGTGGAGGTGCGGCCCGAAGCAGAGGCCCGTGCAACCGGTGAGCCCGATCACCTGGCCCTGCGACACCGACTGCCCGACGCTCACCTCGATGCGCGACTGGTGCCCGTAGCAGGTGGACAGCGTCGCGGTGTGCTGGATGCAGGTGTAGTTGCCGTAGCCGCTCACCCAGCCGGCGATGCTCACGCGGCCGGAGTCGGCGGCGTGGATGGGCGTCCCCTCCGGCACGCCGATGTCGATGCCCGGGTGGCAGGCCTCCCACGGGCGCCGCTCGCAGAAGGGCGAGGTGATCGGCCCGTTGACCGGCCAGATCAGCTGGCCCGAGCCGTGCTTGAACGGGCCACCCGAGTTGCTCTGAATCTGGTTCTGGATCGACTGCTGCTGGGCGAGCATCGTCTTCAGATCCTCTTGGGCGTGGACCCTGCTCGAGCGCACGCGCGAGAGCACGACCTGGCGACCGTCGCGGGCTCGCTGTAGCGAGTCGCGGCTGGTCACCAGCTTCGCCTTCGAGGCGGCCACCGCGTTGCGCTGGGCGAGGATCGCGTTGGCCGCGTCCTGTGCCTTCCCCTCGAGCACGGCCAGGTCCTTGGCCTGCTGGGCGGTCTGCGCCTTGAGCACCTTCACGGTGCCCACCACCTGCTGGTCCTGGTGCGAGATCCGCTGCATGAAGTCGGCTCTCGTCAGCAGGTCGTCGAAGCCGTGCGACTCGAGGATCACCGTGACCATGTCGGGCTCGTCGGCCTCGTACTCGTCCACGAGCCGCGCCGCGAGCTGCTTCATCGACAGGGCGAGCCGCGCTTTCAGGCGGGCGAGCCGGTCGCGCGCCACCTGCAGCTTGTTCTGGATCGCGGCGAGCTCGGCGCGCTTCTGGTCGAGGTCGCTCTGGATCGCCTCCTCGCGCTGCTGGAGCCCGCGGATGTTGCCCTGAAGCCCGCGGATGCGGTTGTTGAAGGTCGAAATCGTGGTGGTGAGGACGCCCTCGTGATGGAGCTTCCCGGCGATCTTGTTGCGCTGGTTCTGGATCTTGCTGGACAGGGGCTCGGACAGCCCCGTCATGGGCAGCAACAGGAAGGCCAAGAGGGCCAGCGTGAGCGTCAGCCAGAAGCTTCTCTTCATTCCGAGGGTCCCGTTTACCCGCGTTATGCAGGGATTTCCTGAACGGGACCGGCGGCGACCCTATCACGGGCACCTGAACCCACAGGGCGCTTCGGGCCGTTTTCCTGCTCGCTGCAAGGACTCTTGCAGCAGCCTCTCCTAAGCATCCTCTAAGGGTGGGGCGCCGGGACGGGATGCGTGTCTAGAATCGAACGAACCATGGCTCGCCAACGTGCTCAGTTCGGACGCGATCCCGGCCTTCAGGCCCGGATGCTCCTCACGCTGTTCCTCCTCGGAGCGCTCTACGTCGTCTTCATCGCCGTGCTGCTCTCTGCAGGCGCCGGCGTCGGGATCATGCTCGTGGTCATCGGCGGGCTCTCGCTCGCGCAGCTCCTCTTCTCGGACAAGCTGGCGCTCTCGGCGATGGGCGCGAAGATCGTCACTCCCGAGCAGGCCCCCGGGCTCCACGCGATGATCGAGCGCCTCTGCATCCAGGCCGACCTGCCCAAGCCGAAGATCGCGGTGGCGGACAGCCCGGTTCCCAACGCTTTCGCTGCCGGCCGCTCCCAGAAGAGCGCCGTTGTGTGCGCCACCACCGGGATCATGAACATCCTCGAGCCGCACGAGCTCGAGGGCGTGATGGCCCACGAGCTCACCCACGTGAAGAACCGCGACGTGATGGTCATGACGATCGCGAGCTTCTTCGCCTCGGTGGCCGCGATGATCACCCAGTTCGGCTTCTTCTTCGGCGGTGGCTTCGGCGGCGGCGATGACGACGACGGCCCCGGCTTCGCTGTCGTGCTGCTCGTCTCGTTCGCGGTCTACGTGATCTCGTTCTTCCTGATGCTCGCCCTCTCGCGCTACCGCGAGTTCGGCGCCGACCGCGGCGCGGCGATCATCACCGGCCGCCCGAGCGCGCTCGCCTCAGCGCTGATGAAGCTGTCCGGCGCCATGCAGCGCGTGCCCGATCAGGACCTCCGCGCGGTGGGCCGCATGAACGCGTTCTTCATCATTCCGACGAGCGTCAAGAAGTCGGTTTCCACGCTGTTCATGACGCACCCGCCGATGGAGGCCCGCATCGCGCGCCTCCAGGAGTACGAGTCGCAGCTCCAGGGCACCGCGGTCGCCGCCTAATCCCCCTTGGGACTGCTCGACTCGATTCTCGGGCGCACGAAGGTCAAGTTGCCGGCGCGCGACCGGCTCTTCGCCATGAGCACGGCGTACATCACGCTCGAGACCTCGGTCGGCCTCAAGCACCGCAACGTGGCCGGGATCGTCTTCCAGCCGCTCAACACCTCCGACTTCAACTCGATCGTCAAGGACACCGACGACCTGCTGCGCAGCGCGGCGAAGGACACGGGCACGACGGTTGAGTCGAAGGACGATGAGTTCGGCTACCACTGGATCATCCTCAAGGACTCCGAGTTCGAGGACCTCGTCGTCTCGCTCAACGTGGTCTCCGGCAACCTCGAGGGCGGCGGCTACGGCGACCGCCTGCTGTGCGCGGTGTTCTCGTTTGAGGACAACGGCAAGCCGCTCTACTTCATCTACAACTTCAAGCGCGGCAGCTACTACCCGTTCGTGCCGACGGGCGACAAGTCCCGGGACACCGAGCACGAGCTGCGGCTGAAGGCCCAGATCGGGCCGGAGCTGCCGATGGAGCAGGAGCTCGAGCGCTGGTTCCCGCTGTGGGAGATCCCGCTCTAGCCCGTCGCTTGCGCGGGCCCCGAGGCCGGGGTTAGGCTCGAAGCAGAGCCATGTCCTCACAGGTCCGGATCTCGTTGCTGGGGGGTTTCGCCGCAGCGGCGGAGGATGGAACTGTGAACGAGGGCGCCTGGCGCCTCCGCAAGGCGAAAGGCCTCGTCAAGCTGCTGGCACTCGCGCCTGAGCACAGGCTTCACCGCGAACGGGCGAGCGAGCTGCTGTGGCCGGACCGCGACCCGGCGGCCGCGGCCAACAACCTCCACCAGGCGCTGTACGTCGCGAGGCGAGCGCTCGAGACGGCGGGACTCGACGGAGCCGCCGCCATCGAGCTGCGCGACGACGCACTCGTGCTCACCGACGCCGTGGTCGACGTCGAAGAGTTCGAGCAGGCGGCGGGCGAGGCTCGCGGGTCCGGCGACCGCGCCCTGTGCGAGGCGGCGGTGGAGCTCTACAAGGGCGAGCTGCTGCCCGAGGACCGCTACGAGGACTGGAGCGCGGCGCGGCGGGAGTCGCTGCGCGAGCAGTGCATCGCGCTGCTGCTCGAGCTGTCGCAGCTCGAGAGCGCGGCGGGCGACGGCGCGGCCGCGGTGCGCTGGCTGCAGCGCGCGCTCGTGGAGGATCCGCTCCACGAGGAGGCTCACAGGCGGCTGATGACGCTGTTCGCGCTGAGTGGCCGCAGGCAGCAGGCGCTCGCGCAGTACCAGCGGCTGCGCCAGGCGCTGCGGCGCGAGTTCGAGGACGTGCCGGACGCGGAGACGCGCCAGCTGTACCAGTCGATTCTCAGCGGCACCTTCGGCGCGAGCGAGCGCGACGAGGACGCCGAGGCCGAGCGCGCGCCGCGCGAGTCCGCGCCCGCGCGCGGGCCGCACAACCTGCCGCTCCGGCTCACGAGCTTCGTCGGCCGCGATCGCGAGCTCGGCGAGGTCTCGCGCCTGCTCGAGCGCAGCCGGCTCGTCACGCTCACCGGACCCGGCGGCTGCGGCAAGACCCGGCTCGCCATCGAGGCGGCGTCCGGCAAGCTGCGCGACTTCCCCGACGGCGTGTGGCTCGTGGACTTCGCGCCGCTGTCCGACCAGTCGCTTGTGCCGGATGCCGTGGCCGAGGCGCTGGGCCGCGAGTTGCGCGCCGGGCAGCCTGCGGCCACCGCGCTCGCCATGCAGCTGGCGGCCCGCAAGCTCCTGCTCGTGCTCGACAACTGCGAGCACCTGATCGACTCCTGCGCGCGGCTCGCGCTCGAGCTGCTGCGGACTTGTCCCGAGCTGAGCGTGCTGGCCACGAGCCGCGAGCCGCTCCACGTGCCCGGCGAGCTGGCCTGGCGCGTGCCGTCGCTCTCGCTCCCCGATCCGCGCGAGGAGCTGACCGAGGAGGACCTGCTGCGCTGCGAGGCCGGCCGCCTCTTCTGCGAACGCGCCGCCGAGACCGCGCCCGGCTTCGACCCGGGCGGCGAGAACACGAAGGCGATCGCGGAGATCTGCGTGCGCCTCGACGGCATGCCGCTCGCCCTCGAGCTGGCGGCGGCGCGGGCGCGCGTGCTGTCCCCCGTGCAGATCGCCGAGCGGCTGGGCGACGCGCTCGGGCTGCTCGCCGCGGGCAGCCGCACCGCCCTCACACGGCAGCAGACGCTGCGCGCCACGCTCGCGTGGAGCCATGACCTGCTGACGCAGGAGGAGCGCGTGCTGTTCAGGCGGCTGTCGGTGTTCTCCGGCAGCTTCGCGCTCGACTCCGCGGAGGGGATCTGCCAGTCCGACGACCTCGACCGGCTCCAGGTGCTCGACGTGCTCGACCGGCTGGTGGACAAGTCGCTCATCGCGGTCGACCACCACGCGGGCCAGGCCCGCTACCGGCTGCTCGAGACGCTCCGCCAGTACGCCTCCGAGCGCCTCGACGAGGCGGGCGAGCGTGGCGAGTTCGAGCGCCGCCACCTCGACTGGTTCGAGGACTTCGCGGTCCAGTGGGTGCCGCCGCTCGGACGGGCCGCGACGGGAGGCATCCCGCCGCGTCTCGACGCCGAGCACGACAACCTCCGCACCGCGCTCACCGTCGCGGTGCGCGGCTACCCGGAGCTGGCGCTGCAACTCGCGGTCACCCTCTGGCCGTGGTGGCTCGCACGCTCGCACTTCGCCGAGGGCGCCCGCGCGATCGAGGCCGCGCTCGAGGTCAACCCGGATCCAACCGAGCTGCGCGCCACCGCGCTGCTGGCGCTCACCGCGCTGCACGTCCGCCTCGGCGACGTTCCGTATTTCCTTGACCGCGCGCAGGAGGCGATCGAGATTCGCCGCAACGGCGGGGACCGCCGGCTCGCGGCCGAGGGACTGATCCAGGTCGGCTACTACCTCTACACGCTGAACCCGGACACGGCGCAGCAGAGCTTCGACGAGGCGCTCGTGATCGCGACCAACATGGGCGATCGCTTCCTGTCCGCCTCGCTCGCGCACGCGCAGGCCCTGCTCGACTGCTCGCGCAGTCGCTTCGAGGATGCCGATCCGCTCCTATCTCACGCGGCCGAGCTGCTCGAGCAGGTGGCCGGTGAGCGTGGCGGCGCCTTCCCCGCCACCACGCTCGGGCTCGCGGTGCACGACGAGCCCGGGTCGCGCCCGCGCATGTTCTTCGAGGAGACGCTCCTGTTGTTCCGCCCCGTGCCGGCGCGGCTCGCGCTCGGCTACGTGCTCTGCAACCACGCGTACGCGCATCGCAGCATGAACAGCCCCGATGCGGCACGCGACAAGCTCGACCGGGCACTCGCGCTCTTCCGCGAGCTGGGCGATCAGCCCGGGATCGCGCTCGCGCTGAACCAGCTCGGCAACCTCAGCCGGACCGTGGGCGAGCACGCGCTCGCGCGCGAGTGGCTCGAGGAGGCGCTCGAGATCCGCCGCGAACTGGGCGACCGGCGCGGCACCGGCGTGACGCTCGGCAACCTGGGGCTGCTGCGCGCGGCCACGGGCGACGCGGAAGAGGGGCGGCTGCTGCTGGCCGAGAGCCGCGGCCTGTTCGAGCGCACAGACGACGGCCCGGGGCAGGGCGGCGCGCTTCTCAACATGGCGAACCTCGAGCTGTCGCTCGGCAACATCGAGGAGGGCAGACAGCTTCTCGACCTGTCGCTGCCTTTCTGGGAGCGCCAGCACCTGGTCCGCGCCTGCGCCTGGATCTCGCTGATGCTGGCCGACACGCTCGACGAATTGGACGACCGGGACGAGGCCGCCAGGCGCCGAGCACAGGCCCGCGAGCTATTCGAGGAATTGGGCGATTCCCTCGGCCTGGAGCGGATTAAGGGACCGCTAAGAGCGGGCTAAGCGCGCCTCCTTAGCTTGGCCGGTGCAATCCCCGAAGGAGGACTCACACATGGCCATTCAAGAGACTGGAACCGGCACCGTGGTCGGCGAGGCGTCGCTGCAGGAGCTCGAGGAATCGCTCCGTGGCGAGCTGATCCGCCCGGCCGACGCGGGATACGACGACGCACGCGCGGTCTGGAACGGCGCCATCGACAAGCACCCGGCGGCGATCGTGCGCTGCGCCGGCGTGGCCGACGTCCGCCACGCGGTCGAGTTCGCCCGCAGCCAGAACCTGCTCGTCTCCGTACGCGGCGGCAAGCACAGCCTGCCGGGCTTCTCCACCAACGACGGAGGGATCGTGATCGATCTCTCGCAGATGAAGGGCATGCGCGTGGACCCCGCCGCGCGGACCGCCCAGGCGCAGGCCGGGCTCACGTGGTCCGAGTTCGACCATGAGGCCCAGGCCTTCGGGCTCGCCACCACCGGCGGCCTCGTGTCGACCACCGGCATCGCCGGCTTCACGCTCGGCGGCGGCATCGGCTGGCTCATGCGGGCCCATGGGCTCACGTGCGACAACCTGCTCTCGGCCGACCTCGTGACGGCCGACGGCGAGCTCGTGCACGCGAGCGCCGACGAGAACGAGGACCTCTTCTGGGGTCTTCGCGGAGGCGGCGGCAACTTCGGAGTCGTGACGAACTTCGAGTACCAGCTGCACCCGGTCGGGCCCGTGGTGATGGCCGGCCCGGTCTTCTACAACGGCGAGCGCGCGGAGGAGCTGCTCAGCTTCTACCGCGAGTTCACGCAGTCGCTGCCGGACGAGGCCACGACGCTGCTCAACCTCACCACTGCTCCCCCGGCTCCGTTCCTACCTGAGGAGGTCCACGGCAAGCCAATCGGCGTGCTCGTGGGCGTGTACGCGGGACCTGTCGCTGAGGGCGAGCGCGTGCTCGCTCCGATGCGCCAGCTCGGCGACCCGGTGGCGGACCTCATGGGCCCGATCCCCTACGTCGCCATGCAGGGCCTGCTCGATGCCCTCTACCCGGACGGAGGTAGCAACTACTTCAAGGCCGGCTTCATGGACGAGATCTCGGACCAGTCGATCGACACGTTCATCGACCAGTACCACCAGATCGGTGGCATGTCCGAGATCCATGTGCACCACTTCGGCGGCGCGGTTCGCAACGTCGCCGAGGCGGACTCGGCGTTCGGGAACCGCAGCTCGGAGTACATCGTCAACATCCTCGGCCGCACCCCGGATTCGAACGGGTTCGACGAGGCAGTTGAGTGGGCGCGCGGGTGCTACGACGCCATCCAGCCGTACACGGCCGGTGGCACGTACACCAACTTCATGAGCGAGGGCGACGACCGCCTGAAGGAGGCCTACGGCGAGGAGAAGTACGACCGTCTGGCCGCCCTGAAGGACAAGTACGACCCGACGAATCTCTTCCGGCTGAACCAGAACATCAAGCCGACTAAGGATTCGTGAGCCCATGCCGAAGACTCGGACGTGCGACAGCTCGGCTCCAAGCTCCTGGCAGGAGGTCTATCCGCAGGCGTGGTTCTCCTCTGGTGGCCCGCGTTCTTCCATACGGACTCGGTCACTATGTGGCTCGTCCGCGGCATTGTCTGGACCCTCGCCTTCGAGCTACTGCTCGTAGCGCTGTCGCCGTTCGAGCT
>DATBKS010000028.1:0-17639 GCA_036555755.1 Thermoleophilaceae bacterium
CGGGACAGTCACGGAACGACATCGCGTGGCTCAGCTCCGTCGGGTCGTGGCTGAAGGGACCGACGAGGAAGATCGACGGGGCCAGCGGAGCCGGGCCCGCGAAGTCCGGCCAGTCTGCCGGCCTGTCCCATTCCATCCCCACGAGCGCGCCTCCGGGCAGGTCGCGTTCGCCACAGTCCGGCGCGCTTGGCGTCCCCGACTTCGGGCACAGGAATGGATTGGACGGCGGACTGACCTGTCGCGTGTCTGAGACGCCGTCGCGCTCGAGGTGGCCGAGCGCCCGCGTGGCCGACTGCTTGCCGCCGAACGAGAACAGCACCTGCCCGCGCAAGCGCTTGACGGTCAGCGGCTGCCAGCCGCCCGAGTGCAGCTCAAGGCCGGACGTGCCGTTGCCGGTCTGGTCGACGACGCTGTCGCAGCCGCCGTCCTGCCCGCGCACCTGGATGTTCTTCTTCCAGCTGATGATCTGGGACGCCGTGATGCGGACCTTGAAGTGAGCGGTGCTCGGGAGGTTCTTTGCGTTGGCCTGGGCGGTCGGCACAGCGGCCGCAGCCATGACCGCGAGTGTGATGAGGGGGCTCTTGATTTTCATGGACGCGACCGTAAGAGGCCGCGTTGAACGGATCTTTTACGGCCGCTTCCGCGCACGCCGGGTTTGGCCCGCGCCGGCGGTGACTGCCTTCAGCTCGTCGAGTGACTCGCGGATGAGTTCGCTGAAGTCGCGGCGGTTGCCTTTGGTGATCCAGCGATCGAAGGCGGTCCTGTAGATCGCCATGCCTGCCTCGACGGCCAGGCGTGCGGTGGTCGGGTCGACCCCGCGCCCGGCCAGGGCCTCGGTCATGTCCGTGGCGAGCGTCGCGAACTTCATCAGTTCGCGTTCTTTCAGAGCCGGGTTCGCGGCGATCAGCGCCTGACGCTTGCGGGTGCGGTCGCCGCGCCGCTCGAGCACCTCGCCCGTTGCCTCGAAGGCGGCGACAACCGCTTCGAGTGGAGGCGTCGAAGGGGGTGCGTTGACGAGGGTCTTCATCAGGAGGTCGCGGAACTCGCCCGAGAACATGGCCTCGCGCTTGTCGGCGAAGTGGCGGAAGAACGTGCGCTCCGTCAGTCCGGCCCGCTCGGCGATCTCCGCGACGGTGGTCTCGTCGAAGCCGCGCTCGCTGTAGAGCTCAAGCGCCGCCTGCGTGAGGCGGCCGCGGGCGTCTGGTTCCCAACGGGCCATGGGCTTGATTCTAGGTGATGTCAGTGACTGCCATCAACGTGCTATGCTGATGACAGTCGCTGACATCACCCGAATCCATGACTCCTGCGCCCACACCCGAACTGACCCGCCGCCGGCGCCTACTCGTGCTCGCGATCTTGTCCACCGCCCTGCTCGTCGTCGGGCTCGACTCGACGATCGTCAACGTCGCGCTGCCCGCCATTCACAGGTCCCTGGACTCGTCGCTCGCCGGGCTGCAGTGGACCGTCGACGCTTACACGCTCGTGCTCGCGAGTTTGCTGATGCTCGCCGGCTCGACCGCCGATCGCATCGGGCGCAGACGCGTGTTCCTGCTCGGGCTGTTTGTGTTCTCGTTCGGCTCACTGTTGTGCGCAGTGGCGCCGAGCCTCGACGTTCTGATCGCCGCGCGGGTTCTCCAGGCGATCGGCGGGTCGATGCTGAGCCCGGCGGCGATGTCGATCATCCGCAACGTGTTCGCGGACCCGGCCGAGCGCGCCCGCGCCATCGGCGTGTACGCGGCCATCTTCGGGCTCAGCATGGCGCTTGGGCCGGTGCTCGGCGGAACGCTGGTGGACTCGGTCGGCTGGCGGGCCGTGTTTCTCGTCAACCTGCCGGTCGCGGCAGCGGCGATAGTGCTCGCCTACCGGATGGTTCCTGAGTCCCGTGCCGCGCAACCCCGCCGGGTAGATCCCGTCGGCCAGCTGCTGGTGATCATCGGCCTGGCCTCGCTCACCTACGGCATCATCGAAGGCCCAGAACGCGGCTGGGGCTCGGTCGAGATCGTCTCGCTCCTGGCCACCTCTGCGCTGGCCTTCGGCATCCTCATCCCCTACGAGCTGCACCGTCGCGAGCCGCTGCTGGAGGTGCGGTTCTTTCGCAGCGTCCCGTTCTCCGGAGCGAGCGCGATTGCGGTGTGTGCGTTCGCCGCCCTCGGTGGGTTCCTCTTCCTGAACACGCTGTACCTGCAGAACGTCCGCGGGCTCTCGCCACTCAGCGCCGGCCTGTACATGGTGCCGATGGCCGCGATGGTGGTGGCGTGCGCGCCACTGTCCGGCCGCATCGTCGGCTCACACGGGCCGCGACCTTCGCTGCTGGTGGCCGGCGGCGGGCTGATCGCGGGCGTGGCGATGCTGACCCAGCTGCAGGCCGACACAGCGCCCGCGTACATACTCGCCGCCTACACGGTGTTCGGGCTGGGCTTCGGTTTCGTCAATCCGCCGATCACCAACACCGCCGTATCCGGCATGCCTCCCTCCCAGGCCGGTGTGGCCGCCGCCGTGGCGTCGACCAGCCGCCAGGTCGGCGTGACGCTGGGCGTGGCGATGGTCGGCGCGATCATCGGCGGCAACGCTGCGCTGAGCGGCGGCGCTGCATCAGACTTCATTGCAGCCGCCCGCCCGGCCTGGTGGGCGATGCTCGGCGTCGTCTCCGGAGTCCTGCTGCTCGGAGCGCTGTCCACCTCCCGCTGGGCCGAAGGTACGGCACGCCGGACCGCCGATGCCCTGGAGGAGTACCCGGGAACCCACGCGGCCGCGCTAACCCCGGCGGCCGCCGCAGGCCGGGCTGGCTGAGGACCGTCGGGCGGGTCTGGGGGCTGCTCACCGCCCAACTGTGATGAGCTAATGGGGTTAGTCAGGTTGTCGCGATTGGCGGGGAAGTCGTGTTCAGAAGAACGGTCGATGGGTTGGTCAGGCGTCCGGTAGAGGAGGTCTTCGCCTTCCTCGAGGAGCCCGGCAACCGGGTTCTCTATGACCAGGGCGTGCAGAGCCTCGAGCTTTATGTGCGCGAGCCGGACGGCGTCGGGAGCCACGGGGTCATTCACATGAGCTTCCTCGGCCGCAAGTACGAGCGTCCGTGGGAGGTGACGGAGTACGAACCGCCGACGAGGTTGGTCATCGCGAGCAAGGCGCGTCCGTTCGCGACTTGGGTGGGCTTTGAGTTGGCCGGCCGCGAGGAATTGACCTGGGTGGAGCTCTCCATCACCGGCAAGCCCGGCGGCCTCTCGCGCATGTTCGAGCCGCTGATGGCGAACAGCGCGGAGCAGCGGCTCGGTCGCGCCTTGGCCCAGCTCGTCTATCTGCTGGAGAGAGACGGACCGAGCACCGTGTCCGCCGAGTAACGATCCGACCGCAGCGGCCGGACCGCCTTGTTGATGAGGCGGTAGATCCCGTAGGGAATTCCGAACAGCACCGCTCCGACAATGCCGAGCAGGATCAGCGGGAGCACGAACGGCAGCAGGAGCAGGAGGCATGGGAGCAGGCCGGGGAACAGGGCGAATGCCTGCGTAAGGACGATTCCGCTCCCGACTGCGATGGCGGCAACCTCAGCTTCGGCGTTGGCCTCGGTTGGGGTCTCGGTTCTGTGGATCTCTGGGGTCGTCATTGGAGATCTCCTCTGGGGTCGGGACTCACCCCTATGACGGACGCGGGCGAGGAGATGTGACAGGCCGGCTAGCGGGCCGCCGGCAGAGGGCGGCGGGGCACGGCTGTGAGAACCATGCGGCGGTGCCAGATCAGCAGTGAGAGCGAGGCGTTGACGAGGCAGAAGTAGACGGGGTAGAGCAGCAGCGAGGGGTCGGCCGCTCCGACGGCGCCGGTGGCCAGCGCGCCGCCCACACTCGCCAGGGCGAAGGTGGCGAGCGTCTCGGAGTCGGGGTCGCGCCAGGCCTTGGGCGCCATCACGATCGCGCCCATCACGTCGGCCACGACGACGCATGACGTGGCCACGAGAGGCGTGTCGGCCGCCATCCAGCCGAGCACGCCTGCCCCGGCCACGCCCATCGCCGCCACCTCGCCGGTGCTCAGCCCGCCCTCGCCGAGGCGGATCGCCAGTGCGAAGACGAGCACGTCGAGCACGGCCTGAACGGCGCACATCGCGAGGCTCCACGACGCGCCGTCGGCCCACTGGGACAGGCACGCCACGATCGCCAGCACCGACCAGATCAGCCACGCGCCGCGGTGGGGCCGAGTCGTGCGCCGGAAGATGTCGCGTACGTAGGGAAACGTGTTCGCAACGCTCATCGACGCCGCGAGGACGCCGAGGCTGGGGCCGAATGCGCTCATTTCGGGGGCTTACTTGGACGGTGAAGGGGTCATTTGACGACGCTACGAGCGACGGCCCCCTTTCGCATCGTGGGCACCCCGTATTCGTTGGGTTCGGCCTCCCCCCGAAACGTGCGACCCCCACGGCGCCTGCCGCAGGGGTCGCACGGTTACCGGGATCGAATGCCGCGCTGTTAGCGCGTGCCGGCCTTCGTCGAATGCGCCTGCCGCCGCAGATACCGGTGCAGGTTCCGCGCCTGCTTGGAGCGGAATCCCGAGGTCCTGTGCTTGGCCGCCTTCACGGCCGAGCGCAGCCTCCGTTTGGAGATCCGCGCCCGCCTGGCGCTTACCGCCGGCGGATTCGAGGCCGACGGATAGAACAGCGTGGCTGGGTTGGCCTGCAGGAAGTTGTAGGCCAACACTCCGGCCGGAATATCCGGCCGCGCCACCGCCTGCCACGGCACCACCTGACGGAACGCCTGCCATGCCGCCGTCGGCGCGGCGCCGAAGCTCCGCGGCAGACCGAGGGCGTCGCCCTGGATCTGGCGGATGTTCATCCAGCGCGTCGCGGTCAGCAGGTCCTGCCCCTGGAGCCACAGGAGGTCGTCGACCATCAGCCGAGCCCTCGAGACCTTGATCCGGCCCTCCGCCTGCAGGTCCTCGACGTTCGAGACGATCGAGTTGCCCTGCGCGGGCACCGGGTTCTGGAGCAGTTGCATCTCGCTCAGCAGGTCGGCGAGCGTGTAGTCCGCCGCGCCCGGCGCCGAGTTCGACACCTGGCTGGGCGGCAGACTCGGGTCGGTCGCCGAGATCACGGTGAAGAACGTGCTCGTGAAGCGCTGCGGCACGAGGTCGTCGTTCACCGCGATGTTCGCGAACGCATTGGTCAACGCCTCGATCTCGTTGTCGATCGGGTACGGATCCCAGTTGGCGTTCGAGAAGATGAACCCGTGCTGGCAGCCCGTCCTCGGACCGACGCCGCCACCGACGCAGTCCTCGTTATCCGGCCCGCCCTGCACGTAGTACTGCTTCATCCACGGCGTGTTCAACTCGGGCGACGAGCTCGGCGACCAGCCTGGCGTCACCGCCGGATTGTGGTCTGACGAGTTCATCTGGATCAGCAGGTCGTGCCTGAGCTGGCTCCAGGCCTCCCAGGCCGAGCCGTTCCGCTGGCTCATCGCTCGGAGGCTCTCCGGGTCCTGGATGATCCGCAGCGGCACGTTCGTGTCCGACAGCTGGTCGATGTTGAACAGGTAGCTGCCCTTGAGCATGTCCAGCACCCGCGCGGCGTCGCCCTCGATGAGAGGGAACGGCCGGCTGCGCTGAACCGGGGCGGCAAGCGGAGTGAGGCTGGAGTTCATGCCGTTGAGCTCCATCGCGTAGATCAGGTCCTGCCAGCCGAGCATGCGCTGCGCGTCGTAGAGCAGCAGGGCCGCCTGACCCATCGTGTACGCATTGGTGCTCGTGACCGCGGCGTCGTCCGCGGCGAATGGCGCGCCCGGTGCCTCCTTCTGCGCGGGCTGGTTCTGAAGGGGCTGTAGCCCGGCCTGCGCAAGCGCCTGGTTCGCAGGCATCTTGACGCCGTGGTAGTAGGCCTGGCCGACGCCGACCATCGTTCCCTCGACGTTGCCCATCTGCGGCAGATCACCCTCGCCTGGCGAGCCACGCGACTCGACCACCGGCGTCACGTCCTTGTTGAGCAGGTCGATCAGCATCTGTGTGACCTGCGGGGTGGCGGCCTCATAGGACATCGTGCTGACGCGCTCGGCCATCATCGCGCGCACGATCTCCTCGTCGTTTACCTCGGGCCCCTCACCCTGCTGGGCGCCACGCTGGAAAGTCGCCAGCTGGCGCTGTAGGAGGAAGTCCCGGTTCGAGCACTGCTGGCCTGTCTGCGGGCACGTTGGCGAGGTCGACGTCACGTCGGTCGACAGCGGATCACCACTGAAGATGACGTTTTGACGACCCGCGCCCGTGCCGCGGTTGAAGAAGTAGATCGGTATTCCCTCACGCGACCCCTCGAGCAGCAGGTAGTACGCGTTGAGCGAGCGCTGCCGTGCGGCGCTCGAGAGCTGCACCCTCGCGCCATAGCGGGCTATGGCCACGAGCTTGTCAACGGTCAGGTTCTTTCCGTTGAGGACGATGGTCTGGCCGGACTGCGTGGGCGTGATCGGGTTGTACGCCGACGCAGCGGTGGCATGAACGGCGAATAACGCGGCCCCAAAGGCGCAGGCGGACGCGATCGTCGCCCTCGCTCGATTGCGACGAGACATGAGTACGTTCTCCTATCCCTAGCGGTGTACCTGCGGACTGCGAGACGCCCGCAGTAGGAGCCCGCTCGGCGCGCACACCACCGTCCGGCGCGCTGGGGCACACCGGTTGCTCCCCCGCTCTTCAGCGCCATGTGCTCGCGGTTTCCGAGAGCTAGACAGCGCAGCAAATGATCATGAGGCCGACGCGGCTGCCTCTGCGAGCGTCGGCTGTCTGAAGCGCGTCGCGTCCCGCACGACGAGTCTCCTTCCCTCCCTAGCACCGGACGCCCCTTCGCACAAATTTGTACAAGGGGGCGGCGCCGGACATTACACCCGAGCATTCGACATTTCAAGACCGACTCGCGGCGGGTCGGGCGTTGCGGACGAGTGCGCTAGATCGGCTTTGCAAGCTCGCGCATCGTGGCGCCGATAAGCGCGCCGGGGTCGGCGCCGGGCGTGTCGGGCGCCTGCTCCCAGCGGCTGAGCTGGAGCGAGTTCTCGACCACCAAGCGGCAGCGCTCGAAGCGGCGCAGGGCCAGGCGCTCGCCCACGTCGACCGGATCGCAGCCGTCGGCCACCAGCTCGCCCAGCACCACCGCGTCCTCGATCGCGAGACCGACGCCGAAGGCCAGGTGAGGCGTTGTTGCGTGCGCAGCGTCACCGAGCAGCAGCACGCGGCCGGCGTGCCAGGGCGGCGGGACGAGCACCCAGTGCAGCGCACGGAAGTCGATCTGGTCCGGCTCGCCGATCTGCGCCGCCACCTCGGGCGCGAAGCCGGCATATGCCGCCATGCGCTCCTGGAACAGCTCGACCAGCCGCTCCCGCGGCGGCCGCTCCGGCGGGAGCGTGTTGTCGAGCATCCACATGTACAGCCGGTCGTCGGCGATCGGGACGAGCCCGACGCGGGTGGGCCCGGCGATCATGATCGTGTAGCGCTCGAGCTCCGCCGGGCGGCTCACCCCGATGCGCCAGATCACCTGCCCGGCGTACTCCGGCGCGGGAGTGTCCGGCAGGAGCAGCCCGCGCACGTGTGAGTGCATCCCGTCGGCGCCGATCACAAGGTCGAAAACGTCGTCCGTGCCGTCGTCGAACACCGCCCGCACGCCGTCGGCCTCCTCGCTGAGCTCGTCCACCGTCAGCCCGAGCTGAACCGCGACGCCGAGCTGGTCGAGCCGCCGCTCGAGCACCTCGTGCAGCGCCATCCGCGACATCGCGACGAACGGCGGATCGCCCGGCCCATTGACATTCACCTGCGGCATCACGCCGAGCTGGACGCCGTCGGCGCGCAGCATCTCGATCTCCGCGTGTGGATAGCTCGCCGCGACAACCGGGTCGAGCAGGTCGAGCGCCTTGAGCGCCCGCAGCGGCGCACTCTGCAGCCCGATGCCGACGCCCGCCGGGCGCCAGTGGGTGTTGATCTCGACGAGCTCGCACTCGACTCCCTGCCGGGCGAGCGCGATCGACGTGGTCATTCCGGCGGGCCCGCCGCCGACGATCAATGCCTTGCGCACGCTCACGCGGGGTTGCGCCCGACCATGAAGTCGCTGTCAGGGTCGTCCGTCACCGGCAGCCCGGACGCTTCGAGGCCCGCCCGCAGCGAGCGCATGATCCGGTCCGGAATGCGCATCGCCGGGGCCCGGAGCGGCCCGCCGTTGTAGCCCGCGAGCCACTCCTGGTACTTCCAGTGCGTCCGGTTGAGCACGCCGGTCCCTCCCGCGTAGGTCTGTGCCGCCGCCCCGGCCGCGAGCCGCGCAGGCTGCACCCGCCAGAAGCGCTCCATAGCCTCCTCCCAGCGGCCGCTGCGCGCGAGCTCGAAGGTCGCCGGGTACCAGTCGCTCATCCAGTGGGTGTTGCTGGTGCCCGAGAACTGCAGGTCCATGACGCTCATCAGGGGGATCGCATCCGACTCGATCGGGCAGCTGATCACCACCTCGTCGCGGAAGTGGTGGTACATCTCGGCCAGACCTGCCGGAGTCGGGAAGCCCTGCTCGGACTTGATCGCGACGATGTTCGGGATCGAGTCGAGCAGGCGGCGCACGAAGTCGACCGACATCCCCGCGGGGTGGACGCGCTCGAAACCCCAGAGCGGAATCGGGAAGAGCATGACCCCAAGATTGGTCGCGTCGCATATCGCCTTCGTCCACTCGTAGATCTCGTGCTCGGAGGTCGGCCAGAACTGCGGCGGGTAGGAGAGCAGGACGAGGTCGGCGCCCTCACGCTCGGCGTGCTGCAGCGCCTCGATGTTGTCGGCAACGGTGCCGAACGCCGTGTGCGCAAAGAAGCGCAGGCGGTCGCCCGCCGCCTCGCGCGCGACCGCCGTGAAGCGGCCGGCCTCCTCGGGCGTGATTGCGGTCTCGGTCATGAGCAGCGTGTAGGAGAACCCGTGCTCGATCGCCCGCTCCACGTCGTGCCGGATGGCGGCCTCGTTGAGCTGCTTCAGGTCTGCGGTGAAGGTCGGGCTGGTGACCGCGGAACAGCCGGTCAGGTGCTCGCGCGCCCACTCCCGCGCGTCATCACGTGCGTAGTCCGCCATCGCCTCGCTCCTAGCGCTTCCTCTCGAATTCGATCGGCAAGGGCGTCGCGACCCCCGCAGCCAGCGCCTTGCGGAGGATCACCTCCGCCACGACCACATCCTGGACGCCGCCGCCCACCGACTTGAACAGCGGCCGGTGCGCGGCCGCCAGGCGCTCGTCGAGCTCTCCGGCCAGGAGCTTGTGCAGCGAGAAGGTCTTGTCGCGGAAGCCGATGCCGGCGCGCGCCGCCTCGAGCATGTCCCCCGCCTCCCCGGTCACCTCCTCGACGTCGTCGCACACGATCAGGTCGCAGGCGGCAACCACGCTGACGTCGATCTCCCGCTGCGACGGCACGGTCGACCCGATCGAAACGACGGTGGCCGCCGGCGGCAGCCAGTCCCCGAAGAGGATCGGCTTCTCCCCGTGCGAGCGGGCGGCGGCGAGCACGACGCTCGCGCCGGCGACCGCGGCCTCGGGATCATCCGTCGCCTCCGCCGGCACGCCTAGATCGGCGGCCACCGCCACCGCGAACGCCTCGCGGCGCTCCCGCGTCGGGCTGAAGACGCCGATGCTTTCGACCTCGCGCACAGCGGCGAACGCGCGAACGTGCATCGTCGCCTCGAGCCCGCTGCCCAGCACCGCGAGCCGGATCGGGCCCGGTGGCGCCAGCCGGTCGAGCGCCACCGCGGAGGTGGCGGCGGTCCGGTAGGCGGTCACGCGGTGGCCATCGACGAACGCGGCAATCCCGCTGCTCTCGCGGTCGTAGAGCACGATCACGTACTCCGCCCCGGGCTCCGCCGCTCCGTTCGCCATCCCCATGAGCTTCGCGCCGAAGTAGCGCCGGCCGGGAGGCAGTGCCGGAAGGGTGCGCAGCCACGCCCCGTCGTCGCTCCCAATCGTGCGCGGCGGCAGGGCCGAGCGCGGGGCAGGCGTCGCGTACGACTCCGCAAGCGCGTCGACCGCCTCGCGCCAAGAGAACACTGACTCGGCCACCTCGGACGAGATGAAGACGGGCGGATCGCCCTTCGGCCTTCTGCTCAGCGAGCCCAGACCCGATCGGCCACCCGTGCGACAAGCTCGAGCTTGCGCCACTGCGTGTCCTCGTCCACGTCGTTCCCGCCCGCCTCGGACGCGAAGCCGCACTGCGGGCAGAGCGCCAGCTGCTCACTGTCGAGGAAGCGGCCCGCCTCCTCGAGGTGCTGGAGCAGCACGTCCTCGGACTCCATCTCGGGATCCTTCGTGGACACGATCCCCATGCCCACGACTGGGCCCTTCGGCACGTGCCGCAGTGCCGAGTAGTCGCCCATGCGCGAGGTGTCGTTCCACTCGACGAGGAACGAGTCGTACGGCAGCGAGAAGAACGCCTCGGCCACGGGGTCGAGCGAGCCGCTCACCATGTGCATTCCGCGCAGGTTGCCGCGGCAGAGGTGGATCGCGGTGCGAACGTGATCGGGCAGGCCCTTCACGACCAGGGTGTCCGCCATCACGGCTCCCTGGAGCATCGCGTCGATGTCGGCGCCCATTGCCTGCATCTGGGCGCTGAAGCCCGGATCCGCGATCAGCGGATAAGCCGGGTAGTCGAGCTGGATGTACGTGGCGCCGGCGGCGATGGCGTCGTCGATCAGCTCGCGGAGTATCTGCAACGTATGGCCGGCCAGCTCCTCGAAGCTCGAGTAGTGCTTGTCGGTGACCCCGGGGCGGAACATCATCGGGTTGGCGATCGAGGAGGCAGCCGGGAAGGTCACCTTGACCGGCCGCTCTGTCAACCCGGACACAAACTCCGCCTCGCGGGCGCCCGGGCTCGCGACCTTCTCGAGCCGCTCGGCCACGATCGGGCGGCCCTCCACTTCGAGCGAGTCGCCTTTGTCGTTTCGAAAAGTGATCTTCTGGTCGGGGTTCGGTGCGAAACCGCTCACCGCTTGGTCGAAGGAGCCCATGAAGAACACGCGCCGGAACTCGCCGTCGGTCACGCAATCGAGCCCGGCCGCCTCCTGCTTCGCCACTGCCTCGCGGATGCACTCGTCCTCGACCTCGCGCAGCGCCTCGTGGTCAGCGGTCGCGAAGTCGAGGCTCGCGTCGGTCGGTCGCGCGTCCTCGGCCGAGAACGACGAAACCTGGGAGATGGCGTCGAGCAGGCGCTTCGGCCGGAGCAGGCTCCCAACGTGCTCGGCGCGAGGAATCGTGCGTGTCAGCGTGGCCATCGAATCAGCCCTCCAGGGCGGGATTGTTGAAGAAGTCGTCGAGGAAGGTCGACGGCATGAAGCTCTGCGGGTCGCCGGGAACGGTGCCGGGCGTGGCGAGCGTCCAGCTGGGTTCCGACCACTGGTCGAGATTGGCGTCCGTGATGAGCGGCTCGGGCCCGACGAGAGTGTTGAGCTTCACGCCCTGGCCGCCCAGCATGCGCATCGCCACATCGTGCAGGACGCGCGCGGCGGGCACAGGAGGGAGGCTCGTGGAGGCCGCATGGTAGGTGGACTGGTTCTGTCGCCAGTAACCGAGGAAGCCCTTGTCCATCCCGATCTCCGCCGTCGGGGGTATGGGCCGGCCCGTCTGCTTGAACGCCTGGAGTGTGCCCACGCTCTCACCGGCGAGAGCAGCCAGCATGTCGACCTTCTGCGGGTGGGTGGCGAGGAACTTGAGCGTCTCCGACTTGGCGAGGCTCTCGGAGAAGCCGCCGAAGATCTCGCCGCCGCGCTTCATCCCCGGACAGCTGCGCGCGACGGCATCCCAGCCCTCGTTGGTCTGGGCGTCCACGGCGGCGCCGGCGAGTGCCCGCACCTGGACGAAGTTCCCCGTTCCGCCGACCACCTTCGAGACATAGGAAGCGGTGGTGGCCGCGCCCAGGTAGTTGTTGCCGTCCACGTTGACGGCGCCGTCGACCGGCACCGGTGTGAGGAGCGTGACAGTCGGGATGCCAAGCGCCTTCGCACGCTGGACAGGGCCGTCGAACGAGTCCTGCGACGGGCTCTCCAGGATGATCAGGTCGGGCTTGGACTGGACGAGCTGGTTGTACTGCTGGAGCTGCTGGCCGACGTCGACGGTGCTGCCGGTGGTCTTGACGATCAGCTGCTTGACGTTCTTGTCCTGGCCGAAGTCCTTCTTCATCGAGTTCACGATCTGGACCTGGAAGTCGCTGATCAGCTGGTTCCAGGAGACGGCGATCGTGTACGGGCCGGGGTGCGACGGCTTCCAGTCCGCCCAAGCGCTCTTCAGCACCTTGACGGTCGACTGGGGGAAGTCGGCGTAGCCGCCGAGCGCCTGCTTGTGAGCCGCGTCGAGGCCGGCGATCACGCCGTCGGGGTCTGCCGGCAGCTTCGAGGGGAAGCTCCCGCAACCGGACGCTGGCGGCTTGAAGTTCTCTGCGAAGGCCGGGACCTTGGCTCCGCCGGAGCTGCTGCTGGTCGAGCTTGCGCTCTTCGTTCCCGCGCAGCCCCCTGCGGCAAGCGCCGTAGCGGCGAGCCCCACCGCGGCGGTCAGGCGGACTGCTTTTGTGCGGCTCAGAGTCATCCGGTACCTCGCTGTCGGATCGAGGATGCGCGCGGGGCCGGGCAATGCCCGGCCCCGGCTCATCTCATCTCGGGGCTAGTACTTCACGGTCCCCCTGTAGGTGAACACCCCTGTTGAGAGCTTGCCGTGGAACTTCCCGCTCCCCGAGATGTGCTTGTACTTGCCGGTACCGCCCTTCATCTTCCAGGTACCGGCGGCGTCGTTCGCAGCCCCCGTGGTTCCCACGGCGGTGAGCTTGATCTTCCCGTTCTTGCACTTCCACGTCTGGGAGCTGGTCGGGATCGTCAGCGTGCCTGTCATCTTGCAGGTGCCGAATGGCTTGCCGCCGTACGTGGCGCAGATCTTCGTTCCCTTCTGCGGACACGGCTTGGTCACCGTCATCTTCACCTTGTGAGACTTCTTGGCGGCGTTCGCGGTTGCCACGAACGCGACGGCTGAAAGCGCGCAGAGCGCGCAGAGCAGCAGCACGAGGCTGCGGCGGGTCTTCCCTCTCACGTGATCTCCTCCAGTGAGGTCGTGTGCGCGTGCGCACGGGTTGATGGGGTCCGACGGCGGCCGCCTCATCAGATCCGGTCCCGGATCCGCCGGTCGCGGCCGTAGCCGGCGACGACGATGAGGATCAGCACGCCGAAGATGATCTGCTGGTCGGCGGTGTCGTAGCCGCGGCCGACCAGGATGGTGGTGAGCTCGGTGAGGATGAGCGCGCCGAGGACGGTGTGCGTGTAGTCCCCGCGCGAGCCGGTGATCGTGGTGCCGCCGACGATCACGGCGGTGAGCCCTTGGAACAGGAACGGGTCGCCGAGGGTCTGGTCCGCGCCGGCGAAGCCCGCGAGCAGGATTCCTACGAGCGCCGAGCAGAGAGCGCTGGCGGCGAACACGACGGTCCACACGCGGCTCGTGTCGACCTGCGCGAGCTGAGCGGCCCGCGGGTTGGCGCCGGTGGCGTACAGGCGGCGGCCGGCGACGGTCCTGTGCAGCACCACGCCGACCACGATCGCCACGATGGCCCAGATCACGACGACCGGGCTGATGCCGATCCCGAACGTCGTGCCGTTGGCCGCTGAGACCTTCGAGAGGAACGCCGGCGCCGAACCGGTGAGCTTGCCGCCCGTCCAGGCCAGGCACGCGCCCGAGGCGAGCGCTCCGGTGCCGAGCGTCACGATCAGCGGCTGAATCCGGTAGCGGTGGCAGATCCAGCCGGTGGCCGCCCCCATCGCCGTCGAGAGCACGACGATCAGGATCAGAGCCGGCCCGAACGCCCAGCCGTGGCTCCCGCAGAGCTCGCTTACGAGGATCGCGCCGGCGACGATGAACCCGGGGATCGAGAGGTCGAGGCCGCCCACGATCATCACGATCGTCTGGCCCAGGGCGGCCAGGCCAAGGAGTGCTGCGAGCACGAGCATCGAGCGCAGGCTCGTGGTTGTGGCGAAGCCCGTGATCGTGCCCATGCCGTAGGCGAACAGCGCGACGAGCGCCACCATCTGGAGCACCGGCGCGCGCCGCTGGAGACGGCCGATCGTGGCCACCGCGGCCGTCACGCTGTGGCCCCTCTTGCCGTCGGCCGCAACATGGTCAGGCGAGCGCCCACCAGCACCCCGGCGATCAGCATCCCGCCGTAGACGACGCTGTTCCAGGTCGCCGGCACGTTCGCCGCCGACAGCAAGGTCTGCATCAGGTAGATGGAGAACGCGCCGAGCGCCGAGCCAAGCAGCCCGCCGCGGCCGCCCCCGATCACGGTTCCGCCGAGCGCAACGCCCGCCAGCGCGATGAGCGTGTACTGGCCTGCGCTCGCCGCCTGGCTCGACTGCACGAGCGCCGTGAGCGCGATGCCGCCGATTGCCGCGAATAGGCCGCCGAGCGCGTAGGCCGTGATGCGCGTGGCGGTCACGTCCACGCCCGCCGAGAACGCGGTGCTGTCGTTGCCGCCCACCGCGTAGAGCTGGCGGTGGTAGGCACTGCGGCTGAGCAGGAACCAGATTGCCGCCGGCACGAGCAGCGTGATCAGCGCGCCGGGGAAGAACCACACCTTGTCGCCCAGCGAGGTGGTCCAGTTGTGCGCCGGCGCCGAGCGCGGCGCGGAGCCGATCTTCAGATCGACCCCGATCAAGATGAAGAACGTGCACAGCGTCGCGATCACCGGCTGGTAGCGGAGCACGGTCACGAGCACGCCGTTGACCGCGCCCACCGCCGCGCCAATCAGGAGGAGGAGCGGCACGGCCGCCCAGCCGGAGTCCAGCCCGTGCGGGAAGAACTTGTGCACGAGCAGCACGTTGCAGAAGATCACGAGCGGCCCGACCGACAAGTCGAGGCCGCCGCCGCCCGAGAGAATCGACGGTGTGGACGCCATCGCCACGATGGCGAGCGGCGTGAATGAGGCGAGCTCCTGCGGCCAGTTGGACGGGTTGCCGAAGCTCGGCTCCGCGATGATGTTCGCCGCGAGCAGCGCCAGCGACAGGAGCAGCGCGAAGCCGAACGGCCTCGTTCGAAGCAGCTCAGGCACCGGGCCGCTCCCCGAAGAACGCGGCGACGAGCGCCTGGCGGCTGAGGCTCGCGTGTTCGATTTCGCAGAAGACGGCGTGCTCGCGGAACACCACCACGCGGTCCATGAGCTCAACGTGCTCGTCGAGCTCGGAAGAAAGCATCACGACCGCCACGCCCTGCGCGGTCAGCTCGGCCAGCAGCGCGTACAGGTCGCGCTTCGCGCCCAGGTCGACGCCGCGTGTGGGGTCGTTGAGCAGCAGCACCTCAGGGTCGGTGGCCAGCCAGCGAGCCATCACGACCTTCTGCTGGTTGCCGCCCGAGAGCGTCGTGATCTGGTCCTCCGGATCGCGCATCGTGATGCGCAGCCGCTCGACGTAGCGCGCCAGCCGTTCCCGCGTGCGCGCGTGCGACAGGAGGCCGTGGCGCACGTCTCGACGGAGCGTCGGGAGCCCGAAGTTCTCGCGCACCGACTTCGACTCGAACAGGCCCTCCGCGCGACGCTCGCGCGGGACGTAGGCGGCCCTGACGCCAGCCTCGCCTGCGGCTTGCCACAACTGCTTGAGGAATTCGTCCTGGCCGTGGCCCTCCAACCCCGCGAAACCGATCATCTCGCCCGCCCGCACCTCGAGGCCGCCGTGGCTGAAGAGCGCCCTGCCCGGCTCGCGCCGCACGGCCTGCTCGCGCGCGGCCGCCGGCGCCAGATGCTCCGCGCCGGTCATGAGCCGCACGAGCTGCTCGGTGCTCGCGTCGCCGCGCTCGAGGGTGGCCACCGTCTCGCCTGAGCGCATCACCGTGCAGCGGTCCCCAACCTCCGCGATCTCGTCCATCCGGTGGGAGATGAAGATCACGCCCACGCCCTCGCCCGCGAGCCGGCGCAGAATCGCGAACAGCCGGTCGCGCGTCGCGACGTCGAGCGCCGACGTCGCCTCGTCGAGAATCAGGATGCGTGGCTCGCGGACGAGCGCGCGCGCGATGCAGCAGGCTTGGCGCTCAGACAGCGAGAGGGCCTCAGCGGGCAGGTCGAGGGGAGGCGGGGTGACGAGCAGGTCCGCGAGAACGGCGGTAGCGCGCTCGCGCTTGGCGCCCACCGGGGTGCGTTCGCGGAAGAGCCCGTCGGTGCCGATCCAAACGTTCTCGAGCACGGAACGCGGTTCGACGACGAGTACTTCCTGGAAGACGGTTGCCATGCCTGCTCGCGCGGACTCGCGAGGGCTTGCCAGGCGATTGACCGTTGCGGTCCCAACGGAGATCTCACCGTGATCGGGACGGTGCACTCCGGCGAGCAGCTTGACGAGGGTGCTCTTGCCCGACCCGTTCTCACCAACGATCGCGTGAATCTCGCCGGCACGAACCTCGAGCGAGGCGGAGCGGAGGGCCTGCGTGGCGCCGAAAGCCTTGGCAGCGTCGGAGACTCGAAGGGCGACCTCCGGGTCAGGCCCTGATCCTCGATCCGTCTCGGCGGACGGCTCCGCCGCAGGCTGAAGCAACAGGACCCTCTCCCTCCTCCCAGCGCCGATACGCCACTACACGAACGCGAAGTTGAATTCTAATCACGCCGGGAAAGTGCTGTCAAGACGGCCTTTAGGATCTGCGGTCAGGTCAGGCCGTAATTTCGAAGATGTGTTCTAATTCAACCTGATGGCCAAGCGCGCGCAAGCCTCCACCGAGCCCCAGCAGCAGATTCGGCCGCCTCTTCAGCGCAGGAGCCAGGAATCGCTCGAGCGCGTGCTGACATCCGGCGCCGAGCTCCTCCTCGAGGTCGGCTACGAGGGCTTCACCCTCCAGGAGGTGAGCAAGCGCTCGGGTGTGTCGATCGGGTCCATCTACGCCCGCGCGCCCAGCAAGGAGGCGCTCATCCTCGCGATCTACGACAGGGAATTCGAGCGCGTGACCGCCGCCAACGAGCGCCTCCGGGAGACTGCGCAGCTCGAGGGCCTCAAGGGGCGCGAGCTCGTCATCGCGCTTGTTCAGCTGATGGCCCGGATCACCTTCGAGCACGCGGACCTGCTGCGCGTGTTCATGTACCGCGCGCTCGTCGACCCCGAGATCTGGCGCCGCGGCTCGGAGCGATCCATGGCGCTTTCGCGCGCCTTCGAGGAGGCCCTGCTCGATCACAAGGACGAGTTCAGCCACCCGGATCCAGAGCTCGCGATCGACATGACGTTCCGGTTCGTCTACAACAGCCTCGTCCGGCGGGTCACACATGGCGAGAACTTCGAATCTCCGCGGGCGCTGAGCGAGGAGGACCTGATCCGCGAACTCGGCGAGGCCGCCGCTGACTACCTGCTCGCGCCCCAGCTGCCACGCCAGAAGCGCAAGCCCGCCAAGCGGCGCTAGGAGCGCGCCACCGGGCTGGCTGTGTAGTCCTGCTCGGCCGCTGCCCGGCCTCGGACACCCGGCGGGATCGCCACCATGTGCACCGCCGGCATCTCGATCTCGGTGCGGTACGAGTTGTTCGGGCCGTCCTCGATCCGCCAGCAGGAAGGCTCCCAGTCCGGCACGTAGTTGCGGTAGCCGCCCGAGTTGAGCTCGTAGCGCAAACCGCCGGGGTCGCGGAAATAGAGGTAGTTCTGCTCACCGATCCCGTGCTGCCCCGGTCCGAAGTCGATGTCGTGGCCGTGCTCGA
>DATBKS010000029.1:0-39633 GCA_036555755.1 Thermoleophilaceae bacterium
GCTTCGGCACGTCGGGGAGGTCGCGCGCCTTGGACCACTCGGCCAGCGGGCCGAACGGGAGGTGCTTCAGCGGTCCGCTTCCCACGCGCGCGAGCCGCTGCGCCGCCTCGTAGCGACGCCGCGTGGAGAACGCCTCGGCCACGAGCTTGAGCGTGGCCCGCTCGGCGCCCGGCCCCGCTTTTGCCTCGCGCAGCGCGCGCCCGCGCATGTGCACGAGCACGGTCGGGATGTCGATCTTCACCGGGCACACCTCGTAGCAGGCGCCGCACAGGCTCGATGCCCACGGCAGCGTCTCGCCCTCGCGCAGCTCGTGGAGCTGCGGCGTGAGGATCGCGCCGATCGGGCCGGGGTAGACGGAGTCGTAGGCGTGGCCGCCGGTGCGCGAGTAGACGGGGCAGACATTGAGGCAGGCGGAGCAGCGGATGCAGCGCAGCGCCTGGCGTCCCACCTCGTCGGCGAGCGTGCTCGTGCGCCCGTTGTCCACCAGCACGAGGTGGAACTCGCGCGGCCCGTCGCCCTCGGTCACGCCGGTCCAGAACGACGTGTACGGGTTCATCCGCTCGCCTGTGGATGAGCGGGGGAGGAGCTGGAGCATCACCTCCATGTCGCGCCACTCGGGCACGACCTTCTCGATTCCCATCACCGTGACGAGCACCTCTGGCAGCGTCGTGCAGAAGCGCCCGTTGCCCTCCGACTCGACCACGCACACCGCGCCCGTCTCGGCCACGCCGAAGTTCGCGCCGCTGACGGCGAGCGGGGTGGAGAGGAACTTCGCGCGCAGATGCCGCCGCGCCACATCCGTCAACGCCTCGGGGTCCGAACCGAGCTCCTTGCCCTCGGCGATCGTCTGCTCGAACAGCTCGCGGATCTCCTCGCGGTTCTTGTGGATCGCCGGCACGAGGATGTGCGACTGCGAGTCGTTTCCGAGCTGGACGATCAGCTCGGCGAGGTCAGTCTCGATTGCGGCGATGCCCTCCGCCGCGAGCGCCTCGTTCAGCTTGATCTCGTCGGTGGCGAGCGACTTGACCTTGATCAGCTCGCGCGCGCCGCGCTCGTGCGCGATCCCGGCGATGATCGCGTTGGCCTCGCCGGCATCGCGCGCCCAGTGAACCGTCCCGCCCGCGCGCTGCACCGCGGCCTCGAGCCGCTCGAGCTGCTCCGGCAGGGTGGCGAGCGCGCGGTCCTTGATCGCGGCGCCGGCCGTGCGCAGTTCCTCCCAGTCCGGCAACTCGGAGACGACTGCGGCGCGCTTCGCCCGGATCGTGGTGGTGGCGTGGCGCAGGTTGCGACGCAGCTGGGCGTCGCCCAGTGCCTCGCGCGCGTTGGCGGGAAAGCCCCGAGCCGCCATACGGCCTGAGATATCAGATCGCTACGCCGCGGTGGCTTCGCGTTCGAGCGCGGCGCGCCCGATGTCGGCGGTCTCGCGACCGATGACGGAGGAATAAGCGTCGCGCACGAGCGGTAGCCGCAGCGCTGCGACGAACGGCCGCGTGCCTGCGAGCACGGCGGTGTCGACGGCGGGCGAGCGGTCGACGCCCGCCAGCCGCCGCAGGTCGCGCGGCACGAGTGCCAGCGCGGCATTCGAGATCGTCCGCAGCGGGAGCTGGAGACGCCACAGCTCGCGCTGGCCCATCGGCGGATGCAGTACGAAGCTGATCGCGTCGTTGGCCGCGGCGGACATGCGCAGCTCGGGCCGCACCGAGGCGAAGTACGCGCGCACCTCGGCCACGGACGAAGGAACGAGCTCCGCAGGAGTGCCGATCAGCTCGGCCACCTGCACGTTCTCGGCGAAGTAGCGGTCGGCCTCCTCGGGGGTCAAAGAGCCGCCGAACGCCCGGAACGCAGCGAGGAACGAGTGAACCTCCACCGTGTGCACCCACACCTGTGTGTCGGGATCGTCGGCGCTGTACTCGCGCCCCGTCACGGGATCCACGCCGCGCACGCGCTTGTGCATCCGGCGCACCACCGCGGCGGCCTCGTGCGCCTGCTCGGTGGTGCCGAACGTCGTGGCCGCCACATAGCGGGCCGTGCGCTGCAACCTTCGCAGCGGGCGCGAGCGGTAGTCGCTGAAGTCCGCCACCCCCGCCATCGCCAGCGGGTGGAGCGACTGGATCATGAGGCTGCGCAGCCCACCGACGAGCGAAGCCTGATGGCCCACCACCCGCCAGGTGACCGATTCCGGCCCGAAAAGCCCCTGATCCCTCACCGCGCCGTCATTTTGGCACAACGCCAATTTCGATGGGCCCGCCCGAGCGCGTTTGCGCCAATGTCAGAACTCTGACTAGGATTCATCATCGGTCGAGGACTCGCAATCTGCGCCGTGCTGGTAGGCCTCCTGGTCGCCGCTCAAAGCGCCCACGCCTACATCTACTGGCTCAGCTACGACAGCAACAACAGTCGCGTCGGGCGCGCCGACCTGACCGGTCTCAACCCGAACGGCTCGCTGGTCACGGGCATTTACTACGGCGCGGGAGTCGCCGCCGACGGCACGCACGTGTACTGGGGCCAGTCGGGCAACGGCGCCACGGTGATGGGATCGATCGGTCGGGCGAACAGCGACGGGACCAGCCCCGACGCGCAGTACCAGACCGCTGCCACCTACTGCGGAGTGTTCGGCGTGCGCGCCACGCCCACCGACCTGTTCTGGCTCAAGAGCGATTGCTCCTCGACCCGCCGCATCGATCACGCACCGAACCTGGGCGGGCAGTCCTACAACGAGCCCGGGGCCGGTAGCGGCGTGTGCGGCTTCGCGATAGACGGCAGCTATGTCTATTGGAGCCAGGGTCACTACATCGCCCGCTCGACCATCGCGGTTGCCCTCCCCGACACCACCTGGCTCGACGTGGGCGCGAGCAACGCCCCCTGCGGTGTGGCGGTGGATGCCGGGCACGTCTACTGGACCAACGGCTCCGCGACCGCCGGCGGCGGCAGCGTCGGCCGGGCGACCATCGACGGGAACCCCGCGAGCGTGTCCAACTCGTTCATCACGGGGACCTCGTTCCTGAACAACGTCTCCGATCCCACCGGGCTCGCGGTGAGTGGAGCCTTCATCTACTGGACCAACCAGCCCGTCGGCGGGGGCACCGCCGGCTCCATCGGCCGCGCCGGCGTCGACGGCACCGGCGTGGCTCAGAACTTCGTTCCGAACGTGTTCTTCCCGGTCGGCCTGGACGTGGATGCCGCAGGGCCGGCTCCGGCGCCTCCAGGGGGCGCCGGCGGTGGCGGCGGCCCGACACCCCCGCCGCCCCCGCCGCTGATCGTCGGCGTGGGCAGCACGCACAGCTCGTTCGCGCCCGGGGACGTGTCGACGCCGCTGCGAGGAAAGACCGCCAAGCGCGTCCCGCGCGGCACCGTCTTCTCCTTCAAGCTCGACCAGCCGGCGACCGTCTCGATCGCGATCAAGAAGCGCAAGGCCGGGAGGCTCGCCAAGGGCAGGTGCCGCAAGCCGACCAGGAAGACTGCGCACAAGCGCCGCTGCGACCTCACGGTGGTCACGCTCAAGCGCACCGCGCACTCCGGGCTCAACAAGGTGCCATTCAGCGGTCGCATCCGCCGCAAGGCGCTCGCCCTCGGTCGCTACCGGGCAGTCTTCACCGCGAAGGGAACGGGCGGCACGTCCAAGGCCAAGTCCGTCGCCTTCCGGATCGTCAAGCCGTAAGTGAATTGACGTCGCGCCAATTTCGCTAGGATTCCCGCGATGCCGACGGGGGCGTCGCAGCGGCGCACTTACCTCGAAGCCGAAGAGCGCCGCGCGCAGATCCTGCGGGTGGCGGCGCGGCTGTTCTCCGAGCGCAACTACGAAGCGGTCTCGACCGCCGAGGTGGCGAAGGAGGCGGGCATCGCGCGCGGGCTCGTGAATCACTACTTCCGCACCAAGCGCGAGCTCTATGTGGAGGTGGTGCGCTCGATGCTCGAGGTGCCGGATGACCTCTTCCCGGTAGCGGCGGGCGCGGACGAGAGCGAGCGGCTCGCCGTGCTGAGCGACGCCGTCGATCGCTGGCTGCGCACCGTCAAGGCCAACCGCCGCACCTGGCTCGCGTGCATAGGTGCGCAGGGATTCGGGCGCGATCCCGAGCTCGAGGCGGTGCTCGAGGCCCAGCGCCGGAAGATCATCGACCAGCTGATCGCGCTGGCGTGGGGACCGCCGGCGGATGCCCCACCGCAGGTTCGCGCCGTGATGCGCGGCTACGAGGGATTCGCGCAGGCGATCACGGCCGACTGGCTGAGAACCAACCGTCCCACGCGTCGCGAGGTGCACGAGCTGCTCGTCCAGGGGCTCGTCGCACTCGTGGACGAAGTACTTCCGAAACTGACAACGCAAACGACAGGAGCTACTACATGAGCGGCACTGAAGCCCTGGTCTTCGACGCGGTGCGGACACCGCGCGGCAAGGGCAAGCACAACGGCTCGTTGCACACCACCAAGCCGGTCGACCTCGTGGTCGGCCTTATGCACGAGCTTCTCTCCCGGCACGTCCGGCTCGACCCGAACCGCATCGACGACGTCGTACTCGGCTGCGTCTCGCCGGTGGGCGACCAGGGCGCGGACATCGCCAAGACCGCGGCCATCAAGGCCGGTCTCCCCGACACGGTGGCGGGCGTGCAGCTGAACCGCTTCTGCGCCTCCGGTCTCGAGGCCGTCAACATCGCGGCCCAGAAGGTGGCCTCCGGCTGGGAGGACCTCGTCTTCGCCGGCGGCGTCGAGTCGATGTCGCGCGTGCCGATGGGCTCCGACGGCGGCGCCTGGGCTATGGACCCGGAGACGAACTACGACACGAGCTTCGTCCCGCAGGGAATCAGCGCCGATCTGATCGCGACCGTGGAGGACTTCAGCCGCGACGACGTCGACGCCTACGCCGCTCGCTCGCAGGAGCGCGCGAGCGCCGCCCGCGAGGAGGGGCGCTTCGCCCAGTCCGTCGTGCCTGTGGTCGACCTGAACGAGCAGGTTGTCCTCGACCACGACGAGTTCATCCGCCCGGGCACGACAGTCGAGACGCTCGCGGGCCTCAAGCCCTCGTTTGAGGCGATGGGGGAGATGGGCGGCTTTGACGCCGTGGCGCTCCAGAAGTACCACTGGATCGAGAAGATCAACCACGTCCACACCCCGGGCAACTCGTCCGGCATCGTCGACGGCGCGTCGCTCGTGGCCGTCGGCAACGAGCAGACGGGCGACGAGCTCGGCCTCACCCCGCGCGCGAAGATCCTCGCGACCGCGGTGTCGGGCGCCGACCCGACGATCATGCTGACCGGCCCCGCGCCCGCCTCGCGCAAGGCGCTCAAGAAGGCCGGCCTGACGGTTGACGACCTCGACCTGATCGAGATCAACGAGGCGTTCGCGGCCGTGGTGCTGCGCTTCGTCCGCGACATGAACCTCGACATGGAGAAGGTGAACGTGAACGGCGGCGCGATCGCCATGGGCCATCCGCTCGGCGCGACCGGGGGCATGATCCTCGGCACGCTGATCGATGAGCTGCATCGCACCGGCGGCAAGTACGGCCTGGCGACGCTCTGCATTGGCGGCGGCATGGGCATCGCGACGGTCGTGGAGGCAATTCGATGACCAACGAGAGCACAACGATTCGCTGGGATAGGGACGAGGACGGCGTCGTCGTTCTCACCCTCGACGATCCCAACCAGTCGGCCAACACGATGAACGAGGCCTACGTGCGCTCGATGGGCGCCACGGTCGACCGCCTTGAGGCCGAAAAGGACGATATCGCGGGCGTCGTGATCACCTCGGCGAAGAAGACCTTCTTCGCGGGCGGCGATCTCAACGACCTGCGCAAGGCGACCAAGGAGGACGCGCCGCAGGTGGCCGCCGGCGTGCGCGAGGTGAAAGCGCAGCTGCGCCGCCTCGAGACACTCGGCAAGCCGGTGGTGGCCGCGATCAACGGCGCGGCGCTCGGCGGCGGGCTCGAGATCTGTCTCGCCACCCACCACCGGGTCGCGCTCGACGACAAGTCCGTGCAGCTCGGCTTCCCCGAGGTGCAGCTCGGCCTGCTCCCGGGCGGCGGTGGCGTGGTGCGCACGGTGCGGATGCTCGGCATCGTCGACGCGCTGATGCAACTCCTGCTCCAGGGCCAGCGGCACCGCCCGCAGAAGGCCAAGGAGCTCGGCATCGTCGACGAGCTGGTGGAGACGCGCGAGGAGCTGATCCCGGCCGCGAAGGCCTGGATCGTCGCCAACCCCGAGACGCACCAGCCGTGGGACGAGAAGGGCTACAAGATCCCCGGCGGCACTCCCTCGAACCCGAAGTTCGCGATGAACCTGCCGGCGTTCCCGGCCAACCTGCGCAAGCAGATCAAGGGCGCGAACTACCCGGCGCCGCACCACATCATGGCCGCGGCGGTCGAGGGGTCGCAGGTGGACTTCGACAACGCGATCGAGATCGAGGGCCGCTACTTCGTGGACCTCGTCTGCGGCCAGGTGTCGAAGAACATGATCCAGGCGTTCTTCTTCGATCTCCAGAAGGTGAACGGCGATCGCGACCGGCCCGAGGGCATCGAGATCTTCGACCCGTCGAAGATGGTCGTGCTCGGCGCGGGCATGATGGGTGCCGCGATCGCGTACGTGTCCGCGAAGGCGGGCATCGATGTCGTGCTCAAGGACGTGTCCCAAGAGGCCGCCGAGAAGGGCAAGGCCTACTCGGAGAAGCTCGTCGCGAAGGCGATCGAGCGCGGCCGCTCGACGCAGGAGCAGGGCGACGAGCTGCTGGCCCGGATCAAGCCCAGCGCCGATCCCGCCGACGCGGACGGCGCGGAGCTCGTGATCGAGGCGGTGTTCGAGGACCCGAAGGTGAAGGCGCAGGTGTTCGCGGAGATCGAGCCGCACCTGGCGGAGGGCGCGCTGGTGGCGTCCAACACGTCGACGCTGCCGATCACCGAGCTGGCCACCGGCGTGTCGCGTCCGGAGGAGTTCATCGGGCTGCACTTCTTCAGCCCGGTGGACAAGATGCCGCTCCTCGAGATCATCAAGGGCGAGCAGACCTCGGAAGAGACGCTCTACCGCTCGCTCGACGTCGCCAAGAAGATCAAGAAGACGCCGATCGTCGTCAACGACAGCCGCGGCTTCTTCACGAGCCGCGTGATCGGCACGTTCATCAACGAGGGCATCGCGATGCTCGTGGAGGGCGTTCCGGCGCCGTCGATCGAGCAGGCCTCGAGCCAGGCCGGCTACCCGGCCCCGGTGCTTCAGCTCAGCGACGAGCTGAACCTCAACCTGATGCGCAAGATCCGCGACGCGAGCCGCAACGCGGTTCAGGAGGCCGGCGGCGAGTGGACCGGGCATCCGGCGGAGCAGGTGCTCGACCGCATGCTCGACGAGTTCGAGCGCGGTGGCCGCCTGGCGGGCGCCGGCTTCTACGAGTACGAGCACGGCAAGCGCGCCGGTCTCTGGCCGGGGCTGAAGGACGCCTTCGGCGGCGAGAACCACGAGCTCCCGTTCAAGGACCTCCAGGAGCGGATGCTGTTCATCGAGTCGATCGAGACGATCAAGTGCCTCGATGAGGGCGTGATCGAATCGGTGGCCGACGCCAACATCGGCTCGATCCTCGGCATCGGCTTCCCCGGCTGGACCGGGGGCGTGCTCCAGTACATCAACGGCTACGAGGGCGGCGTTGCCGGCTTCGTTGCTCGCGCGCGTGAGCTCGCCGAGCGCTACGGAGAGCGCTTCGAGCCGCCTGCCTCGCTGGTGGAGAAGGCGGAGCGCGGCGAGACCTACCACGACGAGCAGCCGGCGCTCGCCACGGCATAACGGAACCCGATTTGGCAGCCTGCGGCCGTCGCGCCGCGGGCTGCCACAATCGCCTTATCGTCAAGGGGCTGGTCATACTCGTCGGCGCCTTCCTGGGCGCCACGCTGCTCGCGCTCCTGTTCGGCGCGAAGAATCTCGGCACCGCGATCACGTTCGGGCAGATGGCGTTCGCCCTCACGCTCGTGATCCTGCTGCTCACCTCGAAGCGGCCTGGAAGCAGGCGGGCGGACTAGCCGATGCTCGCCCACCTCCACATCGGCGGGATCACGCTCCAGACGTTCGGGATCTTCTTCGCGCTCAATTTCATCTGCTGGGGGCTCGTTGCGGCGAGGCGCCTGGTGGAGCTGGGGAAGCCGGCCGACTGGGCATACGAGATCGTCATCGCCGCGGTGGTCGGCGGCCTGATCGGCGCGCGCGGCTACTACCTGATCCAGAACCATGGCTCGCTCCACGGCAGCCTGCTCGGCAACGTCTTCGGCGGGTCGGGCCTCGTCTGGTACGGCGGCCTGGCCGGCGGGACGATCGCCGTGCTCCTGTGGGCCAAGTGGCGTGACTTCTTCAGCCTCCGGCTCGTCGACATCGCGGCCGTCGGGCTGCCGCTCGGGTACGCGATCGGGCGCATCGGTTGCCAGGTGTCCGGCGACGGCGACTACGGCAAGGTCTCGCACCTGCCGTGGGCGATGGGCTACGCGGACGGCACGACGCCGACCGGTCCGGGCGTGACGGTCGGCCCGACGCCGGTCTACGAGACCCTGACGATGGGCATCGTCGCCTGGGTGCTGTGGAACTGGCGCGACCGCTTCCGGCCCGGAGTCCTGTTCGCGCTCTATCTGGTCTTCGCCGGCATCGAGCGCTTCCTCGTGGAGTTCATCCGCCGCAACGACCACGTGTTCGCCGGGCTCACCGCCGCCCAGCTGGAGAGCCTGGGTCTGGTATTGGTCGGAACGATCTGGCTGGTGCTTGCCGATCGGCGCGGCGGTCTACGGGCAAGGTCACTGGCCACGAGCCAGCCCGCCACTCACTCGGCCTGACCGAGACAAAGGGGCGCCAGCTTGATTCCCCCGGCGAGTGCGTGGGAGGATCGGCAGCATGGCCCGGCTCGCGCGCCTGATCGCGCTGGTCTCGATCGTGTTGCTTGGGCTGCCACTCGCGGCTCGGGCTGACGACATCCACGTGACCACCACGGGCGACTCGGTCAATCCCGATACGGCCTGCTCCCTGCGTGAGGCGATCTTCGCGGCCAACAGCGACACGGCGTACGACGGCTGCTCCAAGGGCAACGGTACGGACCGCGTGCTGCTCGACCCCGGCCACTACGTGCTCATGCGCAACGGCTTCGGCGAGGACGGCAACAACGTCGGCGACCTCGACATCAGCGGACAGCTCACCATCGTCGGTTCCGGGGCCGCGAATACGTCGATCGACGCCAGCGGCTTCATGCCGGCTCAGGCGGATCGCGTGATCGAGGTGCGACCTGGCGCGGACGCCACGCTCGAGGACCTGACGGTGACCGGCGGGCATGCGCCGGATGGCTTCGACGCCCTTCCGAAGACGGGTCTGCCGGGCAACCCCGGCGAGACCGTGGTGGGTACCACGGGAGATCCGGGGGCCAATGGCGGCGGCATGTTCAATCAGGGAACGCTCACGCTCCTGCGTGTGTCGGTGACCGGCAACCACGCCGGCGACGGCGGGGCGGGCGGAGCCGCGACCGGTGGCAGCGGAGACTCGTGCGCGTGCGACGCGGGGAGCGCGTTCGGCGGTCCCGGCGGCCTGGGAGGCAACGGCGGCGGCATCGCGAACTTCGGCACCCTGACGGTCGACACGAGCACGATCTCGGGCAACGACGCCGGCACCGGCGGCGACGGCGGCGACGCCCAGGGCGGTGCCGGCGGGGCGCTTGGCGCTCACGGGGGGCGGGGCGGTGACGGCACCGGCGGCCTCGGCGGACTCGGAGGTTGGGGCGGCGGCATCTTCAACGCAGGCACCGTCACGGTGGAGCGGTCCTCGATCCTCGGAAACTTCGCCGGCGATGGCGGCGGTGGCGGCTCCGGCACTGGAGCCTCGGGCGGGGTCGGATCTTCGGACCGCGGCGCCGATGGCCTCGGCGACGGCAGCTCCGGCAATCAGGGCGGCTTCGGCGGCGGGATCGCCGACAGCCCGGACGCCCTCACACCGCTCATGACCATCAGCGACAGCACCCTGGCCGGCAACGGCAGCGGCAGCGGCGGCATCGGGGCCGTCGGGATCGGCGGGAGCCCGAGCGGCAACTCGTTCGGCGGGAGCGGCGGCGACGGCGGCTACGGCGGCGGGCTGCTCTTCCGCGGCAACGGGGACAAGGTGAGCAACTCCACGTTCACCACCAACATCACGGGCGCGGGCGGCGGGGGCGCCTTCGCCGTTCAGACCTCGACCGGCACCGCCACGGACGGTCACGACGGCGCGGGCAAGGACGGCTTCGCGGCCGCGTCCTTCAGCGTCGGCGTGTCGCTGGAGCAGGACACGCTCTCCGGGAACGGCGTGCTCCCCGGCCCGCCGGTGATCGTCCTGGGTGGCGGCGGCCCTGCGGCGCACACCACTCTCTACGTGGGCGCAGGGGCGCTCACGGTGTCGAACTCGATCATCGGAGGCGAGTGCGGCCAAAACGGCGGGACGACGCTCACCGACGGCGGCCACAACCTCGCGCCCGACGGCGCGGGCTGCCCGGGCGCACCGGGCGATCCCAAGCTGGCGTCGCTGACCGACAACGGCGGGCCGACGCAGACCATGGCGCTCACGCCCGGCAGTGCGGCGATCGACAAGATCCCCGTGACCGGCGCGGGCTGCCCGCCGACCGACCAGCGCGGCGTTGCCCGCCCGCAGTTCGCGGCCTGCGATATCGGTGCCTTCGAGCTCACCCCGGCGCCGCCCGGCGGCGACAGCGTGGCGCCGACCGTGAGCCACGTGTCGGTCAGCCCGCGCAGGTTCGCCGTCGGGGCGAAGCCCACGCCAGTCAGCGCCAAGCGCCGCAAGGTTCACAAGGGCACGAAGATCTCGTTCCAGCTTTCCGAGGCCGCGCAGGTGAAGCTCGCGTTCCAGCGCAAGCTGCCCGGGATCAAGCTGAGGAACAAGGCAGGAAAGCAGCGGTGCGCCCAGGCGACCAAGCGCAACCGGCGCGCGCTGCTCGCCCAGGTGAAGAAGCGGCTCGGCGCGAAGGCAAACGGACCTGGCGCCGCCGGCAGGATCAAGAAGGCGCTCCGCAAGGCGCGCTGCTCGCGCTTTGCGACAAAGGGCACGCTCAACCGCGCCGAGCAGGCGGGGGCGAGCATCGTGGCGTTCTCGGGCCGGGTGGGCAAGAAGCCGTTGCGGCCCGGCGCCTACCGCGTGCGCCTGACCGGCACGGACGCGGCCGGCAATCGCTCGCGGGCTGCCGCGGCGGCGTTCAAGGTCGTAAAGGGCTAGACGCCCTACGTGGTTACGATCCCCGCGTGTCCAAAACGGTTGGTGGTTCTCGACCGGTGCCTGGCCCACGACCCGTCGCTCAGCGTTCAGTGGTTGAGCTCGTCATCGCGGAGGTGCGCCGCTCGATTCTCGACGGCTCGCTGCCGCCCGGCGCGCCGGTGTCGATCGCGGAGCTGAGCGCGAGGCTCAAGGTCAGCCATATCCCGGTGCGCGAGGCGCTGCGGCGGCTCGAGGGGGAGGGCCTCGTCGACCTGCGGCCGAGCCGCAGCGCGGTGGTCACGTCCATGAGCGCAGACGACCTGAGCAACGTGTTCCGCCTGCGTGCCGTCGTGGAGGGCGACGTCATGGCGCGCGCGGCCAAGCTCTACACGGACGCCGACCTCAAGCGGATCAAGGAGGCGTTCGACACCCTGCGGATCGAGCCGGGTGACGACGCAGAAAGCGTGTCCGAGCGGCACGTGAGGTTCCACCGGCTGCTGCTCGCGCCCGCGGCAACTGACTGGGACTGGCGCCTGTTCGAGATCCTCTGGCAGGCCGGTCAGCGCTACCTGTTCCTGATCCTGGGCGAGTCGGCGCAGCGCTCGCTGAACGACTTCCAGAGCGAGCACAAGGGTCTGCTCGACGCCGCGAAGGCCCGCTCCCCGCAGAAGGCGCGCAAGGCCACGAGGGACCACCTGGCGAGCGGGGTCCAGCTTGTCGGTAGCGCTTTCGAGCAACATTCCCGCTAGTGGCCCTCCACTCTGAGCGCTCCCTGTCCGACCTGCTCGACGAGCTTGCCGCGCAAACCCCGGCTCCCGGCGGCGGCAGCTCCGCGGCCTGGGCTACCGCCATCGCGGCTGCGCTGACCGAGATGGCAGCCCGCTTCACGCCGGGCGCGTCACCCGAGCGCGCGAGTGAGCTGCGCGTCCACGCCCTCGAGCTGGCGGAACGCGAGCTGAGTGCCTACGCACCCGTGCTCGAGGCCTCGCGGCTGCCGAAGGACGACCCCACCCGCGCCGAGCGGCTGAGCAACGCGCTGTCCGACGCCGCCGACTCGCCACTCGAGATAGCGAGGACTGCGGCAGAGGTAGCCGAGCTCGCCCGCGAGCTGGCACAAAACGGCAACAGGACGCTGGAAGGCGACGCCAACACCGGCGCCGAGCTCGCAAGCGCAGCATGCCGAGCAGCAGCCCGCCTAGTCGAGATCAACCTGCAACGCACCCCAGACGACCCCCGCCTAGTCGAAGCAAGGCAACTAAGAACCAAGAACCAAGAACTAAGAACTAAGAACTAGGAACTAGAAGAACTAGCCGCGCAAGAACTTGAAGCTCGCATGACGAGCGCGCGACCTGCTTTTGAGCGCCCCCTTCACAATCGCCACCACGTTGGCCTGATAGGCGCCCGGCGCAAGCGCCTTGCGCCCGATCCGCCCCGTGAACTTCACGCGGTTGCGACCCTTCTTGAGGCTGCGACGGGTGAGCGTGCCCGCGAGCTTGAGCCGTGTGCAGCGCTTGGCGTGAGCCAGTTTCTTGGACGGCGCCCGGCACTTACCCTTCGAGCGCCGGCCGGGGAGCTTGCGGTAGATCCGGATCTGGACGCGTGCCTTCTCGTTGAGCGTGAAGCGGAAGGCGGTGCCGCGCGGGACCGCGCGCGCGGTCTTCGCCGTGCGGCCCGGCGCGCGCCGGAAGCGCTTGGGCACGACGGCGAACTTCGACACGCTCGGGTTGGGGAAGGGGGTGAGGAAGACGGCGTCGGCGCCGGCCACCGTGCCGAGCGCGTTCGAGGCCACGAGCCGGAAGTGGTAGGTCGTGTGCGGCTTGAGCTTGGTGACGGTGGCGGCCGCGGCGAGGGCGGCGCCGCCGTCGCCGACGCTCACGGTCGGCGTCGAGGAGCCGTAGGCGCTCGTCTTCCCGAAGTCGAAGTGGTAGCTCCCGGCCGTGAACAGCGGGTTCACCGTGCCGGCGAGGGCCGCCGTCGTGGCCGTGGCCTTGCTCGTGCCGGTGGCCACCGACACCGCCTGGTCCTCCACCGCGCCGATGTCGCACACGCCGGCCTGCGGACGCGGCACGCCGCGCTGGTCCGTTGCAAGGCAGTTCGCGCCGGCGTTCAGCGCTGGGCTGCCGGCAAGCAGCATCTGAGTAGTGGATGTGCCGCCGTGGGCGCCGAGCGGACCGAGCAGCGGATCCGTGTTCTTCTTGTCTCCGGCGGCGGCGAACCCGCACGTGTTGAGGCTCTCAACGTTGTTGCCCTGCGACGTGAATGTGCCGCCGCTGATCGTGCAGTTGTCGCCGGTGGTCGTGGCGCCGGTGGTGCGGGTGCCGCCAGAGAAGATGCTGTCGCGGACCGCCACCGCCGCGCCGCTTGACAGCAGGCCGCCGCCCTCGCCCTCGGCGGAGTTGCCCGCCACCGTCAAGCCGTTGAGGGCAATGGCGCTGCCGGTTTTGAAGAGCATCGCGCCGCCGCCGCGCAGCGCGCCGTCGCCGGACTTCGGCAGCGAGCGATTGCCGGAGAACGTGGTGTTCGAGATCGTCGCGGGAGCGCCCTGGTCGTTGAGGCCGCCTCCGCCGCTGTTGTTACCGGCGAGCAGATTGGAGCTGTTGTTGCTGATCGAGCTGCCGGTGATCGTCATCGCGCTGCCGGTGTTGGCGAGGATCCCGCCGCCGCCTCCACTGTCGCCCGTGGCGGTGTTCACGTCGACGGAGTTGCCCGACACCTCGCTGTCGGTGAGTGTGAGCGGCGCGCCCTGGTCGTTGATCCCGCCGCCGCCGAGCCCGCTGCCCCCGCCCGCAGTGTGTGTGTAGGAGTTGCCGGAGATGTTGACTCGCGTCAATTTCAGCGGAGAGCCGCTGTTGCCGAGGTAGCCGCCCCCGCCGCCGTTCGTCTGCGGGTTGTTCAGCGTGAGCCGGCTGCCGGTGATCGAGACGTCGGTGAGGGTGAGCGCGGGACCTTCGCTGTGAATGGCGCCGCCGCCGTTGGTGCTCCCGCTCGCCGTGATGTTCGCCGTGCTCGTGGCGAAGCTCGTTTGGCTGATCGCGACCGGCACGCCGGTGCTGAGGAAGATTGCGCCGCCGCCGCTGTTGCCCGTGCTGCTCGTGACCGTCAGCGAGTTTCCGGAGAACGAGCAGTTCGCGATCGTTAGGTTGCCGGAGCCTCCGAAGAAGACGGCGCCGCCCCCGTTGAAGTTGCCGCTGGTGATCGTCGTGGTGTTGCCGGTGAAGGCGTCGCCCGACAGGGTGAGATCGGTTCCGCGGGAGTGCACGGCAGCGCCGCCCGTGTTGGCACCGCTCGCGCCGAGCTGGCCGGCGGTGAGGGTGAGGCTGTTGATCGCCAGCGCCTTGCCGGTGGTCTGCTCGTTGAACAGGCGCGCCGTGCCTCCGCCGTCCACCACCGAGACGAGCGTGCCCGCGCCCTGGATCGTCACGTTGCTGTTGGTGAACGCCGGCAGGTTGCTCGTCACCAGGTAGTGGCCGGTCGAGCCCGGGATGTTGATCACGTCGTCGTCGGCGCTCGCGTTCGACGAGTTGATCGCCTGCCTGATCGAGCAGCTCGTCGGCGTGCACGTGCCGCTCGCCGAGTCGGTGGTCGTGTTGACGTTGAAGACTCCTGCGCGCGCGGGCGCGGCCAGGGTGAGCGCGAGGAGGACGGCGGCGGTGGGAGCCAGCCGGACGACTTTCACATGTTGCTTCTATCCCACCCGCCCGCCGCGCGTCAAACGTGGGCGCCTAGAAAACGCGCGAATGTTCTCTGCTGAGGAAGAAGCCATGGCCGCTCACATTGCGGCAGGTGAGTCCCTTGACGGCTGAGCCGCAGCGCAGCCCGCGGTGGTGGAACTTGTGCCCGTACTTAAGGACCTGCGCCTGCTTCTCGCCGACGAGCGGCCCGGGGTCGCCCGCGCACGAGGGCCGGTGGGGACGGCCCGTCCGGCCGAGGTCGACGAACAGGTCGGTCGGGTCGCCCTCCCTGCATTTGACGCGGGGCGGCGGAGGCTTGAGCCCGCTCTTGATCGCGCAATCGAGGAAGGGCTGCGTGCCGGCGAGCCCGGCCGCGTACATGCAGACGATGTTTCCGGACGGCGTCTTGAAGTAGGAGATCGTCACCTTCTTCGCGGACGCGGAGGCCGGCACGGCGACCAGTGCCAGCAGCAACGCGAGCAGGCCCATGCGTCTCAATGCCGGTCGCTCCAGCGCGCCATGCGCACGAACAGCTCCGGCACCGCCGGGGGCTCGCGCCCAGGATCGAACTCGCGGTAGGCGGCCTCCACGTTCACCGCGATTCGCTCGGAGTCGCTCCAGTCGGCGAACTCGCCGAGGTCGATGTCGTCGGCGGCGGCCTCGGCGTCCATCCCGGCATCGAAGCGCTTGCGCGCCTCGGCGCGGACGTACTCGAGATAGCGCATCACGCCGCGCACGCCCTGCTCGTCGGTGGGCGGTCCGTGGCCGGGAACAAGCAGGCGCGGCTCGAGCGACAGGATCGTCTCGCAGGCGTCGAGCCAGTTCTGGTAGGTGCCCTCCCACACGATCGGCGTGCCGCCGATGAAGAGGAGGTCGCCCGTGAAGACAACGCCCGCGTCGGGCACGTGCACGATCGAGTCGCTGCCGGTGTGAGCCGGGCCGAGCTCGATGAAGGTCACCTCACGCTCGCCGACGCGCAGCTCGAGGCGGCCCTCCCAGGTCTCGGACGGAACGCGCAGCTCCACTCCCTCCCAGTCGAACGGCCCGAACTTCTCCTGGGCGAACTTCGTGAACACGGGGTCGCCGTGGTCCACCTTGAAGAGCAGGTGGACGAGGTTGGGCGGGGCGGCCTGCATCTCCTCGATCGCCCGCGGAGTCCCGTACAGGGTCACGCCCGGGGGCAAGAGCTGGTTGCCGAAGCAGTGGTCGCCATTGGCGTGGGTGTTGAGGGCCGACTCGATCGGATGGTCAGCTGTGATCGCGGCCATCGCGTCGAGCATGTCTTGGGTGAGCTTCAGGTCGAACAGTGTGTCGACGAGCAGCGAGCCGCCCTCGGAGGTCACGAGCCCCGCGTTGCTCCAGCCCCAGCCGCCATTCGGCTGCAGGTAGGCGTGCAGGCCGTCGCCGAGCTCGTGAAGTCCCTTGGTGTACGCGAGTGCCATGGTGGGCCAGCTTCGCGTCTATATATACCTGCGCCGGGGTTTGTCGTCAGGACTCGGCGAGCACGGGCTCCTGCGGGCGGCCACGCGGGTGCAGCCCGTCGGCCTCGAACATGCGATGCAGGAGCTGAATCGCGACAGAGCCCTCGCCGACCGCGGATGCGACGCGCTTGACCGAGCCGTGGCGCGCGTCACCGGCTGCGAACACTCCGGGCATGCACGTCTCGAGCGGAAACGGCTCGCGTTCGAGCGGCCAGCGCTCGTTCGGCCCGAGGTCCGACCCGGTGAGCAGGAATCCGCGCTCGTCGCGTTCGACATCCCACGGCAGCCAGTCGGTGTGCGGCTTCGCTCCGATCATGAGGAAGAGCCCGTCAGCATCAACGGTCTCCTCGGCTCCGTTCGCACGATTGCGCAGGACGAGTTGCTCGAGCCAGCCGTCGCCGCCACCGCCGACGATCTCTGTCTCGAGACGTACCTGCAGCCGCGGGGTTGCCTCCACCTGGCGGACGAGATAGTGCGACATGCCCGCGTCGAGGGAGTGGGCGCGGACCACGAGCGTCACCTGGCGGGCATAGCGCGCGAGATGCAGCGCGGCCTGTCCTGCCGAGTTCGCGCCACCGAGCACATAGACCTCGCGGCCGGCCATGGCGGGCACCTCGGAGGCGGGACCGCCGTAGAACACGCCGGCGCCGTTCAGCTCCTCGAGCGCGGGCACGCCGAGCCGGCGGTAGCTCGCGCCAGTAGCCAGCAGCACGGCGCGGGTGCGCACGCGGCCGGCCTCGGAGAGCGTGAGGGATAGCCCGTCGTCCCCGCGCCGCAGCTCCGTCACCCGCTGCATGAACGCGAAGTTCGCGCCGAAAACCCACGCCTGCTCGTAAGCCTGTTGAGCCAGGCGGCCGCCGCTGACCCCGCGCGGGAAGCCGAGGTAGTTGCGAATCAGGGAGCTGGACGTGGCCTGGCCGCCCAGCCCGCCCTCGTCGACCACCAGCGTGCTGAACCCCTCGGACGCGCCGTACACCGCCGCCGACAGGCCCGCCGGCCCGGCGCCGACGATCACGAGGTCGAAGTCGACCTGGGAGGGCTCCACCGTCGAGCCCGTCGCCTTGGTCAGCTCGGCGTTGCTCGGGTTCGAGAGCACCGTGCCGTCGGGGAACACGACGAACGGGAGCTTGGCCTCGTCGCCCGCGTTCTCGACGAGAGTGCGGCCCTCGCTCGAGTCGGCCAGGCAGAACGAGTGTGGTATCGCGCAGCGCCCGAGCACGCTTCGCAGCTCGTAGGCCCTGCCCGACCAGGACTCGCCGACGACGTAGATCGTGTTCGGGAGGGCGCGCCGTGCTTCGACCCATTCGAGGAGCAGGCTCGAGACCGAGTGCAGGAACGGCTCGTCCGGCGACGCCGACGGCCTGACCATGTGGTGGTCGATGCGGCCGTGCCCGATCGCCTCGAAGATCCGCTCGCCCGTCGCCCGGTCACCCCAGCTGCCCCATTCGATGAGCAGGCCGCGCTTCGCGTGCGGGTGGAGGTGGCGAGCGTGATCCATGAGCTCGCGGTCCGTCATCCCGGAGGGGCACTGCCCGGCCAGCACCACGGCCACGTCTTCGTCGGCGTCCGCCAGCTCCTGGAGGCGCTCACGCGCCTCCCCAGCCGAGCGCATGCACATCACGCGGTAGTGCCGCGCGAACCGGTCGTTGAGCTCTCGTTCGACTTCAGCGAGTGCTTCCGGATCCTCTTCAACGGCGAGGATCACCGGGCCAGGCATGTGTCAACTCTAATCGGCCCGCGAGCGCCGTTCGAGCAGGTAGAGATCGTGGTGGGCTTCGACGAACCCAGGTAGGTAGTTGAGGATCGCCCACGCAGGGGTGGCATTGTCCGCCAGCCACTCAGGCGTGAAGAACGCCTCGCCCCAGTCGGGGCTTGACTCGGCCAGCGACAGGTGCTTCCCGTAGCCGCCGACGAACTTGTGGCCGTCCGTGTAGAGCGCCGTCGCGGTTTCGGCGATCAGCTCGGGCGGCCAGCCCGCCCAGTCGCCGGTGTAGAGCTCGACCGAGCGGTAGCCGGCCGCGGTGAGGAGGAGGTGGCCGCCGGGAGCGATCACGCGCTGCATCTCGTCGAGCCACCGGCGTGCTGCCAGCTCCGAGTAGTGGGTCCAGATGCTGATGGCGAAGACGAGGTCGAAGTGCTTGTCCGGGAACGGCAGTGGAGGCTCGACGCCACACGCGGAGAACTGTGCTCCGTTGAGGTTCGCCGCCGCCCAGGCCACGGCTGGCCCGTCGGGATCGCAGCCGAACCACTCGACGTCCGGGTACGTCGCCGCCAGCACGCGCAGGACGCGCCCCGACGAGCAGCCGAAGTCCAGCGCCCGCCGCCGCGTGGACAGGTCGACGCCCGCCTGCTTCAGGGTGTCGGCGATCAGGTCGCCGTAGTAAAAGGAGCCGCCCGCGGCGTGCGATCCGCGCGCCATCGCGGTCACATCGGCCGGCGGTTCGGCGGCGCTCAGGCCCGTCCTCTCAAGAACGCCGGGCACGCCGTAGTGCACGCAGAAGTGGAGCGCGAGCAGGCGTCGCTCCGACTCGTCGGCGCGTTGCCAGGAGGCCGCGTCCTCTGGGGCCAGCCGTCTGAGCATCAGCGCCAGATCCTCATCCGACAGGCGGGCGAAGAGCCGATTGGTCACGTCGCCCGCGACCAGCGGCCAATCCCGCGACCGCCGCGGCGGCGGGTTCCACAGCAGCTGGGCGTCCGAGAGCCGTTGTGATTCCGGCTCGCGGAACGAGCGCCGCGCCGCACGGATCGCGCGCTGGAATCGCGTCGCGGTCAGCGGGGCGCGCTCGTGGAGGAACGTCTTGAAGGCCGTTCCGGCAGCGCTCGTAGTCAGCCGCTCATAGCTGCCCCGGGACATGGAGGGCGAGCATAAAGCGGCCGCCGCACGCGGAACAAATCAGCGGCGCACCGGGCCGAGGCCGTGCAAGTCCGCACTTCGCCTTGACCACTCAGTAGCCCTTCGTTATGGTCGCGAAAGGACTTGCCAGCGGGTCTAGCCCACCGCCCGCCGAGCACACCCGAAGAAGGGAACAGCTTGGCGACTATGGCCGTCCCATCGCCCGCCGCTGTTGGTGTTGCCCAGCCGCCCCTTCGTCAAGGAGGGCGACAGTGCGACTGTCCGGCAAGCTAACTCTCGCCTCCGGCGAAGAGGCGTCGCTTCAGGGCTGTCACATCGAGGCGCTGTTTGGTCAAAAGACCTCCGGCGCTCCAAGTACAGCGCGAGCGTTCAGCGACGCGGCAGGCGATTTCACCTTGGAGGGTCTCGACCGCAATGACATTGCGAGTGACACCGTTAAGTTCGTGGCCCTCTCACCCACGGGCCGCTTTATCGGCGAGACCGAGATCCCGACTGCTGACCTTGGCAACGGAATCAGGATCGGGGTGGAGGGGCTCGAGCAGCCGTCGGCCAACTCGGCACCGGCGGAACCGGAACCGGAAACGGAAATGCCGACGAGCACGGCCGTTCGCACGGCCTTCCGAGACGACGCGGCTTTCCGGCATGCGCTGACCGAGAACCTGAAGCCGCTTCGAGCCCAATCGGAGGCGATTGCGACCCGAGTCGACACTGCTTTTGCGAACTTCAAGCCGACTCCGCTTTCGACGGAGGAGCTCGCTGCGCGCCACTACATCAAGCCTGGCAAGGACCCGCGCGAGGCGCTCGACAAGGTGATCGCGGATGGAGTGGAGGCGCTCCGGTCGGCCGAGACGACCCGAACACTCACCCTTCGCAAGAGCGAAAAGCTGAGCAGCCTGATGGAAGAGGCGGCGGACAACGGCGATGCCAGCGACCACGTCGGGCTTGGTGCGCTGGTCAATTTCATCAACGAGAAGAACGCCGGCGGATCTCTGGTGACGGAGCCGGTGTACACGGCCTGCAAGGCCAAGCTGGATGCGGAGGGGATTGTTGCTGCGCTTGAGAAAGGGCCGGCGCCTGGGAACGGCGACGGCGCGGCGCGGAACGGCGACGGCGACGGCGATGGCGGTGGGGGCGGGGAAGCCGCGCGCGAGGCCGACGAACTGGTCAAGGACTCCGTGAATCTGCAGATGCACTCGGCCACCGCGCCCGAGTCACGGCTCGAGTACGGGTCGATGCCCGCGATACCGAACACCGCGGACAAGGACAAGGTCCAGAGCAGCATCGTCCAGACGTTCGAGCTGCGCCCCGGTGCCTCCGACGTCACCTCGTATCACGACTTCCACACGCTGCAGATCGCCTTCCAGCATGTCTGGAGCCGCATCTTCGACGAGCAACTGGAGTCCCTGGGCCGTGACCTGTACCGCGAGTACGTCAAGCTCAAGGACTTCAGCGGGTCCGCCAACAAGGATCTGAACGTCGGCACTGTCGACGACTTGCGCCGGCTGATGGACGAGGTCAAGCGGCTGAGCCAGACCGTCCAGCAGGACATTCCGCCCGACCTCCGCGGGAACGGCGGCGTCCCGGCTTCCAGTGGGACCAAGGATTCCGACGATCTAAACAATGCGGTCAAGGCCGGTCTCGGCCTCGCCTCGGGCGGAGCCACCTGGCTTCTCGAGTGGGCGCTGGACGCGTTCAGCAAGGCGGGCAAGAAGCCAATCATCCGCTGGGCCGACTTCCCGGGTCCGTGGCCGCCGCGCCAGGACAAGATCGATGTGTCCTTCGCTAACGACGCCGTGCCGACCGGCAACGTGGAAATCGTCCTCAAGACTGACTACGGATCGCACATAAAGATCCTCGAGTTCGAGCCGTGGGAACCAGAGACAAAGCAGTTCGTCCATGGCCCACAGATCTCGAACACGGGCCACCCCGAAGGAGCGACCGCGACCATGGCGCTCAGAACGTCTCAGATCGGCGCCGGCGTGATCGAATTCGCCTCAGAGGAGACGCCCGGCCTCAACTTGGGCCGCTACGTGCTTGGCGACCTCACCGAAAAGCTGAAGGACGGAACGCGGGTGACGTTCCACTGGAGGGACAACTGAGATGGCAACCGTGAGCCCACCACCCGGCCGCGCCTTCTTCGGTGATTCCCCGCTTCAAGTGGCCCGGAACGGACAGGCGACTGCAGGTATGCCTGCCGATCCGCTGGGAGAAGGAAGCAGGCTTGAGCAACTACTGGACGAGATGGAGACACGCCTCGCGGAGCGCTACGCGTTCGACGTGTTCGCGAAGGACTCGATCAACTTCGGGATCATGGTCACCTACCGCCAGACCTGGGAGCCTCAGCAGTACCAGGTCGGCAGTCTGGTCAGCACGATTCCGCTTGCCCCGAAGGAGGTCCGCCGCTACACGACGCGGCTGGTGACCAAGAAGTCGCGGGCCGTCAAGGAGATCGAGGACAACCTTCAGACCCGCAAGACGGAAGCCAGTGACACCGTGCGCGCCGACGAGGAGATTGTGAAGAAGGCGCAGCAAAAGACCCACTTCAACATCGGCGCCGAGGAGACGTTCGGTGGCGACGGCTTCTCGGTCAAGGCAACGGAGAGCGGGGGTGGCGAGGCCTCCAACGACTCGGCGCAGACCAAGAAGGAGATGCGCGAGAGCGTGCTCAAGAGCGCGCAGGAGTACCGCCAGCAGCACCGAGTGGAGGTCGACAGCAGCGAAAGCTCGGAAGCCGAGGCGACGACGTTCAACGAGATACAGAACCCCAACGACGAGCTGGCCGTCACTTATCTCTTCTACGAGCTGCAGCGCACATACAAGATCAGCGAGCGCATCTACGAGCTCACCCCGGTGATCCTCGTCGCGAACGACGTGCCGGCGCCGCACGAGATCGACGACTCCTGGCTGGTCGAGCACGACTGGATCCTGCGGCGAGCCATCCTCGACGACTCGTTCCGGCCGGCTCTCGATTACTTGACGAAGAGCTTCGTCGGCGCGGAAGTCAACATCCGCGTTCTCGAGGCAAATGCCATCGCGCAGAAGAACCTCGTGGACCGGATCAACCAGCAGATTCAGGTCCAGATGGGTGTTCTCGCCACCAATGAGCGGAGTGTCGAGGCGGCGGTTCAGGGCCTGGCGAGCAGCGAGCAGCAGCAGGGGATCTTCAACACGGTCAAGCGCATCTTCGACCCGATCGGCATCACCGGCGGAGCAGACTCGGGAGCGGTCGATGCCGCCCAGGCGATGGTCGACTACGCGAAGCAAACGCTGGACCGGGCCGAGCGCGAGAGGGCCCGCTTGCTGGCGCAACTGGAGGTCGCCACCACCGCCTTGCAATCAGCAGTCGACAAGCTCTCGATGGCAGTCAAAGAGCACTACGACCGAGTCGCCGAGATCGACCGCCTGCGCGTCCACGTCAAGGACAACATCCTCTATTACATGCAGGCGATCTGGCGGCAGGAGCCGCCGGATCAGCGCTTCTTCAGGCTCTACAACATCGACGTCCCGATCGTCACACCCGACGCGACGAACGTCCCAGTCACCGGCGGACAGCCGGCGTCGAACCCACTGGCGGTCTTCGAGGAGAGCGAGACGGTGTCGGTCTCGTTGCCGATGCCCAACGTCTCTGTGACGCGGAAGAAGCTGGTCGAGGTCGCCGACTTGGAGAACGTCCTTGCCTACAAGGGCAACTACATGGTCTTCGCCCTCAAGGAGAACAACTACATCACCCTGCACATGATGCAGGACTACCTCGATGTCGGTGAAGCGCTCGGGTTGCGCGATCCGGACGAGTTCGGCAACTACAGCATGGAGGAGATCCAGGAGCTGGCCGCCTGCATCAGAGAGACCCAGCCGGAGGTGTTCAAGAACCACCGCAAGGACTTCAAGGACATGCTCATCGACCGGCTCTCCTCGCCACGAACTGAAAGCGAGCTCGTGATCGTGCCCACCGACTCGCTCTACATCGAGTGTCTGGTCGGGACGCATCCGTTGCTCGAGGACTTCAAGCTCATCCACCGCGCCTTGGATGTGAAGAAGGTTCAGGCAGAGGTGAGGCACGCGGAGCTCGAGAACATCCGGCTGGCAGCGAGGGCGCTCAAGGGCAAGGACGAGGACCCCGACATCGAGAAGAAAATCGTGATCGAGGCGGATGGCGCGAACGTCGGGATCAACGCAGACGGAGGCTGAGAGGCCCTCGCGATGCCAAGCTCACTGGCGGCGCCAAACGAGCCCGAGCGGTCGACCGGTGAGGCAAAGCGCCAGACCAAGGGCAAGGCGCTCGACCGCAGCGTCGATCCGCAGAAGCGCGGTAACGCGGACAAGAAGGTCCGTCAGGCTGCTCAACCGGCGAAGCCCGCCGAGCCCAAGCAACCGGCGAAGCCCGCCGAGCCAAAGCAACCAGCGAAGCCCGCCGAGCCCAAGGCCGTCTCCTGGACAACTGATAAGGCGAAGCTCGCGGAGGCCGCCGAGTACGGGCTGACGCCGGGTAAGCGCTGGGAGTTCCGGGACGCGAAAGGCCGCTCAAGCTGGGTGATTGTCGGCGAGTCCGGCGCTCAGTTCATCGACACGAACGGCAAGAAAGTCCTCAACTTGGGGTTCGAGACGATGTGGGAGGTGCTCAAGACCACTGGCTACCACCTGCCTGAGGCCGGACTGAAGTGGGAGAACGTTTCGAAGTACCACGAGGCGCTGCTCAACGAGTATTACGCGTACTTCAGGAGAAGCGAAGGCAATTCGCTGGCGGAGAGCCGCTTCGGCTCAGGCAGGTTTCACTACGAGATGTCGACTCAGCATCTGGCGGATTCAGTTGCGAACGAGTTGAAGCACGTGTTCTGGAAGGCACGCCTGACAGGGCTCGAGGAGATGATGTCGCACCTCGCAGATGCCAATCCCGGCATGGAGTGCTTCGGGACAACGATGCTGAACGTGCTGAAGGCGCGCGGGCTGGTGCCGCCCAGCATGACGCGCGCCGAGTTCGAGACGCGCTACTCGGCGGTGCTTTCCGCGCTTCCCAAGAGTTACCGACACCACGTGCTCATCGGTGGGGGTGGCAAGGCAGAAGAGGCGAGGGACATCCTCGTGACGCTCAACTCGAAGTTGTCGAAACTCGATTGGGCCAGGTTCACTGGAATGGACGGTAAGAAGGGAACCGTGACGATCCTGACCAAGGAGAGCGAGATCGCCAAGGAGGTGGCAAAGGGGTACTCCGTGTTCGTGAACGTCCCCGGCCACTTCAAGTCCGCGATCGGTGGCGCGGAGGGTGACCTCGACTACGACGACCCGCTCGGGAGGATCGGTCACAACCTTTACGACGGCTTGCCGGCCCGCTACGGGGTCGTGGTCGAGTAGCCGTTCTCCGCTACCGCTTCTGCGTTACTTCACGACCGAGTGCTCGACGACCTGATTCCGCCCGAGGAAGTAGATGCCTGGGTCGGTCTGGAACTGGTCGCTCGGGTTCCTCCGCAGCGTCGAGTTGCGGATCGTGAGGACGCCGGTGCGGTCGTTGCTGACGAAGAAGATCGCGCCGCCGCCCTCGCGCGCGTGGTTGCCGGTCATCTTGGTGCCGGAGATCAGTACGCGGTAATTGTCGCCGTCCGTGTACACGGCGCCGCCCGAGCCGCCGCCGGGGGTCCCGGGCTTCGCGGGGTTGGCGCCGTGGCCGATCGCGCGGTTGCCGGTGAACGTGCTGTTGTAGATCGACCACGACACTCCGATGCTGCTCAGCGCGGCGCCGTTGCTGCAGACACCGCGGCTGAAGGTGCTGCGCATGACCGTCACCGGCTGCCCGTGGAACTGCGACAGCGCCCGGACGGCGCCGCCGCCGAGGTCGGGGCCTGTCGAGTCGCAGCGATTGCGAAGGAACTTCGAGCCCACGATCTTCAGGCGGCCGCCGCGGTCGAATATCGCGCCGCCGCCCCCGCCCTCAAAGGTCGCGCCGGTCGAGTTGCCGTCCGCGAAGGTCATGTTCTGCACCACGAGGCGAGGGGTTGCCTGGTCGTCGCAGTGTGACGTGGTCCAGATCTGGCGCTTGTCGCAGGTGTCCTGGTAGAGGATGCGGCGTTTCCCGCCGCCGCTGAGCGTGACCAGACCGCGGCCGTCGAGAACGACCCGACGGCTGGTGTTGACCACCTTCGCAGTCTGCTTCATCACGATCCGCACCGGCGCCGGGCCGCAGCGGAACCGGATGACGCCGCCTTTCGCCACGGCGCGCACCACCGCGCGCGACGTGCAGCTCCCCGGCGTGCCGGTGCCGACCCAGCGGTCGGGGTGCGAGCTGTCCACCGCCTGCGCGTTACGGGGCACGCTGGCCGCGGTTGCACTGCCAACCAGCGGCCCGGCCAGCGCAGCGGCGAGCGCCAGGCAAAGCGTCGTCGTCAAAACGAGCCGCGGACGGAGAGGCACGATGGCGCGTGAGCCTAGCGACCCGACCTGACTGGTCACCCCTAAGAGCTCGGTTATCTGCCGCACCTACGCTGGGGCAATGCGGCGAAACCTCGGACCCGGCGCGGCGCTGGTCTTCGCTGCGCTGCTCGTGGTCCGCCACTTCCTGGTGCGCGACAGCGCGCACTTCTCACACGGCGCCGCGCGGATCCTCATCGCCGTCATCGCGCTATTCGCGGTGGTCGGGATTCGGTTGCTCGTGAGTCGCCGCTGAGCCGGCCGTGTGTCGGAGGATTGCTGGGACGACGACGTCCCAGGTGCGCGGGGGAGGATGCTCGTGGCCCATGCCGTCGACCAGGAGCAGCTCGGCGTCGGGGATCTCGGCGGCGAGCGCCTGTCCATGCGCGGGTGGGAACATCGGGTCCTGCTTGCCCTGAATGACGAGCGTCGGCGCGGCGATGTCCCCGAGGCGTTCTCGCCAGGGCTCGCCAGGGTCGACCTCGAACGGGTTCACCGCGCTGGCTTGCACGTCGGTCGCGCGCTCGACGACCCGTTCAGCCAGCGCCCGTGCGGCGGCCGCGTCGAAGTGGGCGGCGTACGGGCGCTCGGCCTCCACGAGGTACTCGACGACCGCAGCCCGGTCGGACCAGTCGGGCTCGGGGTTGTCGGGGAACCGAACGGTCGGCGGGGGCAGATCCGCAGTCTCGACACCCGGAATTCCCGTGGTGGTGCCCACCAGCGTGAGCGAGGCCACGCGCGACGGGTAGTCGAGGGCGGCCAGCTGTGCCGCCGAGCCTCCGCCGGACATCCCCACGAGGTGCCCGCGCGAGGCATCGAACGCGTCCAGCAGCCCCACAGCATCGGCCACGAGGTCGCGCATGTCATAGGCCGGCGCGCCGAGCGGCGACATCATCGACCGTCCGGCGTCACGACTGTCGTAGCGGACCACGAACCGCCCTCCACCCCCGAGCCGCTCGCACAGCTCCTCGTCCCAGGAGAGCATCGAGGTCCCGGTCCCGTGGATCAGCAGCAGCAGAGGGTCGTCGGGGTTGCCGAAGCCCTCGGCACAGAGCTCGACGCCGTTGACTCGAATCAGTGTGCAGCCACCGGCGCGCCCGTCAGCTCCCCGGTCAGAGCCTCCGAGGTCATCACCTCCGAGAACATCGGATAGTCGAAGCGGATCGCGTTCTCGTGCTCCTCCGGCGAGGTCGCGGCGACGCAGTCCGACAACGTGATCACCTGATAGCCCTTCTCGTAGCCGGTGCGCATCGTCGATTCGACGCAGCAGTTCGTCAGGAAGCCGCCGAGCGCGATCGTCGTGATGCCGCGGGCACGCAGGATGAAGTCGAGGTTGGTCGTCGCGAAGGTGTCGAGGCCGCGCTTGCCCTCCACCACCACGTCGCCGGCCTGCGGAGCCAGCGAGTCGACGATCTCCGCACCCCATTCGCCCTTCACGAACGCGGTCGAGTCGACGACGCCCTTGAGGATGCCGTAGGGATGGTCAGCCAGCTCGCCATAGCCGGGAGCGAAGGTGATCGGCGCGTGGACGATGGTGGCGCCGGCGGCCCGAGCCGCGTCCACGAGCGCCCGGGTGTTGTCGAGCATGCCGGTCTGCTCCATCACGCCGCTCACGGCTTCATGGAGCACGCCGCCCTCCGAGGTGAAGTCGTTCTGGAACTCGATCAGTACGACAGCAGTGCGCTTCGGATCGATGGCCACGGGGGACTCCTTCCGTGCGAGGTATGGGACTTCGGCGACTGTACCGCTGCGCGTCTCTGCGTGACCGCTCTCCTTGCGCCTCCGGGGCGCCCGGTGGAGGATGAAGGGCCATGGCGCGCTCGGCTCCCCAACGCCACAGCGACCTCCTCGAGAGGTCCGATCAGCTCGCGGCACTCAGCGAATTGCTCGCGGCCGGCCGGGGCCGCATCGTGCTGGTCGGTGGGGAGGCGGGCGTCGGCAAGACCACGCTGCTGCGCGAGTTCTGCGACGAGCACCGGGATTCGGCGCGGATCCTCTGGGGCGCGTGCGACGCGCTCTTCACCCCGCGCCCGCTCGGCCCGCTGTTCGAGATCGCGGAGGGCGCTCGCGGTGAGCTCGAAACGCTGGTGGCCTCGGAGGCCAAGCCTCACGAGGTGGCGTCTGCGCTACTCGACGAGCTGGGCCGGACCAAGCAGACCATCCTCGCGCTCGAGGATCTCCACTGGGCCGACGAGGCGACGCTGGATGTTCTGCGGCTGCTTGCGCGCCGCATCGAGTCCGTCCCGGCGCTCGTGCTCGCCACTTACCGCGACGACGAGCTCGACAGAGAGCACCCGCTGCGGCTGGTGCTCGGCGAGCTGGCCACGAGCCCGGCCGTCACGCGCCTGAATGTCGAGCCGCTCTCCGAACAAGCGGTCGCGCAACTCGCCGAGCCGCACGGAATCGACCCCGAGTCGCTCCACCGGCTCACCGCCGGCAATCCCTTCTTCGTCACGGAAGCGCTCGAGGCGGGCACGGACGAGATCCCCCAGACGGTCCGCGACGCCGTCCTCGCGCGCGCAATGCGCCTCGCTCCCGAGGCGCGAACGCTGCTGGAAGCCGTCGCGGTGGTCACTCCCCAGGCCGACCTCTGGCTGCTCGAGCAGCTCGCCGGCGACTCCTTCGATCGGGTCGAGGACTGCCTCGTGTCCGGGATGCTCACGTCGGTTCCGCACGGAGTGGCCTTTCGGCACGAGCTCGCGCGCATCGCGGTGGAGGAGTCGCTCACGCCCCACCGCGCGCTGAGCCTTCACAAGAGCGCGCTCGGCGCACTCGCGAATCCGCCCAGCGGAACTCCGGATCTCGCCCGGCTCGCCCACCACGCCGAAGCCGCCGGCGACGCGCCCTCGGTGCTTCGCTTCGCGCCCCAGGCCGCAGCCCGCGCCTCCTCCCTCGGCGCGCACCGCGAGGCCGCCGCCCAGTACGAGCGCGCCTTGCGCTTCGCCGACGGGGAGGAGCCGGACACGACCGCCGACTGGCTCGAGCGCTGCTCGCAGGAGTGCTACCTCAGCAGCCAGCTCGAGCGGGCGGTCACCACGGGTGAGCAGGCGGTGGCGCTGCGCCGCCAGCTGGGCGACCCCGAGCAGGAGGGGGCATCCCTGCGCGCGTTCTCCCAGATGCTTTCGTTCGTCGGCCGGCCGGCGGAGGGCCGGCAGGCGGCGCTCGAGGCGATCGCGCTACTCGAGCAGCTGGAGCCCGGGCCCGAGCTCGCCCGCGCCTACGCGACCCTGGCGCAGCGCTGCGTGAACTGGGAGGACGTCGGCGGAGCCATCGAGTGGGGCAACCGGGGCCTCGAGCTGGCGGAGCAACTCGATGACCCCGAGATCGTCGTCCACGTGCTCACCACGCTCGGCGTGGCCGAGTTCCGGATGGGCGAGCCCACGGGCAGGCAAAAGCTCGAGCGCGCGCTCGAGATCGCCCGGGCGCAAGGGCTCGAGGACGGGATCGGGCGCGCCTACCTCAACCTCAGCATGCAGTGCCTGCGGCGACGCCTGTACCGCGAGGCCGCGTCGTGGCAGGACAAGGGCCTTGAGTACTGCGTCGAGCGCGGGCTCGACTACTGGGCGGTCTGCCTGCTCGCCGGGCGCGGGTGGGTGCATCTCGCCGAGGGGCGCTGGACGGAGGCCGCGGAGGCGGCGCAGGCGGTCCTTCGCCAGCCGGTCGAAGCACGCGTGGCCCAGAGCATGGCGCTGATGGTCACGGGAGTCGTGCGCGCGCGGCGGGGCGACCCCGACGCGTGGGCCGCGCTCGACGAGGGACTGGCGGTGGCCAAGCCGACCACGGAGCTGATGCAGATCGCTCCGGTGGTTGCCGGCATGGCCGAGGCGGCGTGGCTCGAAGGCCGGCCCGAGCGGGTGTCCGCCGAAGTAGAGAAGACACTCGGGCTCGCCATCGAGACCGGCGCGACGTGGGAGACCGGCGAGCTGGCGTGCTGGAGCCGCCGCTTCGGGCTCGAAGCGGAGGTCGAGCTCCCGGTCGGCGCGGAGCCGTACGACCTGACGCTCGCAGACGACCATGAAACGGCGGCGCAGCGATGGAGCGAGCTCGGCTGCGAGTACGAAGCCGCCCTCGCGCGCACCGACTCGGACGACGAGGACACCCTGCGCAAGGCGCTCGACGGCTTCCAGCAGCTCGGCGCCCGCCCCGCCGCCGCAATCGTCACGCGCAAGCTCCGCGAGCGCGGCGCGCGTGACCTGCCGCAGGGCCCGCGCAAGGCCACGCGCGAGAACACAGCCAACCTCACCCCGCGCGAGCTCGAGGTCCTCGAGCTCCTCACCGAGGGCCTTCGCAACCAGGACATCGCCGAGCGCCTGTTCGTGGCCGAGAAAACGGTCGACCACCACGTCTCGGCCATCCTCCGCAAGCTAGACGCCAAAACGCGCGCCGAAGCCAGCGTCAAAGCGGTAAGGCTGGGTCTCACAAACGAAGATCGGTAGCGCCGAATCGGGAATCTGGGGAGATCTCCCGATGTCCCCGGGGCGGGCCGGATTTACGGTCGTTGACACACGATCACCCCTAAAGGAGGCCCACCGTGAAGCGCCTACTTACCCTCTCCCTGCTGGCCCTGTTCCTCGTCCCCGCGGCCGCCGGCGCGTCGTATCCCAAGCCGGACACCTTCGTCCCCATCCGCGCGGAGAACGGGCCGGTCCCCGCAGCACCAGCCCCGACTCCGACCGCCGCCGCTCCCGTGAGCCGCACGATCATCACGACGAGCGGCGGCGGCAGCGGCTCGACGCTCGCCATCGTCCTCGCCTCGGCGGCGCTCGGTATCGCCCTCGGCGGAACCGCCTACGTCGCCTTCCGGCTGAAGCCGATGCAGCGCAGCAGCTCCTAGAAACGTCCCTCTCCCCAAGGGATAGATCGACGAGGCGCCGGCTCCCTCGAGCCGGCGCCTCGTGCTTTGTGAAGGGGTTAGCCCAGTGGGTGTATTTGGCTCCACCAAACTGCGCATTCGGGGGGTCGAATGTTGTGCATACGGGGTAAATCGCGTTACCTCGGCGGGGCCGGGGGAACCTCATCTGCGCCAACGGATTCGGCGACGCGACGGGCTCGGAGCCCCGATACAGCGCGGCGCCGCGGAGGTGCACGATGCGCAGGGGAACAGTCGCAACGATTGCAGCCGCGTGCGCGGTCTGCGCGGTCGTTTCAACTCAGGCAGTGGGCGCGGTTCACGGCAAGCGCGCGACCGCCGTCATCAGCCGCAACGCCAACGGGCCGAGCGCCAACGGCGCTTTCAGCCAGGACGCCCGCAAGGTGCGCTACTACGCCTTCGGCAGCGCAGCCTCGAACCTCACGCCGGGCGATACCAACGGCCGCTTCGATGTCTTCGTCCTGCGGCGCCACTCCGCCACCGGCTCGCTCGGCGGCGACCTCTCGCGCGCGAGCGTGAACAGCAAGGGCCAGCAGGCGAACGGTGACAGCTCGAGCCCGTCGGTGGACGGCGACACGCACCACTCGCCGCACTGCGTCGCCTTCCAGTCGACCGCGACGAACCTGTCGGCCGCGGATCCGATGCCCGACTCGGACATCTACGTGCGCAACCTGCGCACGCGCCGGACGATCCTCGCGAGCCCCACCCAGACGAACGCGATCCAGCCGTCGATCGACGGTGGCTGCGAGACGGTCACGTTCGACGCCATGGGCGTCGTCTTCGTGCGCGATCTGCTCAGCGGCCGGACCTACCGCATCGGCGCTGGGGACCAGCCGGCCCAGCAGCCCGATGGCAAGGGCGTCGTTTTCGTGCGCGGCGGGCAGATCTACCTGCAGCGCTTCCAGCGCATCCACAATCACGGCCACCCGAAGATCGTCAAGCACGGCGGTGCCCGGCTCGTCAGCGCCGGCGTCCACGGCGCGGGCAACGGTCCGAGCGCTCACCCGTCGGTCAGCGACAACGGCAAGTACGTCGCCTTCGAGTCGACTGCGACGAACCTCTGCACCGACACCTGCGCGGGCGTGTCGCAGGACCGAAACGGCGCGGTGAGCGACATCTTCCGCCGCGCGATGAAGAAGCACGGCCGAGGCATGATGTCGATGGCGAGCTACTCGGCCGGGGTCGACTCCCAGGGCAACGGCCCGAGCAACAACCCCGTGATCTCGGGTGCCGGCGTGTTCATCGCGTTCGACTCCGCGGCCACCAACCTGCGGCCGTCGACCTCGATCCGCGCAATCGATCCGAACGGGCCGACCCGCGACATCTACCTCTGGAACGCGCGCGGCCACAGCGGCTCGGGCAACGTCTCGCGCGAGTCGCGGCCAGGCGTGAAGGGCGAGTTCAACGCTCCGAGCGTCCAGCCGGCGATGAGCTCGCACGGCAACTACCTCGCGTTCGCGAGCGACGAGGTCGGTCAGCTCGACGGCACCGGCCGGGCGCTACCGAACGTCCTGATGAGGTTCCTGGGCGGCGAGTAGCCGATCATCGCGCGCGAGCATGCGGGGGCTGTCGGTCACGAGCCCCCGCGCTCGTAGCGCCGTCAAGCCGGGACCCGGCTCGCCGAACGACACGAGCGTGACCTTCTCCGAATGGAGGTCGAGCCGGTATTCGAGCGCCGTATGCGGCTGCGGCTGGCCGTCGATCTCCACGTCGAAGCCGGCGAAGTTGGGGTGGACCACGATCTTCACGTCCGAGCTGCCCGGCACGACCAGCGGCGGCGCGCTCCCGCCGTGCATCGCGATCGGCGTGCAGACGATCGCCTCCGTGCCCGGCACGAGCAGCGGCCCGCCCGCGGCCATCGAGTAGGCGCCGGAGCCGACGGGCGTGGCGACGATGAGGCCGTCGCCCGCGAGCCGCACGTACAGCTCGTCGTCCACGTACAGCTCGACCGCCACCTGGCCTGTCGCGTGGCGCACGACCACGAAGTCGTTCACGGCCCATTCGTCCGGGGCATCCGCGGGGTGGATCCCGAGCGCCGGCAGGCGGCGCGGCGTCCAATCGCCGGCACGAAAGCGGTCGAGCGCGGAGGCGATCTCGTCGGCCGGCACGGCCGTGAGCACGCCCAGGCTGCCGCACGCCACGCCGAGCACCGGTGCCCCGACGGCCGCCGATGCGCGCAGCGCGGCGAGCACCGTGCCGTCGCCGCCCAGCGCGACCACGAGGTCGCCGGGCTCGAGCTTCCCCTCGGTCGCAACGCGCGGGTAGCCGCGCCCGGGGGCGGGCGTTTGCACCACCTCGATGGAGTGCTCCGCCGCCCAGCCCTGAAGCGCCGCGAGGGCGACATCGATCGGCCGCGTGGGGTGGACGACGAGCGCCAGGCGCGCGAGTGGCTGGTGGTCGCGGTTAGTCATGGCCACATGGCAGAGTAACGACGCATGAGCAGCCCCAATGAGCACCGCGAGACGCTCGGGATGCCCGACGTGCTCGACGAGTACCCCGTGCCCGCCGGCCGGGCGCTCGACGGCGTGCTGGGCTTCCGCATGCTGTCGGTGGACGGCGACGAGGCACACGCCGAGGTGCCGATCACGGATGCCGTGCGCCAGCGCTGGGGCCTCGTGCACGGCGGCACGTACGCGGCGCTGGCGGAGATGCTCGCCACCGAGGCGACGGTGCAGCAGGTGTGGGGCGAGGGCAACCGCGGCATGGGCCTCTCGAACGCCACGAACTTCGTGCGCCCGGTGTCCGAGGGCACGCTGCACGCCCGTGCTCGGCGGCTGCATGCGGGCAGGACCACCTGGGTGTGGGACGTCGAGATGACCGACGACGAGGGCCGCCTCTGCGCGGTGACGCGCATGACGATCGCGATCCGCCCTCGCTAGCCTCGCTGGGACGTGGATCCCGTCCATCCCGCGATAGACGCGTACGCCGAGGCGCACACGAGCCCGCCGCCTGATCCGCTTGCCGAGGTGGTGGCGGACACGCAGGAGCGGATGCCGTGGCCGAGCATGATGAGCGGCCTCGTGGAGGGCCGGCTGTTCGAGGCGCTGATCGCGATCTCGGGTGCGCGGCGCGCTCTCGAGGTCGGCACGTTCACAGGCTTCGGCGCGCTGACGATGGCGGCGGCACTGCCGGACGACGGCCAGGTTGTGACCCTCGAGGCAAACGAGGACACCGCGGCGATCGCGCGCCAGCACTTCGAGCGCAGCGAGCACGGCGGCAAGATCGAGCTGATCGTGGGGGACGCCCGCGAGCAGCTGGCGAAGCTCGACGGCCCCTTCGACTTCGTGTACATCGATGCCTGGAAGGGCGACTACATCCACTACTACGAGGCCGCGCTTTCGCTGCTGTCTCCGCGCGGGGTCATCGTGGCGGACAACGTCCTCTGGGGCGGCAGCGTGCTGGACGAATCTGCGGGAGGGGAGGGCCGCTCGGTGCGCGCATTCAACGAGCACGTCCAGGCGGACGAGCGCGTGCACAACGTCCTGCTCACGGTTGGCGACGGGCTGATGCTCGCCTGGCGCCGCTGAGCGTTACGGCAGGCGGCCGGAGATGCGAGCGGATGTCGCGCCCGCGGCGATCAGCATCGCGATGCCCGCGATCGCGAACGATGCGGTGATCTGCTTCTTCTGGCTCTTCGTGCCGAGCTGCGAGCCGAGCGTCTTGTAGATCGACGAGAGCTGGCTGTCGTCCTCGGCGGTGAACGCGCGGCCACCGGAGGCGCGCGCGATCTGGCGCATCGTGGCCGGGTCGGGTGGCACGGGCACGGGCGGGCCGAAGCCGCCGGGGTTCGGGATCAGCGCGGTCTCGGTGCCGAGGCTCACCGTGTAGATCGGGATGTGGAGCTTGGCCGCCTCGCGCGCGACGCCCACCGGGTCGCGGCCGGTGGTGGTGCGGCCGTCGGAGAGGAGGACGATCGAGGACGGGACCTTCTTGCCCCCGTTCGCGTTGCCCAGCGCCTGGATCGCCACCGCCAGAGCGTCGCCGGTGTCGGTCGCGCCGCCGGGCTGCTGCGCGTCGATCACGTCGCGCGCCTGCGAGTGGTCCTCGCTCGGCGCCTGCACGGTGTCGGGGCTGTCGGAGTAGGCGACCACGCCGATCCTCACCTGCTTGGGTACCCGGTTCAGGAAGGTGTGCGCCGCGTTCTGGGCGGCGGAGAGACGGTCGGGCTGGACGTCGTTGGCCTCCATCGACAGCGAGTGGTCGGTCACGAGCATCACGGAGGCGCTGCCCACCGGCACCGCCACCGAGCGCTCCGGGCGAGCGAGAGCGAAGGTCAGCAGGGCGAGCGCGAAGAGGGCGAGCGCCGTCGGGATGTGCTTGCGCCAGGAGGGCCCGGCCATCGCGGCCGCGAGCTTGACGTTGGCGACGCCGGTGAAGCGCACCGCGTAACGCTGGCCACGCCGCTGGCGAGCGAACAGCAGTAGGAGCAGCAGCGGCAACGCGAGCAGCGCGAGCAGCCAGATCGGATTGCCGAAGCTCACCTGAGCTTCCTCCCGAGCTGCCGCAGCCAGTCACCCTCGGTGGAGACCACCACGTGCTCGATCTGTAGACGGCGCAGCTCACGGGCCACCCGCGCGCGCTCCTCCGCCTCAAGCTGCGCGAAGCGCTCGCGCAGCTTCCGCCGCGAGGTGTCCACCTGGATCAGCTCGCCGGACTCCGGGTCCACGAGCGCGAGCTGGCCGGCGTCCGGCAGCTCGCCCTCGCGCGGATCGCGCACTTCCACGGCGAGCACCGAGTGCTTCGCGCTGATCGCCCCGAGCGGACGCGTCCAGTCGTCCTGGTCGCGGAAGTCGGACACGATCACCACGAGTCCTGCCTGCTTTGCCACCTTGGCGAGACGCACGAGCGCTGTGGACATCGCGTTCCCGTCGGCGCGGCCGTCGGGCACCACGCCCTCGCCGAGGGCGCGCCGGATCGCCACGATGCCGGGGCGCGAGGCGCGCGGCGGCATCAGGCGCGGCCGGCCGGCGCCGAACGTCATCAGCGCGACGCGGCCGGCGCGGCGCACGGCCAAACGGCCGAGCACCTGGGCCACGCCCTCGGCCACGTCGATCTTGAGCCGGTCCGCCGTGCCGAAGGCCATCGATGGGGAGACGTCCACCGCCAGCCAGGTCGTCAGCGTCCGCTCGGGCACGTGTAGCCGAACGTGGGGCTCGCCGGTGCGCGCGGTGGCGGCGGCGTCGAGCTGGCGCACGTCGTCGCCCACCTCGTACGGGCGCAGCTGCGCGATCTCGGTTCCGCTGCCCACTCCGGCGCCGAGCCGGTCGCCGGGCAGTGCGCCGCCCACGCGGCGCGCAACCACGAGATCGAGCGCCTCGACGAGGCCCTGGGGTACCGGCCCCGGGCCCTGCCGGGCTGCCGGCTTGACTAGCTCGACAGGGGTCAAGCGACCGCCGTCCGCCCCATGTGGTCTGACGGCGGCTCGCTGACCGCGGCCAGCACGTCGTCCACCAGATCGTCGGCGCTGATGCCGTCCGCGAGCGCGTCGTAGGAGAGCACGAGGCGGTGGCGGAGCACGTCCGGCGCGAGGTCGCGGATGTCGTTCACGGACACGTGGCCGCGGCCGCGTAGCAGGGCGAGCGCGCGCCCCGCGTTCACCAAGCCGATCGGGCCGCGCGGGCTGGCGCCGTACTCGATGTAGTCGGCGATCTTCTCGAGCCCATAGCGCGCCGGATCGCGCGTGGCGTCCGCGAGCGCGACGGCGTAGCCGATCACCTCGCGGTCCACGAGCACGGTGTGCGTCGCGCGCGCAAAGCGCTCGAGGTCCTCGAGCGTCAGGCACTCGCGCACGTCGGCCTGCTCGTCCAGCGAGCGGCCCACCACGGCGGCCTCCTCGCCCATCGACGGGTAGTCCACGAGCACCTTCATCAGGAAGCGGTCCACCTGCGCCTCGGGCAGCGGGTAGGTGCCCTCGGCCTCGATCGGGTTCTGCGTGGCCATCACGAGGAACGGGAGCGGGACGGGGAAGGTCTCGCCGCCGATCGTCACCTGCTGCTCCTGCATCACCTCGAGCAGCGCGGACTGCACCTTCGCGGGCGCGCGGTTGATCTCGTCCGCCAGCAGGAAGTTGCCGAACACCGGGCCGAGCTCGATGTCGAACTTGCCGCTGTCCGGGCGGTAGATGCGCGTGCCTACGAGGTCCGCCGGCACGAGGTCCGGCGTGAACTGGATGCGGCGGAAGCTGCCGCCGAGCACCTGCGCGAGCGTCTTGACGGTGAGCGTCTTGGCCAGTCCGGGCACGCCCTCGAGCAGCACGTGGCCGCCCGCCATCAGCGCGACGAGCAGCCGCTCCAGCATCGCGTCCTGCCCCACGATCACGCGCTTGATCTCGTGGAGCGCCTCGTCGAGCGCGGCGCCCGCCTCCTCACGCGCCGCGGCGCGGTCCCTCGGGTTTTCGATGTCCACTTGCGTCTCCTTTTCTCGAAGTCAGATGAGCCGGCCGAACCATCCGAGCGACATGGCAAGGCCGGCGAGGAGCAGGACCGCAGCCCCGCCCGCAAAGGCTGTTGTGATCTGCTGCTTTTCCTTCTTGTGGCCGAGCTGCGAGCCGAGCTTCTCGTAGACCTGCTTGAGCCCGGCCGCGGTCTGCACCGTGAAGCTCGCGCCGCCCGAAGCCCGCGCGATCTGCCGCAGCGACGCCGGGTCGGGGGGAACGTGCTGGGTCACCGTGCCGCCGCCGCGGCGCGGGACGGTGATGGTGCCCTCGGGCGTGCCGAGCGCGATCGTGTAGACCGGGATGTGCAGCTTGCGCGCGGCCTGTGCCGCCGCCACCGGGTCGCGCCCGCGGGTGGACGCGCCGTCGGAGAGCAGCACGATGGCCGCCGGCGGGCGCTTGCCGTTCAGCTTGGGGGTGCGGTTGAGGACGCCCACCGCGGTGTCGATCGCGTTGCCCGTGGCGGTGCCGCCGCTCGAGGCCATGCCGGTGATCGCGGCGTTGACGGTGGTGCGGTCCGTCGTCGGGCTCTGCAGCACGCGCGCGATGTCGTTGAAGGCCATCACGCCCACGTTCACCTTCGGCGGGACCTGCGCGACGAACTTGCGCGCGGCGTCCTTGGCCGCCTGCAGCCGCGTCGGCGGAACGTCCTTCGCCGTCATCGAGCCGGACACGTCCGTGGCGAGCATGATCGAGGCGCGCTCCACCGGCACGGCCACCGTGCGCTGAGGCTTGGCGGCGGCGACGATCAGCAGGGCGATCGCCGCGAGGATCGCGAGCATCGGCAGGTGGCGCCGCCAGCGCGGCCGCCTGGGCGCCACCGACGCCTGCACCGCCGGGGACGCGAACGCGGCCGCCGCGGCCACGCGCCCGCGCTGCTCGAGCAGGTAGTAACCCGCGAGCAGGGGGAGGCCGAGCAGCCCAAGCAGGACTAGCGGGGACGCGAAGCTCACGGGGTGCGGGCCGGTCGCTGGCCGAGCGTGACGTCGAGCTTTACGAGCGCGCCGGCGCGAGCCACCGTGACGGGGATGCTGTCCCCGGGCTTGTGCTGGCCGATCGCGGCTGAGATGTCGGACGGGTCGAACACGCGCCGGCCGTCGACGTTCGTCACCACGTCGCCCTGCTGGATGCCGGCCTTGTCGGCGGGCCCACCGGGCACGACGGTCTGCACCTCCGCGCCGCCGGCGGCGTTCACCGAGACGGTGCTCGCCAGGCCGAGATACGCGTGCTGCACCACCTGCTGCTTCTCGAGTTGGGGGATCACCTGCCGGACCGTGTTCGACGGGATCGCGAAGCCAATGCCGACGTTGCCGGCGCCCGCGCCGCCGGTGGCGATCTGCGAGTTCACGCCGATCACGTGCGCCGACGTGTCGAGCAGCGGGCCGCCGGAGTTGCCGGGATTGATCGGGGCGTCGGTCTGGATCACCGAGTCGATCTCGAAGCCGTTGGGCGCCTCGATGTGGCGGCCCACCGCCGACACGATTCCCTGCGTGGCGGTGCGGTCGAGTCCGAACGGGTTGCCGATGGCGATGGCGGGATCGCCGATGCGCACGTTGCGCGAGTCCGCGAACTCGAGTGGCTTGACGCCTCCGGGCACCGCGCCCGGATCGATGGCGACCACCGCGAGGTCATCCGAGGGGTCGCGCGCTATGACGTTGCCGTCGAGCGAGTTGCCGCGCGAGCCGAAGCGCACGAGCACGTGGCTCGAGTTGCCGACCACGTGGGCGTTCGTCACGAGCTTGCCGTCCTTGGAGATGAGGAAGCCGGTGCCGGAGCCCTCGTCGGTCTTGATCGAGACGACCGCCGGGCTGGCCGCCGCGTACACCGAGCCGGCCTGCGACTCCGCGCCCTTCTTCGGCAGCGGGTTGGATGCCACGGCCGGGAGCGGCGGCGGGGTGTCGCTGCCCTGGTGAAGGAAGAAGCCGACGAGGAACGCGGCCGCCACGGCGGCCACCGCGAGCGCGACGCTCATCACCGTGAGGCGGGAGCGGCGCCGCTCCTTCACAACTGTCTCGGCCGCCAGCTTGCGCGCCAACTCGGCGCGGCGCATCTCCTCGTGATGGCGCGCAGCGGCCTCTGCGGCCTCTTGGTTCGACGTTTCGAGATCCGTTCGCCAGTCGCCGGACCAGAGATGCTTGGGAGATCTCACTGGTCTTGATTTAAGCCGGGGCGCTCAGGCCCACGTCAAGGGACGGTAAGAATCCGATAAGAGCGGCCATCCATTCAGGGTAGGGAGCCGCGTGCGCTGTCGCACGTATTTCCCCCTGAAACGAGGGGCTAACCGCGCTTATGCTGCGCAGCGATGGAGCTGATCGCGATAGCCCGCCTGCCGTATCAGGTGCAGGGACGAGCGATGTTCGAGTTCGGCGGCAACATGATGTCGGCCGAGCTGTTGCCGAGGCTTGCGCGGCTCGGCCACAACGTGCGGGTGATCGCGGAGGCGCCGCCGTCCGAGTCGGGGGAGAAGCGCATCCCGTTTGCGCCGGGCGAGCCGGGGCTCACCGTTGTGCCGTTCGCGCTCCGCTACCGGCCGTCGCGAACGCCCCCGGACCGGGCTTGGCTCGACGCCCAGCGGGCGCGGCTCACGGCGCTGCTCGGACATCTCGTCCAGGAGAAGAAGCCGGACCTCGTCGTACTCGGGCGAGAGCTGCTGGCCTGGTACGCGGTCGACGTATGCCGGGAGCTCGAGGTCCCCGCGCTCGTGACGGTGCAGGGCTCGCCCACCGCGGGCCTCGAGCACGGCATCTATCCGCCGGC
>DATBKS010000030.1:0-18244 GCA_036555755.1 Thermoleophilaceae bacterium
TGCGAACATCGCGGAGGAGGGGCCGCTGTTGCTCGTGGTCGACGACGTCCACTGGTGCGACCCGCCGTCGCTGCGCTACCTGGCCTACGTCGCGCGCCGTCTCGGGGGATCCGGGATCGTGCTTGCGCTGAGCCTCCGCACCGGCGAGACAGGCACCGACCCTGTCCTGATCGCCGAGCTCGCGTCGAGCCCCGATGCGCTGCGTGTCGCGCCAAGGCCGCTGAGCGAGGCGGGCGTGGCGGGGCTGATCGCCGAGCGCCTGGCCGCGGCACCCGACGAGGCGTTCGCCGCCGCCTGCCTGGAGGCCACGGGTGGCAACCCGCTGCTGCTCGGGCAACTGCTCTCGTCGCTCGCGGAGGAGGAGGTGCGACCGGTCGCGGCCGAGGTGGACGCCGTGCGCCGGATCGGCCCGCGGGCGATCTCGCGCACCGTGCTCGTGCGGCTGCATCGGCTCGGCGACCATGCGGTCGCGGTGGCGCAGGCGCTGGCGGTTCTCGGCGTTACCGACCAGCGCACCACCGCCGCGCTGGCCGGCACGACGATGGAGGAGACCGCGGCGGCAGCATCGGCGCTCTCGCGCGCGGAGATCCTCCGTCCGCAGGCGCCGGCCACCTTCGTGCATCCGCTCGTCCGCGACGCGATCTACCACGAGATGCCGTTCGCGGAGCGGGTGATGCGACACGCCCAGGCGGCGGCGATCCTGGCCGAGCGCGAGGCGCCTGCGGAGCAGATCGCCACCCACCTGCTGGCCGCGCCGCGCCGCGGCGACCCATGGGTGGTGGACGTCCTTGCCACCGCCGCCGCATCGGCGCGCGCGAAGGGTGCCGCGGACGCGGCGGTATCGCTCCTCACGCGCGCGATCGAGGAGCCGCCTCCGCCCGAGCGTCAACCCGGGCTGCTCCTCGAGCTCGGTCTGGCAGAGACGCTCACCTCCGGACCGGATGCCGCCACGCACCTGCGCGAGGCATGGGAGCGCCTCGAGGATCCGCACAAGCGCGCGTACGCGGCGGCGATCCTCGCGCGGACGCTCTTCTTCACCGCGCCGGCCAGCGAGGCCGCCGAGGTGGCCCAGCGCGCCGCTGCCGAGGCGCCGCCCGAGCTCGTGGACGAGCGGCAGGCGCTGCGCGCCACCGAGCTCGCCGCCGCCCGCTACGGAATGGGCGGCTACCCGAGCACCGAGGACCTCGAGGCGGTGACGATCGAGGGTGACGGACCCGGCGCCAAGATGCTCGCCGCGATGCTCTCGTTCTGTCTGGCGATGACCGGCTCGACGGCCGAGAGCTGCGCGGCACTCGCCGAGCGGGCGCTCGCCGATGACGTGCTCATCGCGGCCGACCCGGCGCTGTTCCCGGTGCCCGCGCTCATGGTGCTGACGATGACCGACAGCGACGAGGCCGTCGCCGGATGGGACAAGCTGCTCGCGCTGGCCCACCGCCGCGGCTCCCTGCTCGGCGTCCTCAGCGTGAAGCTGTGGAGCGCCCGTACGCTGCTGTGGCGCGGCGAGCTCCGCGAGGCGCAGGAACGACTCGAGGCAGCACACGAGCAGTTCGCCGCGTGGGGGCGCACGCGTTCGAGCAAGACGTATGGCCCGGCCTTCCTCGGCGCCGCGCGGCTGCTGCGCGGGGATCTCGCGGGCGCGCGCGCGATTCTCGAGACGGGCCAGGCCGAGGACGACGGCAGCGACGGCTTCGCGGAGCTGGTCCGCACCCGTACCGAGCTGGCGCTGGAGCAGGGCGAGTTCGCCGAGGCGCTCGAGCTGACGCGTCGGCTCGAGCAGCAGGACGAGACCATCCCTTCGTTCCCGGGTTGGGTGCCGTGGCGATCGCTGCGCGCGCTCGCTCTGGCCGGGCTGGGGCAGGCCGGAGAGGGGGTGCCGCTCGCCCGTGAGGAGGTCGAGGTGGCGCGCCGATTCGGCGCGGCGGGCGTCGTGGGCCGTTCGCTGCGCATGCTCGGCACAGTGGATCCCGAGAACGGGATCGCCGTGCTGGGCGAGGCGGTGGAGGTGCTCGAGCGGTCGACCGCGCGTTACGAGCTTGCTGCCGCGCAGGCGGCGCTCGGCACCGCGCTGCGGCTCGCCCGCAAGCCCACGGACGCGCGCGAGCCGCTCCGCGCCGCGCTCGAGCTGGCTCATCGATGCGGTGCCGACGCGCTCGTCCAGCGCGCCCGCACCGAGCTGTACGCGAGCGGGGCGCGGCCGCGCAAGGCGGAGCGCTCGGGGCCGGCTTCGCTGACGGCGAGCGAGCGCCGCGTGGCCGACCTCGCCGCCGCCGGCAACACCAACAAGGAAATCGCGCAGGCGCTCTACGTGACGCTCAAGACCGTCGAGGTCCACCTTTCGAGCTCCTATCGCAAGCTCGGGATCGGCTCGCGCCATGAGCTCGCGGCAGCACTGGGCGACTAGTTCGGCTGCCCGCACCCTAAGTAGTGCGGCGCCCCACTAGGGGCCAAAACCTTGGGGTTCGAAGACTCGGGGCACCCTCGATGTGCGGCGGGCCGTGGCGGCAGAAGGTGGCCGCATGACTACCACCGCACCACAACTGAATACCTCTCCGCTCCTCCCCGGTGTGCGCTTGGACCGCGTGCTCGTGGCCGGTTCGCCCGGCTGGGACGAGGCGCGTTCCGCCTTCAACCTGCTGATCGACCAGCGGCCGGTGGCCATCGTCACCGCCGCCGACGAGAACGACGTGGCCGCCACGGTCCGTTACGCGCGCGAGCGCGGCCTCCGGGTGGCCGGGCAGTCGACGGGCCACAACGCGGGGCCGCTCGGGATGCTCGACGACACGATCATCGTGAACGTCGCGGGTCTCGACGAGATCTCGATCGACGCCGAGGCCCGGCGCGTCCGCGTTGGCGCCGGCGTGCGCTGGGAACAGGTCGTCCCGCAGCTGTCCGAGCTGGGCCTCGCGGCCCTGCACGGGTCCTCGCCCGACGTCGGCATCGCCGGCTACTCGCTCGGCGGCGGGATGGGCTGGCTTGCCCGCAAGCACGGCCTTCAGACAAACAGCGTCACCGCCTTCGAGCTCGTCACGGCCGACGGCCGTCTCGTCCGCACGGACGCGATCCACGAGCCGGACCTGTTCTGGGCGCTGCGCGGCGGCGGCGGCAACTTCGGTGTCGTCACCGCGATCGAGTTCGAGGTCTACCCGTACCCCGAGGTCTACGCGGGCGTGTACTTCTTCCCATTCGCGCGCACGCGCGAGGTGCTGCACGCCTGGCACGAGCTGCTGCCGACCCTGCCGGACGAGCTCATGACCTGGTCCGCCGTCCTGCACTTCCCGCCGGATCCCGCCCTGCCCGAGGAGCTTCGCGGCGCCTCGTACACGCTGGTGTGGGCCGTCCATCTCGGCAGCGAGGAGGAGGGCCGCCGGCTGATGGCGCCCATTCGCGACCTCGGCCCCGTGATGGACACGTTCGCCATGGTGCCGCCCGCCGAGCTGGGCGACCTGGCGATGGATCCGCGCGATCCGCTGCCGTTCATGAGCGCGCACGACCTGCTCGACGACGTCACGCCCGAGGGCATCGACGCGCTCGTGGACGTGATCGGCCCCGGCTCCGACGCCGCCGTCACGCTGGTCCAGATCCGGCATCTCGGCGGCGCGCTCGGCCGCGAGTCCGCCACGGCGGGCGCGCGGGCCACGCTGCCCGGCTCGATCTGCATCTTCTCGCTCGGCGTCACGCCGGACGAGGAAGCGGTTCAGCCGACCGCGGCCACGCTGTCGGCCATCCGCGCGGCCACCGCGCCTTTCCGCACCGGCTTCTACCCGAACTTCATCGAGGAGCCGGCGGACGCGAGCGCCTTCTTCGATCCCGCGGCGTGGCAGCGCCTGCGCGAGATCAAGTCGCTCTACGACCCGAGCGACCTGTTCAAGGCCAACCACCAGATCCCGCCCGCCTAGGCGAGATCGACCCTCCCCTCAATCCCCCAAGGAGAACCACGGTGCGCAAACTCATCACACTCATGGCCGCCGCGGCGGTGCTCGCCGCGGCGGCGCCGGCCGCGAACGCCGCCAAGGGCATCCCGTACAAGGGCAAGGCGAGCGGCGGCGAGAAGGTCAAGTTCCGGCTGGTCGGCAACAAGATGTACGACTTCGTGACCGGGATCCCGACGACCTGTCTTCCGATTCAGGGCGGCGGCAATCCGATGACCGGCATGGAGCTGTGGAGCTTCACGTGGATCAAGCTCGGCCTCAAGGACGCCAAGTTCTCCGAGGAGTCGAAGCCGAGCTTCTTCTACAACGAGGTCACCCGGCACCACACCGTCACCACGCAGCGCGCCGGGAAGAACAAGATCACCGGCAAGATCCGCGTCCAGTACGAGTTCCTGATCCCCAAGTATCCGATCGGGACCTTCTCGATCTACAGCTGCCTGGGCAACGCGACGTTCTGGGCGAAGGCGCGGTCCTGAGAGCCTAAGCCTCGCCCTACGCCGCTAGCTCGCCGGACCCGGCGGGCGGTGGCGGAGGCGCGGGCGGGGTAGCCGCCGGCGAGGGAGGTCGGTCGTGGCCGACTCGCTCGCCGGTGGCGCCGCGGCGCTCGGGGCCGTTGTCGGCCACCAGCCGTAGCGGCCAAGCACCGCCTCGGCCGCCGGGAGCAGGACGGGGCGCACGAGCACGACGTCGAGCAGGACGGCCACCGCGATGCCCACACCGAGCGCCCGGATGACGATGAAGTCCGAGGTCGAGAAGGGAATCAGCGCCGCAACCATCAGCAGGCCAGCACCGGTGGTCGCGGCTGCGGTCTCCCGCAACCCGACGCGAACGGCGTGCCTGTTGCCCGGGGTGCTCACGTACTCCTCGCGGGTACGCATCAGGAGAATCGTCGTGAACACGGTCGACAGTGCGAACGCGGCCGTGAAGACGCTGATGATCGTGACCGGATCCAGGTGACCAGGCCCGCCGAGCGGGGGATTCGATCCACCGAACAGGAGCTCCATCACGCCGAAGCTCGCGGCCACGACGAGGAGCGTGAACGCCGTCGAGACGATCGGCAGCAGCACCGCGCGGAGCGCCAGCGCCAGCACCAAGAGCAGCGCGGCGGCGACGACGGCGACGTCGATCCAGATCTTGGACTTGGTGACGCTCGTGAGGTCACCGAGGCTGCCCGCCGGGCCGCCCACCGCGACCTGGAGGTTGTTCGCCTTCGCGAACTGACCGCCCATGTCGGAGAGCGTGGTGCCAAGCGCGGCGGTGCGGGAATCGCTGGAGTTGTACTTCGAGACGACCACGATCTGGCCGGCCGTGCCGCCCCGCAGCAGGTTGATCGTGAACGTCGCGGCGTTGCGGTCAGCGGGTGTCGCGCCCTCGACCGCGGCGAGCACGAAGTAGCCCGAGTTGAACATGCCGGGCGACTGTGCGAAGAGCTGCTTGAGCTGTGCGGTCGACGGGATCTTGCCGCGCGACTTGACCACGGCTGCCTGCATCGTGCCGAGGCCCGTCGTGAGCTGCCCGGCCGGACCGACGCCGCCGCCGAGGCCGCTGGCGAGCTGGCCGGCGCCCGTGGTGAGCTGGCCGAGCCCGATCTGCAGCGCTCCGGCTCCGGCGGTCAGCTGGCCGAGGCCGCCCGTCAGCTGGCTCCCTCCACCCGCGAGCCGGTCGATCCCGCTCGCAAGCTGAGCATTGCCGTTATGCAGCTTCTGGATTCCGGCCTGTAGCTGGCCGGCTCCCGTATTCAGCTGGTCGATCCCCTGCACGAGCGCCGGCGCCTGCTTTGCGGCCACGGTTGCCAGCGAGCTCGTCGATGTCGCGCTCGACGACGCGGCCTGGAGTGCCTGCTGGACGGCCGCGTAATTTGGGTCGCTCTTACCGCTGGTCATCGCGTTCAGCTCGGCCAGCGCCTTGTCCGTTTGCGAGTTCGTCGTGGCGGCGCTTGCCGCGAGCGCGTTCAGCCCTGGAACGACAGGCTTGGCTCCGTTCTGAAGCTGGCCGAGTCCGTTCACAAGCAGGTTGGAGCCGCTCAGAACCTGTCCCGACCCCTTCTTCAACGCCTGGGCGCCGGAGAGCGCCTGATTGAGGCCGGCTTCGAGCTTGGCCGACCCCGCCTTGGCCTGAGCCAGACCGGTATGCAGCTGACCGGCTCCCGACTGGGCCTTGCCGCCGCCGGAGTGGAGCTGCCCGGCTCCCGAGGATGCCGCCTCCAGTCCGGACTGCAGCTGAGCCGAGCCGGAACCGGCCAGGCCGAGGCCCTTGGCCAGCTTGAGCAGATCCTTCTTGCTCTGGTCACTCAGCTTGACCGAGCCCTGCAGCCCCGGGCCAAAGCTCTTCAGCTCGTTCGAGATCGGGTTGATCGCACCGGGACCGGTGACCGAGTCGACGGTCTTGTTCTGCGCGATCTGCTTTTCGAACCCGTACACCTTGTTGAGGACGGCCGGAGTCGTGATCGGCCGATCGTTCGCGACGACGATCATGCTGTACGGCGTGGCCCAGCCCGGGCCCATCACGCGCGAGATCTCCTCGAAGTCCGTGCGGGCCTTCGAGTTCGCCGGAAGCTGGCGGATGTCGGTGGGCCCGGTATCCAGGCCGAACGCCGGGACCGCGATGACGGCGAGCAGCGCCGTGGCCGCAAAGCCCGCGTAGACCGCGTGGCGCGTGACCCAGTTACCGCCGCTCACCAGGCTGGCCCAGAGGCGTGCCAGCGGCGGGGGCGCCGGGAAGCTGAATGCGTCGAGCCGCCGACCGAGAAGCACGAAGGCCGCGGGCAACACCACGACCGCGCCGCCGGTGGCGAACAACCCGCAGACGAGCGCGCTCGTGCCCACCGAGTTCATCAGCTCGGTGGGGCCGACCACGGACACGAGCAGCAACGCGACGACGAAGGCGGTTCCCGCCACCAGCACGGCCTTCGACGTGCTTTCGAGCCCTCGGATCGCGGCGCTCGCGGCCGTCCGCGGCTCGGCGCCGGGCGGCAGCTCTTCGCGGTGGAAGCGGTCGAGGATCAGCAGCGAGAAGGCGACCGCGAGCCCGAGGCCGATCATCGTCCCGCCGGCGATGTCGACCGGGTCGATCTTGTAGATGTGACTCAGCAGGGCGACCTCGCCGAATCCGGCCAGCACGCTGACCGCGCCGACAGCGGTGACGACGAGCGCTGCGACCGGCGCGCGGAGGCCGATCAGAAGCAGCACGAACAGGATTCCGACCGCGATGAGCTCGTTGCGGCGCAGGTCGGAAAGTGCGGCGTGCCTCTCTGCGCGATCGATCGCGGGCTGGCCGGTGATGTGGGAGCTGACGGGGGAGGTGATCTTCTGCGCGACCAGCTTCTCGATCTGGGGCTGGTCGTGCTTGACGGCCTGCGACTCACTGCGATCGACGGAGACGACGATCATCGCCGCAGTCGGCTTCGGGCGCAGGCCCGCGCTCGCAGTGCCGGCGTCCCACGCCGACAGCACCCGGGTGTGAGGGCGCTTGGCGAGCTCCGCGACCAGCGCCGGGCCCTGGCGGTTGAGCTGTGCCTTGGGACCCTCGAGCAGGATCGGGACGAGCTGGGTGGGGCCGAACTTGGCGCCTGCGAGCTTCTCCGCGCGCGCGGACTGGGTCCCCGGCACGACAGTAATCGTCGGCGACAGCGACTTCGAGACGTTGAAACCGATGAGCGCCAGTGCGACGCCCACGATCAGCCAGGCGGCCAGTGAGGCCTTCGGGCGCCGAACGGAAAGCTTTGCCAGGGAAATCATGTCGCTCCTCCTCGTGCTGTCGGAGCAACCTATGGGCGCTACAGAGCGCTGGCATCGGCGACGACCACGCGTCTTACTCAGTACCTAACGCGGATAGTCGGGGTCGGCGAACGCGCAGCCCGAAAGCAAGGTTGCGGGACCCTACGTACGCGTGCGCGTAACCAACCCGGTTGTGCGAGGCCGGCGTTGCTGGGAGCGTCGGCGCGACTGATGGAATCGGCGCGAGTATCCGCGCGGCCAAGCACCGCCCTCGAGGTGGATGTCGAGCGTCTCGACGCCACCGTTGAGGAGGCGATCCGCCTCGGTGCGCCGCGTGGCCTGCACGTGCTCGGCTACGGGGAGCTGACTCTGGTGATCGGCTGGCCGGCCGAGGAGCCAACTCTCGCGGTCAAGCGTCTGCCGCCGTTCAGCGGCGCGGATCGCCTGGACGCCTACGCCGGCCTGCTGGATCGCTACATCGAGGCTCTGCGTGCGCGCGGCCTGCTGGTGGCCCATACCGAGCTCCGGTCGCATCCAGGGCCCCATGGGTCCGTGCGGGCGTACATCGTGCAGCCCCTTGTGCCGCGCGAGCAGCACCTGAACGTGATCCTGGCGAGCGCGGGAGACACGCGGGCACGGGAGCTACTCGAACTGGTTGTCGACAACGTCCACCGCTGCACGGACGACGTAGTCGGGCTCGACGCACAGGCGGCGAACTGGTGGGTCGAAGAAGACGGCGGCTTGGGCTACTTCGACATCTCCACGCCGATGTTGCGGGACCGGGGCGGGCGCGAGCAACTCGACGTCGCGCTGTTCCTGTCGGTCTACCCCTGGATCACGCGCCCGCTGCTTGCGCGAATCGCGCCAGGGGTGATGGCCCAGTACCACGACCCGCGGACCGTGCTGCTGGATTTCGCATCCAACCTTCACAAGGAGGGCCTGGATCTGCGCGTGCCGGCCCTGTTGCAGGCGGCCAACCGCCGGCTCGAGCGCCCGCTTGCCGCCGCCGACGTGCGCCGGTATTTCCGCCAGGACAAGCTGCTGTGGGCGCTGATGCAACGACTGCGACTCGCGGACCGCGGCTGGCAGCGCCACGTCCGCGGCCGGCCCTACCCACTCCTGCTGCCACCGCGCTACCGCTATGGCCCCCCAAGACGAGCGAAGGAGCACTCCCAATGACCACAGCGCACGACATCCGGCTTCCGGCCACCAACTCGGAGGCGTTCGATCTCATCGCATCGTTTCTCTCTCCCCACAAGGCGGCCGCGTACCAGGCCCTCGGCATAGATGTGGTGCAGGGACGTCGCGAGGGGGTCCGGGTGTGGGATCTGGAGGGACGCGACTACATCAACCTGCGGAGCTCGGGCGGAGTCTTCAACTTCGGACACCATCCGCGCTTCGCTGTCGAAGCGCTGACGAACGCCCTCGCGGAGCACGACATGGGCGACTGGCTGCTCCCGTCCGCGCGCCGCGCCTATGGCGCCGAGGCGCTGGCCCGCCTGCTCCCCGAACCGCTTCGCTACTCGTTCTTCACGGCCTCCGGCGCAGAGGCGGTCGAGGTGGCCTGCAAGCTCGCGCGCTCCGTCACTTCACGCCCGGGGTTCGTGTGCGCCGAGCATGGTTACCACGGGCACGTCGGCTTCTCTCTGGCAATGGACGATCCTCCGCTGTCCGACCGCTTCCAGCCGCTCACACCGGGAATCACTCGAATCCCGTTCGGGGATGTGGAGGCGGCCGATCGTGCGGTGAGCGACAGCACCGCTGCGGTGATCATGGAAACGATCCCCGCGACGGGCGGCTACCTCCTCCCTCCGGAGGGCTGGTTCGCGGACTTGCGGCGCCTGTGCGACGAGCGCGGCGCCCTGCTGATCCTCGACGAGGTGCAGGCCGGCCTCGGCCGCACCGGCACCCTCTGGGCTTTCGAGCGCTTCGACGTCGTGCCGGACATCCTCGTCGTCGGCAAGGGCACCAGCGCCGGTGTCTACCCGATCGCCGCGGCGTGCTTCGGGCCCCGCGTGGAGGAGCACTTCGCAACCGACCCGTTCTTTCACCCGTCGAGCTACGCCGGCTCCGAGCTGGGGGCGCGCGTGATCGAGGCGGTGGTGGAGCGCTACGAGGACGGAGAGCTGGTTGCGCACGTGGAGGCCATGGGCTCGCGCCTCGCAGCCGGGCTCGACGAACTCGTCGCCCGGTATCCGGAGTGCCTGGCCGGCCGCCACGGCCTGGGACTGATGCAGGCGCTCGACACCCACTCCGACCGACTCGGGTTCGAGCTCACAAAGGCATGCTTTGGCCATGGCCTGCTGGCGATCTTCGCCTTCAACAAGCAATCCACGCTCCAGATCATGCCTCCGCTAGTTATCTCCGCGGAAGAGGTCGACGAGGTTCTCGAACGACTCGACAGCGCCGTCGCGGCGACCCCTGTCGACGCGTGAGCCTCGCTAGCGCACGCGGCGCCGGAAGATGTCGGCTACCTGGTTCGTGTCTCCCACGGCCAAGTTGTCAGCGAAGGACGCGAACGCGACATAGCGGCCGTCGGCGGCGATCAGGGGACCGCCGGAATAGTTGTTCGCGGCCTCGGTCTGGCTGCCATTCGGACGGCTCACCAGCCGGGTCGTGCCTGTCCGCAGGTCCCGGACGAACACGTCGCCGATGGCGTTCGAGTCGCCGGGCACGATGTCGTTCGCGTCGGAGTGGAAGGCCAGGTAGCGGCCGCTCGCCGAGAGCGACGGGTAGATCGTCCGGTTGCTCGGCGCGGTAGGCGCCGCGCCGCCGTGGGTCCGGACGCTGGCGAGCTGAGTCCTGCCGGTGCGCAGGTTCCAGACGAACACATCTTCCGCTCGGTCGGTGTCGTCCGGCACGAGATTCGTGGCGCGAGACGCGAACGCCACGAGGTGTCCGTCTGCCGAGACCGAGGCCATGTAGGAGGGCCCATCGCCGCTCGACGAGCCGCTCCGGCGTGAGCGGCTGACCAGGTGAGTCCTCCCAGTACGAACGTCGTGGAGGTAGACGTCCTCGACGTGGTTGTGATCGCCCGGCGTGAGGTTCCCCGCCGTCGACTCGAACGCCACGTAGCGGCCGCTCGCAGACAACGCCGGGTTGTCCGCCTCGCCGTCGGCGGATACGCGCGGCCGGCGACCCGGACCGCTCACAAGCCGCGTCCGGCCTGTCTTCAGATCGGTCACGAAGACGTCGGCTCTGCGGTTGGTGTCCCGGGCCACGAGGTTGTCAGCGAACGACTGATAGGCCACGAAGCGCCCGTGCGCCGAGATCGCTGGGTCGAGCGAGTTGCCGTCACCGAGCGCCCGGCCGCGGCTTGGGCGGCTCACCAGGCGCGTCGTGCCGGCCTTGAGATCGCGGACGAAGATGTCCGCCTTGCGATTGATATCGCCGCGAACGAGGTTGTCGGCAAATGACTGGAACGCGACGTAGCGTCCGTCGGCCGAGATCGCGGGCCAGCTCGAGCGACCGTCGCTGTTCGGTGGGCCGAAGCCGGCCGACCGGCTGACGATCGTGGTCGTCGCGCTGCTGACATCGCGGACGAAGATGTCGAATTGGTTGTTGTTGTCGCCCGGGACGAGGTTGTCCCCCGTTGACATGAAGGTGACGCGGTTGCCGTTGCCCGAGATCGTGGTGTGGAACGAATCGCCGTTTGCGAGGGCTCCGCTGCCGCTCGGCCGGCTGACCAGAATCGTTTCGTCGGGTCCGCCGCCGCTACCCCCAGGCGTCTGGGCGTGAGCCGCGCTCACGGCCGCGGCCGCCAGTGCGAGGGCGCAGGCAAGTGAAACGGCATGTGGAAAAACCAGATGGGCGAGGCCGAACTTCGACCGGATGGCGGTGATGGTAGGAGGTGCGAAACTCGCGCCGATGTCGAATAGCCGGCGAACTCGCTTCAAGTGGGTCGTCTTCGCGTTTCTGGCCGTGTCAGTCGTAGGCGCGACCTTCGGAGCCGCTCGCAATGCCATGTCAGCCGGATCGCCGGCGTCGCAGCGCTGTTTTGGCGCGGCGGCGCGCGACCCCGAGGTCCCATGCCACAACTCGAGGTTGCTACTGGTTGTCGATCCCAATCCGAGCAAGGCGTTCAAGAGCCCAAATTGGCCCTGCAAGCTCCTCGACCCGGGCGCGCTGATCGAGGCCTGCGCCTTCGGCGTCCCGCAGTCGCAGGCCGCGGGCACTGTCGTGCTGATAGGAGACAGCCATGCCGCGCACTGGCGGGCGGCGGTCGACTATCTGGCGGGCGTTAAGCACTGGTACGGCCTGTCGCTGATGAGACCCGGGTGCCCTCTCTCCACCGCGGTCGAGCGGCTGCGCGCCGAGTTGCGCCGCGAGTGCATCGCATGGAACCGCCGTCTGCCTGGCTGGTTTCGCAAGCACCCCAGCGTGAGCACGGTGTTCACGGTCGCGGAGTCGGGCGCGAAGTGGGAGGTTCCGCACGGGAAGAGCGCGTCCTCAGCGGAGGTGAGCGGCTTCATCCGGGCGTGGAGACGGCTGCCGCGGGCGGTCAAGCGGTTCGTCGTGATCCGCGACAGCCCGAAGGACCCGGACAGCACCGTCGCTTGCATCGAGCACGCGATTGCCAGGAGCAAGCCGGCGGGCCGGGACTGTGCGGTGCGGCGCAGCCGAGCGCTCTATCGGGATCCGGCCGTGGAGGCGGTGGCCCGGATGCACTCCAAGCGATTCCAGGAGATCAACCTCACTCACTTCTTCTGCGACCCACACCGCTGTTACCCGGTAGTCGGCGGCGCGCTGGTCCACAAGGACACACACCACCTGACCACGACTTTCGTGAGGACCCTCGGGCCCTACCTGGTCCGCAGTTTCGACCAGCTGCCCATCCCGGCTGGAGCGCCCGGCTGATCGGCTACTGCCACGAGGCCATCAGCCCGCTGACGTGGCGCAGCAGGTATGGCCCGACGGTACCTGTGAACACCGACGAGACGTGGTTCCAGTCCTTCTGCACAAGCGCGCCGCCGACGACCGGATAGCACCAGCGCCGGCCGCAGAAGTAGCGCGTCAGGTTCACCACCTGGACACGCGGCGAGGCGAGCCGGACCGCGGCCGCCACGGCGGGGTCGCTGTCGAGCACCTCCCGGCGCGCCATCTTGCAGACCTGGCCGGCGTTGCGGTTAGCGGCTATCGCCCTGTCGACGCACCGCGCGGTCGTGGGCAGGGCCTTCGGCGTGTCGCGGATCACGATGATGTGCTGAACCGAGGGCGGTAGCGCGTTCCACGCGGCGATGTAGTCGCTCACTTGAGTCTCGAACTGGTTCTGGCCGGGCGGGATCACCCACGGGGTGCCCGAGATCTGGGCGACGAAGACCGTGTGCACCTCGGGGTGCTGAGCGAACCACCCCGGCACGTCCTGGTTGCGCTCCATGCAGTGGGACCGGAGTGGCTCGGGGATCACCCGCGTCGCCGTGGAGTAGGGACAACCGCCCAAGGCGATCGAGAGGGCCTGCCAGTGGTTCGCCTGGGCGACGACCTGGACGCCCGCTCGCCAGTTCTCGGCGTGGCTGTCTCCGAGCAGCGCCACGGTGCCGGTTGGCCGCGGGCCGTCGTAGCCGAAGGCGCAGACCTTCAGGGAGCCATCCAGCGCGACCACTGTGCACGGGAAGTTGGGGGTGCTCCGGGCGACGCGCGGCCTGGGAACGACCACGGTGCGCAGATGCGGGTTCTCGCACGGGCGGGCCGGGTCCATCGACGCGGCGCCGAAGCACCTCGGCCTGTGGCCGTCCCCCGGGAGTGGAGCGGCCTGGCTGGCAAGGTGCAGGTGCGGGTGCGGTGCACCGTGGCGGACCGGTGTCTTCGCATGTGAGCCTCCGGCGGAAACCGCGGCGGTCGCGGTTGCCGTGGCTGCTGCGACTACACCGACTCCGAGCGCGGCAAGCCATTGCCAGCGGACGCTGCGCGAGGGACGGCGCAACTGCCCGGCCGACTTAGCGCACAGCGTTTTCAATGCGGCGAGGTTCGTCAGCATCGGACTGCGGTCTGCACGCCAGACTGCCGCAACAATCTCCGACCCGGCGTCCGGCGCGCCGACACGCGAGCATAGCGGCGGGTCCTGAGAGAACGCTCCCGGGCGGGTCGGCCCTGGCGGCAACAAACCGCAGAAACTACGGAGCACCATTCGGCAACCCAGCGGATGCGGTGACTCGCGCGAAGGAACAGCCTTCAGCTGATGGCGGATCAGCTGTCAGCGCTCGACGCATCGTTTCTCGAGATCGAGGAGCAGGACGACGCATCCCATATGCACGTCGGCTGGGCGATGGTGTTCGACCGGCTGCCGGGCGCAGGCGGCGAGAGCACGGCTCCGTCTGCCCAGGACGTGATGGACCAGGTCGAGGTACGCCTGAACGCGCTGCCCCGCTTCCGCGAGCGGTTATCCCGTCCCCATAGCGGCGGGCTCTCGCGGCCGAGCTGGGAACCGGACGAGCGCTTCGACGTGGCGAACCACGTGAAGCTCGCAGCCCTGCCCTCGCCAGGGGGCGAGAAGGAGCTGATGGAGTGGCTTGGCGACTTCTGGTCTCATCGTCTCGACCGCGCGCTTCCACTCTGGGAGCTGGCGCTCGTCAGCGGACTGGCGGATGGACGGTGGGCGCTCGTGACGAAGACCCATCACTCGCTCGTCGATGGGATGAGCGGGGTGGACGTGACGAACCTGCTGCTCGACGCGACGCCCGATGCGCAGTGGCCGCCCGAGAACGGCGAAGCCAAAGGCGAGGACGCCGCAGAGTCGTCCCCTGGGCAACCGTGGTGGGCACTTCGCGCGGCTCGGGCCGGTGCAGGCGTGCTCACTCACCCGCGCCGCAGCGCAGGCGACATCCTACGCGGAGGCCGCGCCGTCCTCGACCTGATCGTGCACGAGGAGCTCGTCGGAGCTCCGCCCACGAGCCTCAACGTCTCCATCAGCGGCACGCGCCGCTTTGCGGTGGCGCGGTCCGATCTGAACGAGATGAAGGCGGTCAAGGGGGCGCTCGGCGGGACCTTCAATGACGTGGTGCTCGCAGCTGTCACCGGCGCGCTGCGTGCCTTCCTGCAGCAGCGCGGGGATGAGCTGCCCGATCGCGCGCTCCGCGCGATGGTGCCGGTGAGCCTGCGCTCTTCGGGCGAGGAAGGCACGCTCGGCAACCGGGTGAGCTCGCTCTTCGTCGATCTTCCCGTCGCCACCAGCGATCCCGCCGCGAGATACGCAGAGGTGATGGCCGCCGCCGAAGAGCTCAAGGCGGGCTCGCAGGCGGTCGGCAGCGACCTGCTCGTCAGGACCTCCGGCCTCGTGCCTCCTGCCGTGCACGCGCTAGCCCTGCGGACGATGTTCTCGCCACGCCTGTTCAACCTCACGATCACGAACATCCCCGGGCCACCGCGAACGCTCTACGCGTTCGGTGCGCCAATGCGCGAGGTGCTCCCGCTGGTGCCGGTGTTCGCGCAGCACGCAGTCGGCATCGCCGTCGTGAGCTACGCGGGAGGCGTCTACTTCGGCCTGAACGCCGACTCGGTCTCGGTGCGCGACCTCGACGTGCTGTCGCGAGCCATCGAGGAGTCGATCGCCGAGCTAGTGGCCACCGCCGGCAAAGCCCGACCACGTCCGTCACCGGTGAGGTGACCTAGGAGGAGACGATGTCCCGTCAACAGATGTCAAACGCCGATGCAGCCTGGCTGCACATGGACCGTCCCACCAACCTCATGGTGATCACATCGGTGATGTGGTACGACGAGCCGCTCGACGGCGCGCGAGTGAGAGAGCTGATCTCCGAGCGCCTGGTGGGTCGTTACGAGCGCTTTCACCAGCGGGTGGTGGAGTCGTCCGTGCCGCTGCGCACCCCACACTGGGAGGACGACCCCGACTTCGACCTCGAACGCCACATCCACCGGCGCGCCCTGCCGGCCCCCGGCGGCGACCGGGAGCTGCAGGAACTCGTGAGCGAACTGATGTCGACCCCGCTCGACCACTCCAAGCCGCTCTGGGACATGTACCTCGTGGACAGCTACCGCGGGGGCTCGGCAATCGTCTCGCGCATGCACCACTGCATCGCGGACGGCATCGCGCTGGCACGTGTGATGCTGTCGCTCACCGACGAGCAGCCCGACGCGGGGATCAAGGCGGTGCCGCCCCGGCCCTCGCGGCGCCGTGGACCAGCGCGCGCTATCGCCCACCAGGCGCGGGGCGCGGCCGGTGCCGCCACGCACGCGGCGGGCGCGCTTGCGCACGAGAGCATGGAGGTGCTCGCGCACCCGCGATCAGAGATCGCGCATCTCGCCGGTGAAGCCGCGCGCGACGCGCGCGCGCTGCGGAAGATCCTGCTGATGGGGCCGGATGCCGACAGCGTCTTCAAGGGCAAGATGCACGCCACGCGGCGGGCGGCGTGGTCCCGCGAGCTCGACCTCGCCGAGATCAAGGAGCTCGGACACGCGAGCGACGCGACGGTGAACGACGTGCTCGTTACCGCGCTGACGGGCAGCCTGCGCGCTTACCTGCGCGACCGGGAGAGCCTGGTCGACCAGGTGCGCGCGTTCGTGCCGTTCAACCTGCGTCCGCTCGAAGAGCCGCTCCCGTCCACGCTCGGCAACGACTTCGGGCTCGTCTTCCTCACTCTCCCGGTGGGGATCAGGAAGACGCGCGACCGGCTGCAGGCCGTCAGGGCGGAGATGGACGCGATCAAGAAGTCCGCGGAGGGCCCGGTGGCGTATGGGGTCCTCGGGCTCATGGGCCTGACGCCGCTCGAGATCGAGAAGCTGGCGGTGGACATGTTCGCGGCGAAGGGCAGCATGGTGGTGACCAACGTGCCCGGGCCCCGGCAGCCGCTCTACTTCGCCGGCTCGCCGGTGGGCGGCGTCCTGGTGTGGGCGCCGATGTCCGGCAGCGTCGCCATGAGCGTGAGCATCATGAGCTACAACGGCCGCGTCACCGTCGGCGTGATGTCGGACGCCGGCCTCGTGCCCGACCCGGCGCGGATCGTCCGAGGCTTCGAGCGTGAGCTCGGCAGGTTGCGACGTCTGTACGTGCCTGACGGAGCCGCACAGAATGGGAAGGGCGCGCGGCGGGCGCCACGGCGCTCGCCGCGAGCTGCGGCTCGCCGCTAGCGCCGGCGCGGCGGCCAGTCGGGCTTGGCCTCCCGGCTCGCGGGCGGACGGAACAGGAGGCTTTTCGTGGCCGCGGCGCGCAGCGCGGCACGGATCCCGAGCTCCTCCTCGGCGGGCAGGTCGATCTTCGCCTCGACCAGGCCAGAGTTGCTCTGAAGGATCTGCGTGCTCCCAAAGCTGTCGAAGAGCTCGAGGACCTCGCTGTTGTCCGCGAGGCAGGTGGCGGTGAAGCAGCTGATGCCCTCTTCCCGCGCCCGCACGGCAATGCGCTTCAGGAGCTCAGTGGCTACGCCGCGTCGCTGCCAGTGATCGACAACCGCAACGGCCACCTCCGCGGCCTCGGGATCCTCCTCCGAGCGAACGAAGCGCACCACGCCGATCGGCTCACCGCTTTCCCAGCCGAGCGCGACGAGCGCCTCATGGTCGTGATGGTCGATCTCCGTGAAGTAGCGCACCAGGCGAGGAGCGAGTTCCGGCATCGGCACGAGGAAGCGGTGGTAGCGCGATTCCGGGCTGAGCTGCTCGAACCCCTCGAGCAGGCGCTTCTTGTCGCTCTTTCGAATGGGGCGGATGGCGATCTCCGAGCCGTCCCGGAGCGTGACTCGCTCCGGCCAGCGGCGCGCGGGCGCGCGGGAGGTTGCCGCCTCGCGCTCAGGCATACAGGCGCTCGAAGACGTCGGCATAGCGCTGGTAGACGATGCGCCGCTTGACCTTCAGGGTTGGCGTGAGCTCGCCCGCTTCCTGGGTGAGATCGTGCGGCAGGATCTCGAAGCGCTTGATCTGCTCGATGCGGGCGAAGCGCTCGTTGGCGGCGTCGATCACGCGCTGGATCTCAGCCCTCACCCGCTGGTCTCGCGCCATCGCGACCACCTCCGCCTCGACGCCCGCCTCCTCGGCGAGCGCGGGCACCTCGTCGGGATCGATCGTGATCAGCGCGACGAGGTATGGCCGGTTGTCGCCGTAGACGACCGCCTCGGAGATCCAGCGGTCCTCCCTGAGCGCGTTCTCGATGTTCGTGGGCGTGATGTTCTTGCCGCTCGAGGTGATGATGATCTCCTTCTTGCGGCCGGAGATCGCGAGGAAGCCGTCGTCGTCGATCGTCCCGAGGTCGCCCGTACGCAGCCAGCCGTCGACGATGGTCTCCGCCGTGGCGCCGGGGTCCTTGAAGTAGCCGCTGAAGACGTGCGGACCGGACATCAGGATCTCGCCGTCTCCGGCGAGCCGCACGGCGCCCGGCGGGAGTGGCCGCCCGACCTTGCCCACACGCCATTCGTCGAGCGTGTTGATCGCGCCTGCTGCGGTGGTCTCGGTCATCCCATACGCCTCGAGCACCCGCACGCCGGCGGCGTTGAAGAAGTCGAGCACGTCCGCCGCAATCGGCGCCGCGGCCGAGATCGCGAAATCGAGGCGAGTTCCGAACAGCTCTCTGACCTTCGAGAGCACCAGTCGGTCGGCCACACGGTGCCGCCGCCGCAGCAGCCAGCCGATCCCCTCGCCGGCGTCCTCGCGTGCGCGAAC
>DATBKS010000031.1:0-22051 GCA_036555755.1 Thermoleophilaceae bacterium
CCACCGTAGCCTGCGCCTCGTCGAGGCTCGCTCGCAGGTCCTGCTCGACCTCGCGCACGAGGCGACCGAGAGCAACCCGCTCGGTGTTCAGCACCCCGGCGCTCGCGTAGGCGAGCACGCAGTCGATCAGCTCGCGGGCGCGCGCGGCACTGGAGCGAAGCTGCTCGAGCACGTCGGCCGGCGGCGGCTCCTCCGCATTCCGTTCGAGCAGGGTGACGAGCAGCGCCATCGCCAGGATCGGCTCGCGCAGATCGTGCGCCACCACCTCGGCGTACGTGCGCAGCTCGGCCTCCATGCGGCGCTGCTCGGTCACGTCGGTGAGGAAGGTCACGAGGCCGTCGCCCAGCTTCATCGTCCGCTCGGTGAAGGTGCCGAGCATGTAGCCGTCGCCGAACGGCGTGTCGTAGGTGATCTCCTGGACCCAGGGCTCGCCGTGGTCGACCACCCGCGTGTACGCGCGAAAGGCGCGGCTGTCCCGCATCTGGGGCAGCGCCTCGAGGAGCGTGTAGCGGTCGCGGGTTGCGGCGGGAAGGCGGAAGCTGCGCAGGATCGCCGGGTTGCCGTAGCCGAACGAGAAGTCGACGATCCGGCCCTCGGCATCCCGAATCGCCCACAGCACGCCGACCAGCTCCGGAAACTCGTCGAGCACGGCGCGGAAACCCTCCGCGCCGCGCTCGCCGAGCAGTTCTACGAGTCGCGGATCGTCACCCCAGCGTTCCTGCTGAGCATCGGGGAGAACTTCGCCTCCGGCCACGCCCGCCAGCATAGGGACGGGCAGGCCGGCGCGGCTGTGGCGATCGCGACCGGTCGGGGTTGCGCGTCGAGATCTCGTGTATGTAGGCGGCGACTACCGCGTCGGAGAAGTCGTACGCGCGCTCGTGGGAGGGGAGAGTGGGGGTGTTCGTCATGCTGCCTGTCGCTCCATCTCGAGGTTTGCGGGGAGGGCTTCGTTTTCAGTTGGGTCCTCTGCGAGCTGCATCTCCGACCGCGGCGTTTCCGGCCGCAGCAGCCCAAAGGCGAGGACGATTCCGACGGCGATCGTTGCCGCGCCGACGATGAACGCCAGGTGGTAGCCGCCGATCAGCGAGCTCGTGAGCCCGTGGTGGTCGGACACGAGTCCCTTGGTGTGGTTGTCGGCGAGCGTGCTGAGCACGGCCAGTCCGAATGCACCGCTGATCTGCTGGGAGACGTTGGTGATTCCGGAGCCGAGCCCGGCGTCCGCCGCGGGGACGTCTGCCATGGCGATTGTCAGGAGCGGCTGGAACGCGATCCCCAGGCCGAACCCGATCGTGAAGCAGGCGAAGAAGACCGTTGGGAAGAAGGCGGTGTCCGCGCCGACCGTGGCGAACAGGAGCAGCCCGGCGGCGACGGTCGCCATCCCGGTGGTCAGCACCCGCAGCGGGCCGAAGCGGTCGACCAGCCACGCCGTGATGCCCTGCGAGAGCACCGCGACCGTGAGCGTCCAGGGGAGGAACGCAGCGCCGGTCTGCAGCGCGCTGTAGTGGCGGACGTGCTCGAGGTAGAGGGTGGCCAGGAAGAACGTCGAGTACATGCCCGTGACCAGGATGCCGCGGACGAGGCTCGCGTTCACAAGCCCGCGCAGGCGCAGGATCCGCAGCGGCATGATCGGGTTCTGGATGCGCGCCTCTAGGGTCAGGAACGCCGCCATCAGCACTACCGCGGCGGCGCCGAAGCCGAGCACCTGAGCCGAGCCCCAGTCGTGCGTCGTCGCCTGGACGATGGCGTAGATGCCGCTCATCAGCGAGACGGTGACGAGCGCCGAGCCAAGCCAGTCGACCCCGTGGCCGAGCCCCAGCCCGCTGTCAGCGCGGATGAGCCTCTGGCCGAGGGCGAACGTCGCGATGCCGATCGGGAGGTTGACGAAGAAGACCCAGTGCCAGCTCAGCGCCTGGGTGAGGATGCCACCGGCGAGCAGGCCAAGCGAGCCGCCGGCGACCGAGACGAAGACGTAGGCGCCCATCGCGCGGGCGCGCTCGTCGGGCCGCGGAAACTCGGTAACGATGATCGCGAGGATCACCGAGGCCTGAGCGGCGGCGCCGATGCCCTGCAGGAAACGCGCAGCGATCAGCGCGCCCTCACTTGGGGCGATGCCGCACAAGAGCGACGCGACCGTGAACGTGACCACGCCCGCGAGGAAGACCCGCTTTCGCCCGACCAGGTCGCCGAGGCGGCCCGCCAGGAGCAGCAGGCTCCCGAAAGTGACGAGGAACGCGTTGACGACCCACGTCAGGTTTGCTTGGCTGAAGCCAAGATCGTGCTGGATCGACGGCAGCGCGACGTTAACGATCGTCACATCGAGCACGATCATCAGCTGCGCCAGGCAGACGACCATCAGCGAGGCCCAGCGGCGGCTATCGTCGGAAAGAGCGGGGAAGGAGGGGGAAGCGACTTGCATACTGAATTCCACTTGTCGGGGAGCCTTTTAGGGGCTAAAATGGAGGCCACCTCCGGAAGAAGTGGAGGAAGCCTCCGGAACTATACGGAGGGACCCTCCGTTTGTCAAGGGTTTTCATGAGCACCACCGAAACGGCCACACAGAACCTCGTCACGCGGCCCAAGCGCGCGGACGCGCTGCGTAATTACGAGAAGGTCCTCACGGCTGCGCGAGAGGCGTTTGCGGAGGGTGGCGAAGCGACCTCGCTCGAGGAGATCGCCCGCCGCGCCGGCGTCGGGATCGGGACGCTGTATCGCCACTTCCCGAACCGTCAGGCGCTGCTCGAGGCGCTATACGTCGGCGAAGTCGAGCAGATGGCCCGCTCCGCCGAGGAGCTCGATGGCCAGGATCCGTGGCAGGCGCTGAACACCTGGTTCGAGGGCTTCGTCAGCTACATCGGCACCAAGCAGGCGCTCGCCGCCGAACTGCAGAACTACCTCGACAAGGACGCGGCGCTCTTCACGGTCTGCCGCGGGACACTGTTCGAGTCTGGCGAGCCGCTGCTCAAGCGCGCCCAGGACGCCGGCGTCGTGCGCCCGGACGTGACGATCGCCGAGGTCATCCACATGGTCGTCGGCATCGCGAAGATCCCGGCTGCCGAGCCCGGCCAGAACGAGAACATCCTGCGCATCGCGCTCGACGGGCTGCGCTACCGCCCAGAGGCCTAACACAGCGCCTTTCTGCGGCGGTACGGTTGGCCTTATGGCTGGCGACGTCGACCGGATGCACGTTCGGCTGGCGGAGATCGTCGCGGCGCTCTCGCTCGGGATCGACCTCGGTTTCGGGCAGCCCATGGAGCACGTGCTGCGCCAGTGCCTGATCGCGCTGCGGCTGGCCGACCGGCTCGGGCTAGATGACGAGCAGCGCGTCGACGTCTACTACACGGCGCTGCTCGTCAGCGTGGGCTGTCACACCGACGCGCACGAGCAGGCCAAGTGGTTCGGCGACGACCTCGCGCTCAAGGCCACCAAGTACGAGTACGAGATGCCGAGCATGCGCGGGATGGCGGCGACGCTGAAGATGGTGGGCTCCGGGAATCCGCCTCTCCATCGCCTCCGGATCGGCCTCGAGTTCGCCGTCTCCGGGCGTCACGACATGGACGCGATGATGGAGCACCACGCGCAGATGGCGCGAACGCTCGGCGAGCACCTCGGCCTGCCGGACACCGTGCAAGGAGCGCTCGGCGCCGCGTACGAGCAATGGGACGGGCACGGCTGGCCGAACGGACTCGCCGGCGACGAGGTGCCGCTTCCCAGCCGGCTCGCGCAGTTTGCCGAGTACATCGAGGTGGCCCAGCGGGTCGGCGGGGTCGAGCGCGCGAAGGAGCTGGCACGCAGCCGCGCGGGCAAACAGTTCGACCCGGCCCTCGCCGAGCTGATCAGCTCCGACGGCGAGCTGATCCTCGCCGAGCTCGATGCGATCGACACCTGGGAGGCGGTGGTGGGCGCGGAGCCCGCGCTCAGCGTCGTCCTCTCAGGCGAACGGCTCGACGGCGCGCTGGCGTCGGTCGCCAACTTCATCGATCTCAAGTCGCCCTACTTCCTCGGCCACGCGACCGCCGTCGCCGACCTCGTCGCAGAAGCCGCTCGTCAGCTCGAGCTCAGCGAGGCCGACGTCAGGACGCTTCAGCGCGCGGGGCTCGTCCACGGCTTCGGCCGGCTCGGGATCTCAAACGCGATCCTGGACAAGCGCGGGCCGCTCGGAGCGGGGGAGTGGGAGCGGATGCGCCTGCAGCCGTATCTCACGGGGCGTATGCTCGGGCAGTCGGCGGCGCTCGCCCCACTTGCCGAGATCGCGGTGCAGCACCGCGAGCGTCTCGACGGCTCCGGGTACCCGCGCAGCCTCTCTGGTGCAGCAATCTCGCGCCCGGCGCGACTCCTCGCCGCCGCCGACGCTTATCAGGCGATGCGCGAGCCGCGGCCGCACCGAACCGCGTTGCCCGCCGACGAGGCCGCCGCCAACCTGCGCGCGGAGGTGAAGGCCGGACGCCTCGACGCGGAGGCGGTCGAGGCCATCCTGCGCGCCGCCGGTCACCGCGTCCCGCGCCGGCGTGAGGGGCCCGCGGGGCTGACGGCCCGCGAGGTGGAGGTCCTGCGCCTGCTTGCGCTTGGCCTGCCGAACAAGGAGATCGCGAGCCGGCTCGTCATCTCACCGAAGACTGTCTCGAACCACGTCGAGCACATCTACGCGAAGATCGGCGCCTCCTCCCGCGCCGGCGCCGCGCTTTACGCGATGCAGCACGGGCTGCTCCCCGAGGAGGGGTTCGCGCAGGTCGCGGCGCAGGTCTGACCCGCCCCGAAAGATGGGGCGAATGACTCATGAACGGCGCTCGCGCCGCGCTTAGCCTCGTGCCAATTCAGGCGACAAAGGAGGCTTCAATGCCCAGCGTTTCCAAGCACAGCGCCGCCCAGCACCAGAACCACGGCCCGGTCGAAGAGTGGAGTGAGGACATCGACGGCTACACCGTCAACTTCGTCTCGTTCGGCGTGGACATCGACTCGACGCCCCTGCTCAAGGGCCTGCCGGACGATCGCTGCCAGGCACCGCACTGGGGATACGTCCTGAAGGGACGCGTGACCTTCCGCTTCGCCGACCACGAGGAGGTCCACGAGGCGGGCGACGCGTTCTACGTCCCGGCGGGCCACATCCAGCTTGCCGATGCGGGGACCGAGTACCTGCAGTTCAGCCCCGCCGAGGAGCTGCGCGTGGTCTCGGAGACGATGATCCGCAACATGCAGGCGATGCAGCCGCAGGGCTGAGCTCAGAGCTCGAGAGTCGCTTCCGTGGTGGGGCGCGTGCAGCACATGAGAATGTGCCCCTCCGCGGGCGGCTCGAGCGGGGTTACGTCGTAGTCGACCTCGCCGGTCAGCATCTCGGACTCGCAGTAGTGGCAGACGCCGGTGCGGCAGCCGAAGCTCACCGGCACGTCGCATGCCTCGGCGAACTCGAGCAGGTTGGGATAGCTCGAGTCCCAGGGGACGGTGAGTCCGCTGCGGGTGAAGGTGATGGGCGGCCCGTCCCCGGGCGGGCCGTCCGGCAGGTGTGGGGCGGGGCGGTCGCCGTCGAGTCCGGGGGCCACAGCCGTCTGCGGCTTGGCGCCGAAGATCTCCATCGCCACCTGTTCCGGCGGGACGCCGTGGGCGGTGAGCCCGGCGGAGATCTCCCGCATGAACGAGTCGGGGCCGCAGATGTAGTAGTCCGCGCCGGCGGAGATGCCCGCGCCGACGATCGTCTCGGCGGAGATCCGGCCGATCAGGTCGAAGGTGCCGCCGGGAGCCTCGCCATCGCCCGGGCGGCTGTAGGCGACGAGGCGGTGGGCATTTGGCAGCGAGCCGAGCAGATCGTCCACCTCGGGACCGAACGCGTGCTGCTGGGCGTCGTGGGCGCCGTGGATCCACCACACCTCGCGCGTGCTGTGCGCCTCGGCGAGCGCACGGAGCATCGCCAGGACGGGCGTGGCGCCGACCCCCGCGCTGATCAGCACGACCGGGTGGTCTGTGTCGCGCAGGAGGAAGTCGCCGCGCGGCGCGGCCACGTCGAGGATGTCGCCCTCGTGCACGCGCGTGTGCATGAAGCCGCTGCCGACGCCGTGCGCCTCGAGCTTGACGCTGACGCGGTAGCTGTCGTCGGTGATCTCGGAGAGCGAGAAGCTTCGGATCACGGCAGGCTGGTCGGGTCCCTGCGGGCGCAGCCGGAAGGTGAGGTACTGGCCGGCGGTCACGGGCCGCGTGGGGTGGCCGGCGCCGGGCGAGAGGGTGAACGAGGTGATCGTGGAGCTCTCGCGCGTGACCGCGGTGACGGTGAGCGGCTCGAAGCCCTCCCACGCGGTCGGTTCCGGCGGGCGCTTGGCGGGCTCGCCCTGCTCGAGCAGCTCCTTGAACGATCCCTTCCAGCCTTCGCTCAGCGCGGGGACGCGAAGCGCGCGCTCCAGCAGGGCGTGCGAGCGGTTGGGGAGGTAGAGCAGGCCGTCGATGTCGGCAACGGTGAGCTGCTCGGGACCCTGCTCGAGGAGCGTGATCTCGTCGCCGGCCTCCACGACGCCTTCCTGGAGCACGCGGAAGTAGAAGCCGGGACGGTGGCGGGCGACCAGCAGTGACGGCATCCGCGGGTCGTCCATCCGGATGCCGACGCGGAAGCAGGTCACGCGCGGCTGCGTGACCTCGAAGACCGCCTCGCCGATCTGGTAGCGGTCGCCGATGCACACCTCGTCGTCGGGGAGCCCCTCGACCGTGAAGTTCTCCCCGAACTGGCCGTGGGTGAAGTCGTCGCGGCCGAGCTCCTGCTCCCAGTAGCGGTAGGAATCGAGCTGGTAGACGAACACGGCACGGTGCTCGCCGCCGTGGGCGTTGCGGTCGGCCTGGTCGTCGCCGTCGATGTTGATCCGGCGGACCATGCGCGGGCCGTCGACAGGCTCCTTCCAGATCGCCGTCCGGACCGTCTTCCCCTGCCACTCGACGTCACGCGGCCCGCCGACGTTGAGTGACACCAGGCGGCCCACAGGCCTCGGATTTCCGTTGTTCGTCATCGGCCAGACAGTGTGGAGGAGCCGGCGCGTCTTACCGCGCCGGCGAAGAAAACTTCTAGTCCGGCTCGATGTCGCCGAAGCGGACGGCCGCCTCGAGCAGCCCGTCGTGGTCGAGCCGGCAGCCCGGGCAGCTCCGCAGGTGGATGGAGGTGCCGGGAAATTCGGTGGCGGGGTCCTCGCCCGCGAGCTCGAGCTCCACGTAGGCGTCGAGGATGTCCTCACCGGGGATGCAGCCGGCGTCGCCGTCCTCGGTCCGCAGGAGCTGCCCGATGTCCCAGCGCTCGCTCATCGGACTACGCCTCCTCGCTCACGGGATGCCCCGCCGCGGCCAGGCTGGCGCGCAGATTGCGCTTGGCGTCGAAGAGATTCTTGTAGATCGCGTTGCGGTTGGTGTCGAGTTGGAGCGCGAGCACGTCGATCGGCACCTGGTTGAGCGCGATGGCGACGAACACCTCGCGCTGGCGCTCGCTGAGATCCCCGATCGCCGCCGACAGCGCCTCGAGCTGCTCCCGCTGCTCGAGCTGCTCACCGGGCCGCGGCCCTGCCGGGTCCGGGAGGCCCTCGAAGCTGAGCTCGTTCGGGCTGGGTGGCTGTCGCCGCCACGCATGACGGGCCACCTTGCCCGAGACTTCGAACATCGCGAACTTGTAGGCCCAGGTCGTGAAGCGGCTGAGGCCGCGAAAGTCGTCGAGCCGGGCGAGAATGTTCATCACGGCGTCGTCCGCCGCCTGTTGCGCGAGATCGTCGAACTCGCGCCCGCTGATGTTCGACAGCTGCCCCCGGCGGCGCGCGAGCTCGTGGTAGGACACGCGCAGCAGCAGCTCGTGGAGCCTCGCGAGGGTCTGCTCGTGTCGCGGATGTCCGGGACGCAGCTGGTCGATCCAGCGCCTCGAATCCACGTCGATGATGCCTCCCGCCGTGCGGGCAGCCTGATCGCCCACGCCCCGCATGGTACGCCTCGAATGCGGAGGAAGACCCGTCGCATCGGCCTGTCTGTGCGCGGAGCGCGGCGGTTCTTACCGCCCCCGGTAAGACCGCGCCGGCCGGACGCACATACCCACCGACACGACCCCGAGGAAAGGGATGAGCATGGGACTGGCTTGGCAACAAGGACCGATGGCACCGGGGGCGATCGGGCACTTCTTGACGCCCGAGCCGCTGCCCGAGCGACTGCTGTTCGCGGAGCCGCTGCGCCGGCGGATGCGCGTGCTGTTCGGCGGCGAGTGGATCGCGCAGAGCGACGACGTCGTGATCCTCCATGAGCCCGGGCGCTACCCGGTCGCCTACTTCCCGAAGGCGGACTTGGGCGCCGATGTGCTGACGCGTCTCGAGCGCACCACCGAGCACCGCGAGCTCGGGCCCACGGCTTGGTACGCCGTCCACAATGGCGAGCACGAGGCCGAGCGCGGCGCGTGGGAGCACACCGAGCTCCCGGCGTTCGCGGACGTCCTCGCCGATCGCGTGGCGTTCGCGTGGCATGCGATGGACGCCTTCTACGAGGAGGAGGAGCGCATCCTCGGCCACGCCGCGGACCAGTACCACCGCATCGACATCAGGCAGACCTCGCGCGAGCTGGTGGTCCGCGCCGGCGACGACGTGATCGCCGAGAGCCACCGCCCGCTCGTTCTCTACGAATCGGGGTTCGCGCCGCGCTGGTACGTCCCCCGCGAGGACATCAACGAGGAATCGCTCCAGCCGGTCGAGCGCCAGACGTTCTGCCCCTACAAGGGACTGTGCAGCTACTACGACATCGGTGACGCGCAGGCGGCGGCCTGGTCCTATCCCGAGGCGTACCGCGAGGTCGACCGGATCTCCGGTTTCGTCTCGTTCGAGCCCGACAAGGTCACGGTCCTGATCGACGGGGTCGAGCAGAAGCTGGCGCCTGGTCAGAACGTGGTGCCGCACGGGCCCGACCGTGGCCTGACGCCGGACGAGGCGCTGGAGCGGAGGGTGGCCGCGAAGTAGACGCCCCGGCACTGGCCGCGGCTGCCAAGATTGAGGGCGATGCGGACTGGCCCTGTGTCAAGCGACGACGCTCTGCTCGCGCGGCTTCAAGCACCGCCCGACCTCCGCGAAGGCGCCGAGGCGCTGGAGTACTGGCGCGGCCGACGCCGGCGCCTGCCGTGGTATCGCGTCGCCGCCCGGCGCGAGGCCGCGCAGATGGCGGTGGTCTGGGAGAAGCGGGTCCGGGCGGCTCTCGTCCGTCAGCGCGGCCTGCCGACGACGGTGCGCGTCGAGGCGGCTCGGCTGATCGCCGGCATCTGGTTCCGGCGCTCGGCCAGGCGGGTGGCGGTTCCTCTGACGCTCATCGCTGTGACCGCCTTCGTGGTCGCGCCGTTCGTGTTGCTCCTGGAGCTCATACTGCACGCGCTTTAGCGGTCCGCGATAGAGCGGGGATCCGCGGCGTCCACCACGCCACCGGACCGAGCAGGCGCAGGGCGGCCGGGAGCAGCAGCAGGCGGACGAGCAGCGTGTCGAGCAGCACCGCCACGCCCAGGATCACGCCCATCTCCTTCGGCGCGAGTGGCCCGGAGAGCGCGAAGGTGAAGAACACGACCACCATCACGCCGCCGGCTGCGTTGATCACCCGGCCCGACCTCGCGAGTCCCTCCACCAGCCCGGTGCGGGCATCGCCGCCGCGCTCGAGCTCGGCGCGGACGGAGCTCAGCAGGAAGACGCTGTAGTCCATCGCCAGCGCGAAGATCAGGGCGAAGAAGAAGATCGGCGCCCAGGCGTCCACGAAGCCCTGGGAGGAGAAGCCGAGCAGGCCCTGGCCGTGCCCGTCCTGGAAGACGAGCTTCGCCACTCCGAACGCCGCCGCCGTGGCTAGCAGGTTCATCAGAACCGACGCCGCGGCAGCAATGGGTGCGCGGACGACGAACAGGAGCAGCGCGAAGCCGATCGCCACCACCAGGCCATAGACGAGCGGCAGCGAGTGGGCAAGGGCGCGCTCGAGATCGCGGGCCTCGGCGGTCGCGCCGCCGACGAACGCGTCGCCCGGCAGAGTGGAGCGCACGCGGTCGACCACGTGGCTGTCGCCTGAGACCGGCTGCACGCGCGCGAGCACGAGGCCGCCGCTCCGCTCGGGCGGCGCGGTGGCTGCCACGTCGGGGCTGCGATCAAGTGCCGCGAGCACGCGGCCGGACTCACTCGCCGGTGCCACCACCTGCAGCTCGGAGGGAGCGCCTTTTCCGAACGCGTGCTGAAGCTGCTGGTAACCAACGTGCGCGCTCGCGTCTGCGGGCAGGACGCCGATCGTCGGCATCGCCGTGCGCAGTCCCAGCGTCGGCAACGCGAGCACCACGAGAATCGCCACCGCAAGTCCGCCGGTGAGCAGCGGGCGGCGCCAGATCAGCCTGCCCCAGCGGGCGAACGCCTCGCTGCGATGCTGCACGGCGCCCGCCCATGGCAGCGCGAAGCGGTCGATGCGGGGGCCAAGGCGTCCGAGCAGTGCAGGGAGGAGGGTGAGCGACGCGGCGAGCACGAACCCGACCGCGAGCACGATCCCGAAAGCGCTCGTGCGGAACGGCTGGCTCGGCACGATCATCACGGCGCCGAGCGAGGCCAGCACTGCAAACCCGCTGATCAGCACGGACTTGCCCGCTGTGTCCATCGTCTCTGCGACGGCGTCTTCCACGCGCCGGCCCGCCCGGAGGGCGGCGCGGAACCGGACCACGACGAAGAGCGCGTAGTCGATCCCAACCGCCAGCGCGAACATCAGTGCGAAGTTCATCGCCCAGATCGTGATCCCGGTGAACTGCGCCCCGATCCAAAGCGCGCCCGCGGTGCCGATCAGCCCCAGGATCGCCAGCAGCAACGGGATCCCGGCAGCGGCCAGTGAGCCGAACGCGATGGCCAGTACGGCCATCGTCACCGGCCAGGACATCACCTCGGAGCGCATCATCGCGGTCTTGTTCTGCTCGTTGAACTCCGACCACAGCCCGGCCGAGCCGGTGAGTGCGACCTCGGTTCCTGGTCCAGCAGCCGCCTGCAGTCGCCCGCGGAGGCGACTCGCGGCGCGCACCATGTCGGCCGTGCCAACGGCCGCGCCGCCACGCACGACTGCAACCCGTCCGTTCTGCGCGATCTGCGGTGGTGTCACGTCGCTCACCGCCGGATCGCGCCGCAGGAGGCCGGTGACCCGGCCGAGCGTCGCGCCGAAGACTGGGCTCGCGCTGTCCTGCGTGCGCGAGCTGACCACGGCAACCAGCGCGTAGCTGCCCTGACCGTTGAAGTGGTTGTCGATCAGCGAGCGAGCCTTCACGGACTGGGAGCCGTCCGCCTGCCAGCCGCCGCCGGAAAGCGCGTGCTCGGCGCGGGGGGCGAAGACGCCGAGGCCAATGGCGATGGCGACCCAGGTCAGGACGACGGCACGGCGGTGGGTGGCGGCCCAGCGGCCGAGGCGGCCAAGACGGCCGCTGTTGACATAGATAGCACGATCGGTCGTTTTCATGCGACGATAGTACGACCGGTCGTGCTATCTTGTCAATAGTGAGAACAGGCACACAGCACGCCGAAGGACGCAGGCGCCGCTCCGATGGGGAGCGCAGCCGCCACGCGATCCTCGATACGGCATCGCGGCTGGCGACCGTCGAGGGCATCGACGGCCTTTCGATCGGCCGCCTGGCCGAGGCGAGCGGGATGAGCAAGAGCGGCCTCTACGCGCACTTCGGGTCGAAGGAGGAGCTACAGCTCGCGACCATCGACACCGCCGAGGAGGTGTTCGACGCCGACGTCGTCGAGCCGGCGATGGAAGTCGAAAACGGACTTCCTCGCGTCGAGGCCCTGTGCGAGGGCTTCCTGTCACACGTCGAGCGCGGAGTCTTTCCCGGTGGCTGTTTCTTTTCGTCCGTCGCAGCCGAGCTCGACACGCGGCCGGGCCCGGTGCGCGACCGGATCGCCGCCTTCCAGGGCGCGTGGATCAAGCGCATGGTGTCGGCCCTGACGGCGGCTCAGCGCCGCGGCGAGATCGACTCTGCCGCCGACCCCGAGCAGCTCACCTTCGAGCTCAACGCGCTGCTCGCCCAGGCCAACGCGATGTTCGTGCTGTACGGAGACCGCAAGGTGTTCGGCTTCGCCCGCAAGGCGATCCGCGCCCGCCTCGGCTAGCCGGCGCCCTTGCTTCGGGCGACGGCGGACGCGAAACTACACCCGTTGGGCTGCCTTCTCGCACTTCTCGCTCTGATCTCCCCGCGGCTCGTGCTGTTCCTGCTGTGGATCTTCGGCGATCTCCTGAGCCGCGCGTTCGACAGCTGGATCGTTCCGTTGCTCGGCTTCTTCCTGCTGCCATGGACGACGCTCACCTACGCGGCGTTCTGGGACTGGGGCTCCGGGCACCACGTGACAGGCTTCGAGTGGTTCTTCGTGATCCTCGCCTTCGTGATCGACCTTGGGTCGTACGGCGGGGGACGGCGAGCGCAATACGCGCGCGCGTCAAGCTGATCAACAGCCCGGACCCGCGACCTCGCTGAAGTTTTCGCGCAGTGGTGCTGGGTGGAGTCAGATCCAACCCATCCTGCTTTCTGGGCGCTATGGCCCCACGATCCAGGATGGGTTGAGCAGCAGCACCTCGAGCCACCCGGGCCTACCGCGGCGAGAACGGGCATTCCGCGGCGTTTTCGGGCCTCCCCGCGCGGGTAAACGCGGCGGCAGGCCGATGAGCAAGGTCGTAGTCATCACGGGAGCGTCCGCGGGTGTTGGCCGGGCAATCGCCCGCCGCTTCGCCCGCGACGACGACGTCTGCCTCGGGCTGATCGCGCGCGGGGAGGCCGGACTGACCGCCACCGCCGAGGAGGTCACGAAGCTCGGCGCCCGCGCGCTCGTGCTGCCGTGCGACGTGAGCGACGCCGCGGCGGTCGACGATGCCGCCACGAGGGCGGAGGCCGAGTTCGGGCCGATCGACATCTGGATCAACAATGCGATGACCGCCGTGCTCGGCGAGGTGATCGACACGAGCGCCGAGGAGTTCCGGCGGGTGATGGAGGTGACGTTCCTCGGCTCGGTGCACGGCACGCAGGCGGCGCTGCGGCGAATGGAACCGCGCGACCGCGGCACGATCATCCAGGTCGGCTCGGCGCTCGGGATTCGCGGCATCCCGCTGCAGGCCACCTACTGCGCCGCCAAGCACGCGATCCAGGGCTTCTTCGAGTCGCTCCGCACCGAGCTGCGCCACCGCGGGTCCGCCGTGCACCTCGGCATCGTCCAGCTGCCCGGCCTGAACACCACGCAGTTCTCCTGGGTGCGCCTGCACGTGCCCAACGAGCCCCAGCCGGTGCCGCCGATCTACCAGCCCGAGGTGGCCGCAGAGGCGGTGTACTGGGCCGCTCACCACCGGCGGCGCGAGCTCTGGGTGGGCTTCCCGACCGTCTACACGATCCTTGGCAGTCGCATAGCTCCCTGGCTCGCCGAGTGGTACCTCGCGCGCACGGGCTTCAAGGGGCAGCAGACCGACAAGCGCGCCGCGCCCGATCGCCGCGACTACCTCGAGCGCCCGCTCGACGAGAGCGAGGATCACGGCTTCCACGGCAGCTTCGACGACCAGGCGCACGGACACAGCCCGCAGGCCTGGCTTGCCCGCCACCGGCCAGGACTGGGGACGATCGCCGGGATCGGCGCCGCGGCCGTCACGGCCACGGCGCTGCTCTCGCGTCGCTGATGCACGCACCGCACGACGCAACGCGGGTGTGGCCGCTGCGCAACTACGCCTTCCTCGCGGACGGGCTACGCGGCGCTCTGATCGGCCCGGACGGGAACGTCGCCTGGATGTGCATGCCTCGCTGGCACGACCCGGCGCTCTTCTCGACGCTGATCGGCGGCTCGAGCCAATACAGCGTCACGCCGCTCGGACGCTTCGTCTGGGGTGGCTACTACGAGGAGAGCTCGCTCATCTGGCGGAGCCGCTGGGTGACGAACGACGGGATCGTGGAGTGCCGCGAGGCGCTGGCGCTGCCGGCGACGCCCGAACGGGCGGTCGTGCTCAGGCGGATCGAGGTTCACCACGGCAGCGCACGCCTCCGCGTGCGACTCGACCCGCGGGCGAACTTCGACGAGTTCCGCCTGGGCGAGGCGAAGCGCGACGACGACGGCGTTTGGCACGCCCGCAGCGGCGAGCTCGAGCTTCACTGGATCGGAGCCGGCCGCGCGGAGGCCGAGGACGAGGCTTCGCTCGGATTCGAGCTCTCGCTCGAGGAGGGCGACGCCCACGACCTCGTCCTCAGCATCGGCGGGCCGCCGCCCGAGGAGCCGATCGACCGCCTGTGGGAGGCCACCGAGGCCGGCTGGAAGGAGCGCGTGCCTGCGCTGGAGAACACGCTCGCCCCGCGCGACGCCTCGCTTGCCGTCGCCGTCATGAGCGGGCTGACCGGACCCGAAGGCGGGATGGTGGCGGCGTCCACGATGGGGCTGCCGGAGCGTGCGCAGGAGGGGCGCAGCTACGACTACCGCTACGCGTGGATCCGCGACGCGTGCTACGCCGGGAGCGCGGCGGCCGACGGCGGCGCGCTGCCACTGCTCGATGCGACGCTGCGCTTCGTGCGCGAGCGGCTGCTCGAGCATGGCCGCGACCTGAAGCCGGCCTACAGGGCGGACGGCGGCTCAGTGCCCGAGGAGTCGCGCATCTCGCTGCCGGGCTACCCGGGCGGCACCGACATCCTCGGCAACCAGGTGACGCACCAGTTCCAGCTCGACGCGTTCGGGGAGATCATGCTGCTGATCGGCGTCGCGGCGGAGCACGATCGCCTCGAGGCGGTCGACTGGGAGGCGGCCGACCTGGCGGCGAGCGTGGTCGCGGAGCGCTGGCAGGAGCCCGATGCCGGCGTCTGGGAGCTCGACTCCGAAGCCTGGACCCAGAGCCGCCTGGCGACTGTGGCCGGCCTGCGCGCGATCTGTGCGTGCGCGCCGGCGGGCGTGGGCGAGAAGGCCGAGGGCTGGCGCGCGCTCGCCGACGAGATCCTCGCCCACACGACCCAGCACGCGCTGCATCCCAGCGGGCGCTGGCAGCGCGCGCCCTCCGACGAGCGAGTGGACGCGGCGCTGCTGCTGGCCGGGCTGCGGGGCGCCGTCCCGCCGGACGACGATCGCACGAAGGCGACGCTCCGCGCCGTGCTCGACGAGCTGAGCGAGGAGCACTACGTGTACCGCTATCGCCACGACGACCGGCCGCTCGGGGAAGCCGAGGGCGCCTTCCTCCTGTGCGGCTTCTGGGCGGCGCTGGCGTGTCACCAGCAGGGCGCCGGCCGGGACGCCCTGCGCTTCTTCGAGCGCGCCCGCTCGGCGTGCGGGTCGCCCGGCCTGCTCTCCGAGGAGCATGACGTCGAGCAGCGCCAGCTGCGCGGCAACCTGCCCCAGGCGTTCGTGCACGGCCTGCTGCTCGAGTGCGCGGCGGTCCTGGCGTGAGCTTCGTTCTTTTCGGGTAGCTCCGCGACCAGTGAGTCATCGACTTGCGACGTGGGCAACTCTGTGGGTGGCGCTCGCGGCGCTGTGGCTCTGGCTGGACGACACGCTGGTGGCCCCCGAGCTCGTGGTCGGCGCGCTGTGCGCCGCCATCTCCGCCACCGTTGCGCAGTTCGTCCTCGAGCGTGCCGGGCCGAGACTGCGGCTGCGGTGGAGCTGGTTCCGACTCGTCTGGCGACCGCTCATCACGGTCGTGCCGGACCTGTGGCGGCTCACGCGTGTGCTCGCGCTCTCGCTGGCCCGGAGGCGCACGCGCCATGGTCGCTTCCGCGCAGTTCAGTTCGACGCCGGCAGCGCGAGGAGCCCGTACGACACGGGGCGTCGCGTGCTCGCAAAGGCGGCGGGCTCGTTCTCTCCCAACACGTACGTCGTCGGCATCGACGCCGACCGGGACCTGATGCTCGTCCACCAGCTCGAGCCGGCCGAGACGGTTCGCGGGGCCGACCCGCTGGAGCTCGGATGAACGAGTGGCTGCTGGCGTCGATCGTCCTGCTGGGCGCGCTCGTGCCGTGCGCCTGCGTGGCCATCTGGCGCTCGCCGATGGACGGCGTGGTCGCGCTGGAGCTCGGCGGAGTGATCGACGCGACGATCCTGATCCTGCTCTCGCAGGGCTTCGAGCGCCAGCCGTTCATCGACCTCGCCGTGGTGGCGGCGCTCCTCTCGTTCATCGGCGCGATCGTGTTCGCGCGCTTCATGGAGCGCTGGCTGTGAGCGCGCGCGACATCGTCGAGTACGTGCTGCTCGCGGCCGGCATCGGCATCCAGGTGATGGCGGCGCTCGGCGTCTTCGCGATGAGTACAACCTACGAGCGTCTCCACTACGTGGGCGCCGCGCCGTTCGGCCTCCTGCTCGTCGCGCTCGCGGTGCTCGTGCGCGACTCGTTCTCGCTGATCGCCGACAAGGCGCTGCTCGTGGCCCTGTTCGTACTCGTCAGCGGGCCGATCATGACTCACGCCACAGCGCGAGCGGCGCGCATCCGCGAGCACGGGCACTGGAGCGTGCGAGAGGACGAGCGGATCGACGTGGAGGGGCGATGACCGCCGCGCTGCAGGTGGCCGTGCTGCTGCTCGTGGCCGCGGGCGGAACCGCGGTGGTGCTCACGCGGGACACCCGCCGCCAGGCGATCCTGCTCAGCTTCTACGGCCTGTTGCTGGGAATCCTGTTCTTCGCCTACCAAGCGCCGGACGTCGGCCTGTCGCAAATCGCTGTCGGCTCGGTGGGCGTGCCGCTGATGCTGCTCCTCACGCTCGCCAAGGTGCGCCAGCGCGACGCGGACAGGGAGAGAGGCAAGTGAGCCGGCGCGCGCGCATGTGGCTGCTGGCCCCGGCGCTCGCGGGGTTCCTCGGGCTGCTCGTCTGGGGAATGACCGGGTTGCCGCACTCGGGCTCGAGGCAGGGCGCCGTGGCGCACACCATCGCGCGCGTGGCGGTGCCGGAGCGCAAGGCCACCAACGTGGTCACCTCGGTCACGCTCGACTACCGCGGCTTCGACACGCTCGGCGAGGAGATGATCCTGTTCAGCGCGGCGCTCGGCCTCGTGATGCTGCTGCGCGAGCAGCGCGACGAGCACGTTGAGGAGCCTGACGACGACGAGGAGTCCGAGGATCGCCGCCCGCCGCCCACGAGCGACGCCCTGCGCGTGCTGTCGCTCGCGCTCGTCGGGCCGACGGTGCTGGTGGGCCTTTACATCGTCGCCCACGGGGCGCTCACCCCCGGCGGCGGCTTCCAGGGCGGCGTGATCCTCGCCACCTCGGCCCTGCTCGTCTATCTGGCCGGGAAGTACCTCGTGATGCGCGACCTCACCCCGATTCCCGCGCTCGAGATGGGCGAGGCCGCGGGCGCGGCGGGGTTCGCCCTGATCGGGCTCGGCGGGCTGATTGCCTCGGCGGTCTACCTCGACAACTTCATTCCTCTCGGGACCCCCAAGTCGATCCTCTCCGGCGGCACGATCCCGTTCCTCTACATCGCGATCGGCTGCGAGGTGGCGGGCGCGTTCCTGCTCACCTTCCTCGAGTTCCTCGAGCAGACGCTGCGCGTGCGCGGCGGAGGGCGAACGCGGAGCCGGAGCCGGGCATGACAGGCTTCCTGCCATACGCGGTGGCCGCGTGGCTGTTCGCCGCCGGCATCTACGGGATGGCCACGAGCCGCGACCTGATCCACCTCGTGGTCTGCCTGACCGTGGCGCAGTCGGCCACGTACGTCCTGCTACTCGGCATCGGCTATCTGCACGGCGGCAAGGCGCCGATCTTCGCCGACATCCCGCAGGGCACGCCGGTGGTGGATCCCGTGGTGCAGGCGCTCACGCTCACCGACGTCGTGGTGGAGGCCGTGGTGGTGTCGCTCTTGCTCGCGCTTGCGATGCAGGCGCACAAGCGCTTCGGCACGCTCGACCCCGACCGGCTCGGGGTGATGCGCTCGTGAACACGCTCGTGCCGCTCACCGTCGTGGTCCCCCTGCTCGCCGCCTCGGTGTTGGCGGGCAGCGCGCCGTTTGCCTCGCGACTGTTCGCTGACGTGCTGTCGCTCGCTTCGGCCGGCGCAGTGTGCGTGATGGCGGCGCTCCTCATGGCCCACGGCGGCGACCTCGTCTACTGGTTCGGCGGCTGGCGGCCGCGGGAGGGCCTCGCGCTCGGCATCGCCTTCACCGTCGGCCCGGTCGGCGCCGGGCTCGCGACCTTCGCGAGCGCGATCGTGGTCGTCGCGCTGCTCTTCTCGCGGCGGCATCTGGAGGAGGTCAACCACGTCTTCCACGCGCTGATGCTCGTCTTTCTCGCGGGGATGGTGGGCTTCGCGCTGAGCGGCGACATCTTCAACCTGTTCGTCTTCTTCGAGCTGATGAGCGTCGCCGCGTACGCGCTCACCGGCTACCGCGTCGACCAGCGCGCTCCGCTCGAGGGCACGCTCAACTTCGCGATCACGAACTCGATCGGTGCGCTGCTCGTGCTCACCGGCATCGCGCTCCTCTACGGGCGCACGGGCGCGCTCAACATGGCCCAGATCGGCGACGCGCTCGCGAGCAAGCCCGCGGATGCACTTGTGGTGGTCTCGCTCGCGCTGCTGGTCGCCGGCTTCTTCGTCAAGGCCGCGGTCGTGCCGTTCCACTTCTGGCTCGCCGACGCCTACTCGGTCGCGCCCACCCCGGTGTGCGTCGTGCTCTCGGCGGTGATGAGCGAGCTCGGCCTGTACGCGGTGGCGCGCATCTGGTGGTCGTGCTTCGACGGCGTCTTCGCCCCGGACCATGCCGCCGTCACCGCGATCCTCGTTGGCGCGGGCGTGCTGACCGCGCTCCTCGGCGCGACGCTCTGCTTCGCGCAGACGCACCTCAAGCGCCAGCTCGCATACGCGACGGTGAGCTACATCGGGCTGTTCCTGATCGGCGTCGCCCTGCTCGAGCCCGACGGCTTGGCGGGAACCGGCATCTACCTGGTGGCCGACGGGTTCGTGAAGGCCGCGCTGTTCATCTGCGTCGGCATCCTTCAGCACCGCTACCGGAGCGCCGAGGCGCTGCGGCTGCGCGGCCTTGGGCGGGGGTTGCCATACACGGGCGCGCTGTTCGCGCTCGGGGCGCTGGCCCTCGCGTCGCTGCCGCCGTTCGGCACGTTCCTCGGCAAGTCGCTGATCGAGGACTCGGCAGTCAAGGCCGGCTACGGCTGGGTGATCGCGGTGTTCGTCGTGGCGTCCGCACTCACCGGCGGAGCCGTGCTGCGCGCGGCGGGCCGCGTGTTCCTCGGGCTCGGGCCCGCCGCCAAGCCGCAGCCCGACTTCGAGATCGAGGAGGAGGACGAGGAGGAGGTCGAGGAACCGCGCAGCCGCACGCCGGCAATTCTGTTCGTGCCGGCCGCCGTCCTCATCGCCGCCTCGCTCGCGCTCGGCCTGATTCCCGGCGTGAGCCACGCCGCGCTAAGGGCGGCCACCGCCTTCGTCGACCGTGAGGGCTACGCGGCGGCCGTCCTGCACGGCGCGGAGTCGCCGCTGCCGCACGTGAGCGGTCCGCCCGAGGCGTCCGGGCTCGACTACCTCTATGCGCTGCTCTCCGTCGCCGGCGCGGTCGGCCTCGCGGCGCTTGCCCTGTTCCGGCCCGTCAGGACGCTCGTCCCCGCGGTCACAGCGGTGCGGCGGCTGCACAGCGGCCGCGTGGGCGACTACGTGGCCTGGCTGTCCGCGGGCGTCGCGATCTTCGGCGGGCTGTTCGCGATCACGCTGCTTTGACAGCGCCCGATGCGAGGCGTTCGCCGAGCCGGGACGCGAGCGCCATGATCGTCAGTGCCGGGTTGGCCGAGCCCTGGGTGGGCATCACGCTGCCGTCGGTGACGAACAGGTTCGGAACGCCCCAGGCCCGATGGTCCGCGTTCACGACGCTGTTCTCGGGAGCGGTTCCCATGCGGCAGCCGCCCACCAGGTGCGCATAGCGGTCGATCGTGAGCGTGTCCTGCGCGTCCGCCTCGTGCCAGATCTCGTCGATCACCTTCTTCGAGTAGGCGATGTTCGCGCGGTCGTTGTCGGACTGCGTGTAGTCGAAGCGCGCGACCGGCATCCCGTTGTCGTCGGCCTCGTCCGCGAGCGTCACGCGGTTCTCCGGGTGCGGCAGCAACTCGTTCAGCACGCCGAGGACGGTCCAGTGGATGTAGTCGCGCATGTACTCCCGCAGCGCGTGGCCCCAGTGCCCGTCCGCCATCACGTGCTCGGACCAGCCGATCGGCATCGGCGACACGGTCTGGATGCTGAACCCGCGTGCGAAGCCGCGTGACTCGTCGGTCTCGTAGAACTGCTCGGACGAGACCTCGGGCGGCGGCGCCTTGTACATGTGCATCGGCTCCGGGAAGCGCGCCGCGGTCTGCGACGCGCCCTGCACCATCACGTAGCGGCCCACCTGGTCGTGGTCGTTGGCGAGGCCGTTCGGGAAGCGCTCGCTCGTGGAGTTGAGCAGCAGGCGCGGCGTCTCGATCGAGTAGCCCGCCACCGCCACGGCGGTCGCGCGCTGGAAGCGCTCGCGCCTGTCCTTCACGTACGTGACGCCGGTCACCCGCCCGGACGACTCGTCGATCTCGACGCGCGTGGCCATGCTGTCCGCCCGGATCTCGGCCCCGTGCTCGATCGCGTCCGGCACGTGCGTGATGAGCGGGCTGCCCTTCGCGTTCACCTTGCAGCCCTCGAGGCAGAAGCCACGGTAGATGCAGTGCGGCCGGTTGCCGAACGCGCCGTTGGTGATCGCCACGGGGCCGACCCGCATCTCAATCCCGCACTTGCGCGCTCCGCGCCAGGCCACCTCCGCGGAGCCGCCAATCGGGTGCGGGCCCATCGGGTAGCCGTGCGGGTCGCCCCAGGGCCAGTGCTGGCCCGCCACGGGCAGCTCGGCCTCGCAGCGCTCGTAGTGCTCCTTGAGGTCCTCGTAGGCGATCGGCCAGTCGGCGCCCACTCCGTCGCGTGAGTAGGTCTCGAAGTCGGACGGGTGAAAGCGCGGCGTGTAGCCCGCGTAGTGCACCATCGAGCCGCCCACGCCGTGGCCCGAGTTGTTCTTGCCGAGCTCAACCGGGTCGGAGCCACCGATGATCCGCTTGTCGGTCCAGAACAGCTTGTGCGAGCCGGCCTCGTCGGAGACCCAGTCGCGGTCGGGGTCCCAGAACGGCCCGCGCTCGATCACCACCACTCGCCAGCCGTGCCGCGCGAGGCGCTGGGCGAGCACGCCGCCGCCCGCGCCGCAGCCGACGATCAGCAGGTCCACCTCGTCGTCGTCGCGGTAGCGGGCCATGCGATCCACGTTCGGCACTCCCCGCTTATGGGGGTGCAGGATGAACGCCGAGTCGTTATCCGGGGGTCGGATCGAGCCCTTGAACAAGCTGCGCGGAAGCGTCAATCGAGCCCGCGCTCCTGGACGTCCTTGACCGGGTCGATGTCGAACGCGGGCGAGGGCTCCCAGGACTCCTTCGTGTTCACGCCGAGCGCGGCGTACCCGCGCGGGTAGGCCGGGCCTCCGAAGCCGATCTCGTTCCAGGCCCACGGGTGCGAGTAGAACGCGGCCATGATGTGCCGCGTCACCACCTTCCACGCGAGCGAGACGTCGAGCTCCTCCCACGAGTCGCCCTCGAGCTCGCCCTGCGAGAAGCGCTTGACAAGCCTGAGCTGCTCCTCCTGCCCGGCGCCCGCAAAGTCGCCCTCTGCTGCCTCGTCGAGCCCCCGCGCGACGATCCGCCAGACCTCGCGGTCGTCCGGCATCCCCGCGTACTGGAAGCCGTCGAGCTTGCCGGCGTCGAGCTTGGCGTCGACCATGCTGAGCACCGGAATGCGCGGCTCGGCGTCCTGGGCGACGACCCGGTCGCAGAACGCCTTCAGCGTGCGCGCCTCGACCTCTGCGAAGAAGCGGAACGGCGGCACGTTCTCCACGCGGTCGAGCACGACCTTCCGCGTGACCTCGTCCCAGTGATCGGCCTGCGACAGCACGTCCCAGTCCGGATAGCGCCCAACCATCTGCGGAGTCACACCACGCCGCTGCCGAGGAAGACCCGGCGGACGGCGGTCGGCGGACGGCGGACTCATTTCTCCCTCCGCGCAACCGCGGCCACCAACCCCATCCCGCCGACCAGCGCCAGCGACCCCGGCGCAAGCAACGGCGGTCCCATCACCA
>DATBKS010000032.1:0-26298 GCA_036555755.1 Thermoleophilaceae bacterium
TCTCGGCGAGCGGTGCGTAGTACGGCCCGCCGGCGCTGAGGAGGATGTGGTCCACCGCCGGCAGGTCGGCGAAGAACTGTTCGATCGCGGCCTCGTCGGTGGCGTCGAACGCCGCGGTGCTCAGCGCGCCGAGCTCGTCGGCGGCCTGCTGCAGGCGCTCCGGGTTGCGGGCCGTGAGGATGACCTCGGCGCCCTCGGCGCGGGCGAGCCGGGCCGTCTCGAGCCCGATGCCTGCGCTGCCGCCAAGCACGACGACCGTTTGTCCTTGCAGCCCAGCTTCCATCAGCTCGCCATCGGTCGCCCGGCTGCGCCCGCCTTCGCCCTGGCCGCGATCTCGCCACGGAGCGTCTTGAGCGCCGCGACGTAGATCTCCGAGAACGTCGGGAACGGCTGGATCGTGTCCCAGAGCGTGTCGAGCGGGACGTGCGCACGGATCGCGAGCGTGGCCTGCTGCAGCCACTCGCCCGCCTCCGGCCCGAGTGCGTAGGCGCCGGTGAGCCGCTCGCCGTCGCTGAGGAGCGTCAGGAAGCCGGGGCTGTCGGCGTACGCGCGCGTATAGGTCGCGGTCTTCGCCACCTCCGAGATCGGAACCATGGCGCTGAAGCGACCGGCGTCGGCGCCCACCGCCGCGGCCTGCGGGTCGGTGTAGGTCACGCGCGGAACGGCCTCGTAGTTCGCCTTGCGCGGATCCCCCAGGATGTTCGCCGCCACCACGTCGCCCTGGTACTTGCCGACGTGCGTCAGCGGCCACAGCCCGTTCACGTCGCCGATCGCCCACAGGTTCTCTGCCGCGCGCAGGTGCGCGTCGACCGGCACCCCGTGGGAGTCGGGCTCGACGCCTACAGTCTCGAGGCCGATCCCGCTCACCCGCGGGCGCCTGCCGGTGGCGACGAGCAGGCGGTCGCCACGCAGCTCGTTCCCGTCGTCGAACTCGAGCACGAAGTCCTCGCCGTCCTTGCGCGCCGCCGTCGCGTTCGCGGACAGGGCGAGCTCGATGCCCTCTTGCTTGAGCGCCTCGCCCAGCGCCTCGCCCAGCGGCGCCGGCTCGCGGCCTAGCAGGTGATCTCCCATGTCGACGATCACGGTCTCGCCGCCGAACCGGCGCACGGCCTGCGCCATCTCCACTCCGACCGGTCCGCCACCCAGGATCAGGAGCCGCCGGGGGATGGCCTTCATCGAAGTGGCCTCGCGGCTCGTCCATACGCCCTCGAGATCACGCAACCCGGGGACCGGCGGGACTACCGGATCGGCGCCGTTCGCGAGCACCACGTGGTCCGCGGTGTGGCGCACGCCGTCGACCTCCACCACGCCGGGGCCCGCCAGGCGGCCGCTGCCGCGAATCAGATCGATCCCGTTGTCGGCCAGCCACTTCTCCTGGCCGGCGTCGGACCAGTCCGAGGTCATGAAGTCGCGCCAGGCGAGCGCAGCCTCGACATCGACCTCGGCGGTGCCCGCCGCCTCGCGCGCCTGGTGGACCGCCTCCCCCGGCCGCAGCAGGGTCTTCGACGGGATGCACGCCCAGTAGGAGCACTCCCCTCCCACGAGCTCCCGCTCGACGACCGCCACGCGGAGGCCGCCCTCGGCGAGGGCACCGGCGCAATGCTCCCCCGGCGAACCGCCGCCGAGCACGATGACGTCGTAATCCGTCGTTGCCATCAGGCTCCTCTCTCGCTAGCCGAAGGTGAAAACGTACGCCTCGGCGCCAGGTTCGAGGAAGCTGATCTCGAGCGTGCGCTCCCGGACGGTGTCGTGCTCGCGGACGAGCTGGTACAGACGACCCTCCCGCAGCTCGCCGTTCCCGTCGTCGTCGACATCGACGCCGTGTGACGCGCCCGGGGCCTCGCCGTCGAGGAGCACTCGGAACGGGATCGGCTGCCGCTCTCCGGCGTACAGCACGAGATGAGCATCGCGCGCGTGGAATCTGAAGCCGATGCTCCCGCCGGCCTCCTCAAGGCGGGCCTTCTCCCCGCCGATTGTCCACTCGCCCGCGAGACCCCAGTTGTTGAGGTGCATGCGCTCGGGTAGCTCGTAGGTCCGGCGCTCCTCGAATGCGGGGCCGCCCGGCGACGCGAAGCCCTGGCTGCGCCCGTGGCCGACGTACGTCTCGGGCGTGCGCAGGTGGTCCCAGTCGGCGTCCGCCTCGACCCCGACTCGTTCGACGGATACGTGCTCGCGCTCCACGCCGAGCAGCCGCTGGATCTCTTGCTCCGACTCGCTGTAGCGCCCCTCGCCGAAGTGGTGGTCGCGGATGATCCCCTCTCGGTCGATGAAGTAGAGCGCCGGCCAGTAGTTGTTGTCGAACGCGTCCCAGATCACGTAGTCGTTGTCGACCGCGACCGGGTAGTCGATCTCCCGCTCCTTCGTCGCCAGGCGTATGAGATCGACCTGGTGCTCGAAGGAGAACTCCGGCGTGTGAACGCCGATCACGACCAGACCGTCGTCCCGGTACGCCCGCGACCACGCGCGGACGTACGGCTCCGTGCGCAGCCAGTTGATGCACGTGAGCGTCCAGAAGTCCACGAGCACGACCTGACCGCGCAGCCCGTCGGGGCTGAGTGGCTCGGAGTTGAGCCACTCAGCAGCCCCGTCGAGCGGGGGGAAGTGCAGACGTTCGAAGACGCTCATCAGCGCAGCAACCGGAACGCCGCCCGGACCTCGGTCGTGTAGAGCTCCGGCTCCTGCCAGGCGGCGAAATGGTTGCCCCGGTCGACCTCGTTGAAGTAGATGAGCTTGGGGTAGGCCCGCTCGGCCCAGCTCCGCGGCGCCTGGTAGAGCTCACGCGGGAAGATGCTCAAACCGACCGGCACCTTCACGCCCTTCACGTCGAAGAAGCCGAGCTTGTTCTCCCAGTACAGACGGCCCGACGAGATTCCGGTGTTCGTCAGCCAGGTGAGCGTGACGTTGTCGAGCACCTCGTCGCGCGTGAGGTTGTCCACCGGATCGCGCTCGACGAAGGCGCGCGAGATGTCTTCGAGACTCTGCGCGTCGTGGTCGAGCATCCAAGCCGCGAGAGCGGCGGGCGAATCCGCCAGCCCGTACAGGGTCTGTGGGCGCAGAGACATCTCGGTCGCGTAGCCGATGCCCTTCGTATAGAGGAAGCTCAGCTGCTCATATGCGCGGCTTTCCTCAGCCGACAGACCGGGCGGCGCCGGCGCGCCGGACGAGGCCGCCTTCGAAATGTCGGGCGGGACGGCGCCGGGCATATTCAGGTGAATGCCGAGCAGCTCCGGAGGCGCCTGCTTGCCGAGCAGGTCCGTGATGATCGCGCCCCAGTCGCCGCCCTGGGCAACGAAATGGGCGTAGCCGAGGCGCCTCATGAGCTCGGTCCAGGCACGCGCGATGTGATCGGGGTCCCAGCCGGTCGTCGCCGGCCTGTCCGAGAAGCCGTAGCCGGGTATCGACGGAACCACCACGTGGAATGCGTCCTCCGCGTTGCCGCCGTGCGCCGTAGGGTCGGTAAGCGGGCCGATCACGTTCAGCATCTCGACGACCGACCCGGGCCAGCCGTGGGTAATGATCAGCGGCAGCGCGTCCTCGTGCTCCGACGGGGCATGGATGAAGTGGATGTCCAGCCCGTCGATCTCCGTCATGAATTGCGGCAGGGCGTTCAGCCGCGCCTGGACGCGCCCGAACTCGTACTCGCCGCCCCAGTACTCGATGAGGGCCTGCATCGTCGCGAGTTGCACTCCCTGCGTGGGGTCGTCGACGGTCTCCTTCTCCGGAAAGCGTGTCGCCGCTAAGCGACGGCGGAGGTCGTCCAGCGCTTCTTCGGGAACGTCAACCTGGAAGGGACGGATCTCCGTGGCTGACTTCTCGGCCATGACAGACATGTAGGGCTCCTTGGGCGGATCGGGTGGCACCTAAGCCTCGACCCCGTGCGTGCGCGTCGCGCCCGTGAGGCCACTGGCCAAGTCCCTGGTCTGGCCTCAGACATCAGCGGGCTGTCGAATTCGCCGGGACTTGTGGAGCCGCGTCCCGGTACGGGGCGAGGAACTTGGTCAGCGCCGCCAGCAGGGCCTCGGGCGCCTGTTCCGCGACCCAGTGGCCGGCACCGGGTAGGACCACGCCCTGGACGTTGTCGGCGACGAGCTTCATCGTCGCGGCGGTCCCTTCGCCGCCGCTCTGCTCGCCGCCGATCGCCAGCACCGGCAGCGTCAGCCGCCGCTCCTTGCGCTGCTCGTTCTGGGCGATGGTTGCGTTGACGGCCCGGTAGAAGCCGAAGCTGCCGCGCAGGGCGTCGGGATGGGAGCGGAGGATGTCGATGTAGTACTTCACGACATCGTCGGGCAGCTTGTTCGTTCCGGCCGAGGCGTCGAATTCTGCGCCGAAGAAGATCTCCTCCCGTCCCCTGACGAGCGCTTCGTTCACCTCCGCGGGAAGCTGGTTGAACATCAGATGCCAGAACTTGGCGTTGAGCTCCGGAGGGAGGAACAGCGGCGGCGGGGGAGACACGCCGGGGAGAGGTGCCTCTGATACGGCCAAGCGATCCAATCGGTCCGGGTAGTCCGCCGCCACGCCGTAGGCGATCGGCATTCCGGTGTCGGTGCCGTATAGGGCGAACCGCCGGTGCCCGAGCGCGTCCATCAAGGCGACCATGTCCCGGGCGACGGTGCCCACGTCGTAGCCGTCGGGTGGCTTATCGGATAGTCCGATGCCGCGCTGGTCCACTGCAATGACCTCGAAGTCCCGCGCCAGCCCGGGCATCAGGTTGCGCCACGCGTACCAGGTCTCGGGCCAACCGTGAACGAGCAGCAGAGGCGGCCCTTCGCCTCCAACGACGGCGTGCATGCGCAGTTGACCGGTATCGACGAACTGGCTGGTGAAAGTGTCGGCGAACCCGGGCGGAAGGTCAGGCGCCCCAGAGACAGATCCGGGGCCTTCCGGGGTGGACAAGTCATTTGAAGACGGATTCATTGAGATCTCCTTTCAGACGATCTGCGCCAGACGATCTGCGCCCCTAGTCGCGCCCGCCCCCGAACAGCTCAAGGAAGAACAGGAAGACGTTCAGGACGTCCAGGAAGATGCTTGCCGCGATCGGCACCGCGCTCTCTTTGCCAGAGCGACGAAGGCGGTTGAAATCCAGGATCGTGTAGCCGCCGAAGATGACGAGTCCCGCCACGGCCCAGATCAGGTTCTCGTTGGGAATCGAGACAAAGATCGCGACTACCCCGAACACGATCAACGCGAGCAGCGCCCAGAACAGGACGCGGTACCACGAGGACAAGTCGCGGCGCGTTGCATAACCGAAGGCTCCGAGACTGGCGACGAACCCGCCCGTCGCCCCGGCGGCCTGCCAGACCGCTGAAGGATCGGCCTGCGCATATGAGTTCAGGACGGGGCCAAGCGCAAGCCCGAGCGACAGCCCGAGCCCGAACAGCAGGGTTATCGCGAGTTGCTCCCGTCCGCCCGCGGAGGCGATGTTGAGACCGAAAACGCAGGCGAGGCCCACGAGGAAGAACAGGATTCCGACCCCACCGCTCAGGTCGCGACCGATGTAGGCGCCCAGGGCCAGGAACCCGAGCGTCAGTGCGACGAGGCCCATCACCTGCCCGAACACCGCACGCGACTGATCGCGGCTCAGCGGTATCGAGGCGGGAGGACTCAGTCCTGGGTAGTCGGCGAACTGATCCGAGGTGTCAGCCATGGTTCCTCCTGGGTTTACGAGACCGAACGCAGGGTTACGTGCGGTGCGCCAGGTCGCGCCCGTGTAGCACCCTGGTCCGTCCCCTGGTGCGACCTGAGCGACCGAGTGCAACCAGGGGCGCAAACCAGGGACTTCCCTGGTGCGACGGATCGGCGGAGGGGAGATCGTTCCGCGATACGGATCCGCAACCTGGAGGTCAGCATGAGCAGCACCGAGGCCAGCACTGCCGGTTCTACGGACCCGACGGAACCCGGCACCGTCGACATGAAGCTCGAGGTGGTGACGTTGCCGGTCTCCGACGTCGATAGGTCGAAGGACTTCTACGGCAGGATCGGTTGGCGGCTTGACGCCGACCTGATGCTCGGCGAGGGCATGCGGACCGTGCAGTTCACTCCTCCCCATTCGCAGTGCTCGATCCACTTCGGCACGGGCCTGACGAAGGCCGCGCCGGGGTCCGCCGACAGGCTGATCCTCGCGGTCGAGGACATCGAAGCCGCCCGTAACGAGCTCATCGCTCGCGGCGTCGACGTCAGCGAGGTGCTCGACAGGCGGCCGCCGGGCGCCGACGCGGAGCAAGGGCGCTCCTACTTCGTGTTCGCGTCCTTCAGCGACCCCGACGGCAACACCTGGCTGATGCAAGAGATCACTACGCGGCTCCCGGGCCGCGAGTGGGAGGACTGACATGGACATCGCTGAACTCGCCGATCTGCTGCACGAGACCTCCGAGCATCACGGGGCATTCGAGGCAGTCGCCCCGCCGCACGACTGGTGGGACTGGTACGCCGCGTACATGGTCGCCCGCCAGGGCGGGAGCGATACGAAAGACGCCTCGGCGGCCGCCGGCCGCTACATGGCGGACGTGAAGGACGTCGTCGTGAGCGGTTCCGCCTGAGCGCGAGCTCAGACCGGCACGAACTCCGGATCGGAGGCGGGAAGCACCTTTCCGAGCTCCTTGCGTGAGCGGATCCCCAGCTTTGAGAACACCTTGTGCAGGTGCCATTCGACTGTGCGCGGGCTGAGGAAGAGCCGCGCGCCGATCTCCGGATTCGAGAGGCCGTCGCGAGCCAGCCGCGCGATCTGCCGCTCCTGCGGAGTCAGCTCGTCGCGTGACTCCACCGTCCGCTTGCGCACCTTCTCCCCCGTCGCCTGCAGCTCGCCCCGGGCGCGCTCCGCGAACGCCTCCATCCCGATCGCCACGAACAGGTCGTGCGCCGCCCGCAATTGCTCGCGGGCGTCGACGCGGCGATTCTCACGGCGCAACCACTCGCCGTACAGGAGGTGAGCGCGAGCCAGCTCCGGCCGCAGTTCCGTGCGGCCGAGCCGCTCTACCGCCTCGCGATAGAGGAACTCCGCGGCATCCCCGTCGCTCAGCAGCGCGCGTGAACGGGCCTGGATACCGAGCGCCCAATCGGTGGACGCGACGGCCGTGGCCTGGCCGATCCGGGCGAGAGCCTCCTCCGCGAGCCCGCGCTCATCGCACCGGACCGCGGCTTCGAGCATCTCGAGCGCAGCCCACACGGAGACGAACAGCTCCGGCGTGTCGTCGCTCGCCTCCTGCGCGGCGACCAGCGCCTCCCCATAGCGGCCGAGGCCGTTGAACAGCACCGAACGCGCCCAGCGCGCATATTGCACGGCGGTTCCCTGGCCCGCCGCCGTGTAGTGCTCAATGGTGGCGTCGATCAGCGCGGAGGCCGGCGCCTCGAGACCCTGGAAGCCGGCGAGCACGAGGCCTCCGTAGGGCGCTACCCGCGCGCCCGTGGCCTCCGTCACCGTGTCGGCCTCCGCCACCAGCCGCGCCGCCGTGCCGAGCTCGCCGCCGAGCACGGCCGCCTGCGCCATCACGTTGACGCTGACGGCAAGCGACGTGAGCGCCCCCGCCCCGCGCGCAAGCCTCACCCCCCGCGCGGCCACTGCGAGGCAGGTGTCGTAGTCCCACGTCATCACCGCGGCCACGGGTGCGAGCCAGCCCCAGCGGAGAACCTCCTCGGTCGAGATCTCATTGGCGGCGAACGCCTTCGCGGCCTGCCCGAGCACCGGCGCTGCCGCGGGCCGGCCTTCGGTGAAGGCGAGCGAGAGGCCGCGCAACAGGAGCTCGGAGGGACGCGAACGTTCGACCGGAGGCCCGGCACCCATAGCTGCGTACGAGACGTCGAGCAGGCTGGCCGACCCCGCGAGCTGCCCGGCAAACAGCGCCGAGCTCCAAGCGTCGAGGTAGGTCTCGCGCGCAAGCTGCGGATCGAGCGGCTCGAGCGTCTTGGCAGCGCGAAGGAGCAGCCCCGCTGCGGCGGCGCCCCGGCTCTCCGCGTACGCGGCCTCGGCGCGAAGCAGATCCAGACGGGCGCGCTGAAGCTCGTCGAGCGGCCCCACCTCTGCTGTGCTGAGCAGCCCGAGCGCCACTTCGAAGACGCCCGCCGCCAAGCTTGCCTCGGCAGCGGCGAGCGCCCTGTCGACGCGCCGTGCCGAGTTGCCCGTCAGCGCGACCGCTCGCTGAAGGAAGGCAGCCGCGGCCGCGAGCCCGCCGCGCGCCTGCGCGCGACCCGCCGAGAGCTCCAACTCGAGCGCGATATCTTCGTCCGGGCCCGGCGCGGCGGCGGCCAGGTGCCAGGCACGGCGATCTGGATCGACGTTCCAATCGGTCGCCTCCGCGAGAGCCAGATGTGCCGCCCGGCGCTCGGGGGTGGCCGCCGCGCGGTACACGGCCGAGCGCACCAGCGGATGACGGAAGGTCACGCGCTCGCCGATCTCCAGCAGCCCGTCCGTGGCCCCCTCGACCGCCGAGACCTCGATCTCCAGACGCCCAGAGGCGCGCATCAAGAGCAGCGGATCGCCGATCGGCTCAGCGGCCGCGAGCAGCAGCAAAAGCCGGACGTCCTCGGGGAGCGCGCTCAGCCGCCGGAGGTAGCTCTCCTCGATCCGGCCGGAAAGCGCGTGCACTCCGAGCACGCCGAACCCGCCTGCCAGCTCCGTCGCATTCAACCCGCGCGGCAGCTCGAGCAGCGCCAGTGGGTTGCCGCGCGTCTCGGCGATGATCCGGTCGCGAACTCGCTCGTCGAGCATGAAGGCGACCGCGGAGTCGAGGAGCGCCCGTGCGTCGGCGTCCCGCAGACCGCCGAGCTCGAGCTCCGGCACGTGCTGGAGCTCCTCGCTCGGCTCGCGAACGGCGAACACGATCCCGATCGGCTCGGCCAGCAGCCGGCGGGCGACGAACGCCAGCGTGAGCGCCGAGGCCTGATCGAGCCACTGCGCGTCGTCGACGACGCATAGGAGAGGACGCTTCTCGGCCTGCTCCGAAAACAGGGTCAGCACAGCCAGCCCGACGAGAAAGCGGTCGGGAGCCGCGCCGGCGCTCAGCCCGAACACGATCTCGAGCGCCTCGCGCTGGGGATCCGGCAGCCGCTCCACGTGGTCGAGCATCGGAGCGCACAGCTGGTGCAAGCTCGCGAACGCCAGCTCCATCTCCGACTCGACTCCCACGGCCCGTGCGACGGTCACGTCCGACGCCGACTCGATCAGGTATTCGAGGAGCGCGGTCTTCCCGATCCCGGCCTCGCCACGCAGCACCAGCGACTGACTTTCGCCTCGGCGGACCGCCTCGACGAGACCGTCCAGGGACGCAAACTCGGCGGCACGCCCCCGCAAGTTGTCCTTGCGCCGCCCCTCGCGGGGAAGCCGGTTATGCATGGTAAGCAACGCATGCTACGGGCTGCTCCCCACTAGTGCCAAGACGCCAAGTCGGCGTCACCCGCTCGCGCGTGCTTCAAAGCCAGGAGCCCAGAATGATCTTGCCGACGTCCTCCCCGGGATGTTCGCGGATGCCGTAGAGCGCGCTCGCACTCACCCAGAGGATCATCCGACCGAGATGGTTGGGGTAGCGCTCGATCTCAGCCTCGAAGAACTCCAGCGCGGTGTTCTGCGTTTGCAGGAGCTCCTCGGCGTCGTCGAGGTATTGGCGGGTCTCGTCGATCGTCCGCTGGGCATCGTCGTCGAGCTGCTTGTTCTGGTGCCCGCAGACGATGTGTCGGGGTCCGAGGGCCTCGACCGTGTCGATCGCGTCCCGCCACGGCCCGAAGCCACCGACGACCGCGCTTTGGCCCAGATACATGTGAACCCCGTTGTAGATCACGTCCCCGGCGACAACCAGGTCGAGGTCGGGGACGTGCAAGACGGTGCTGTCGGCAACGTCGGTGTGGCCGACCTCGACGATCGCGAGGTCGTGTCCTTCAAGCTCGAAGCGGTTGCCCGCGACCGTCACGGCAGTAACGGTCGTCGGCGGGATCCCGGTGTACAGCTTGTCCCAGAGCAGCGGCCGCGAGGCGACGCTGGCATGCATCTGCCCGATTGTTCCCTCCGAGGCGACCACCCGCGCGCCAAACCGCTCTGCCAGCAGCCCGGCGGCGAACCAGTGATCGCCGTGGCCATGGGTGATGAAGATGTCGGTCAGGTTCCTGTCCTTGGCGGCCACCCACTCGCCGAGTGCCTCCGCCTGATCTGCCGTCATCCCCGGGTCCGTCAGCACGGCGTCCTCGCTCCCGGAGATCAACGTGCTCGCCATCGGAGAGAACAGCTTCGGCTCTCCATTGGGAAGCACGCCGTCCTGCGGAGGCGGTTCGTTGACGAATACGTCGTAGGTCAAGCCGTTTGACGTCATCGGTCAGCGGAGCGACCGGAAGGCTGCCCGCATCTCGGCGCTGAAGAGCTCCGGCTCCTCCCAGGCAGCGAAATGGCCGCCCTTGTCGACCTCGTTGAAGTAGCTGACGTTGGGATACACCGCGTCCACCCAGCTGCGCGGGGCCGCGACGATCTCTCCCGGGAAGGTGGTGAAGCCGACCGGCAGCGCGACATCCGGAGGAAGCTGGCCGGCCGCAAGAGCTTGGGCTCGCCCGTTCTCCCAGTACGACCGCGCCGCCGACGCCCCGGTGCCTGTCAGCCAGTAGAGCGCGATGTTGTCGACGATGTTCTCGCGAGTGAGGTTGCCTACCGGCTGCCCGTCGACGAAGGCGCGGGAGATCTTGTAGTAGCTGTCCGTGTCGTGGTCGAGCATCCAGGCCGCCAGAGCGACGGGTGAATCCAGCAGGGCGTAACCGATCGTCTGCGGCCGCGTCGCCTGCTCGAGGAAGTAGCCCCGTCCGCTCGTGTTGAACGTGGCGAGCGCGGCGAGCGCCGCGCGCTCCTGCTCGGATTCGGCCGGCATTTGGTCGGCGATGGCCAGGGCCGCGATGAGCAGGTTCATGTGGATGCCGACCAGCCCCTCCGGTGCCTGCCGGCCCATCGCGTCGGTGACGGCCGAGCCCACGTCGCCGCCCTGGGCGACGTAGCGGCGATAGCCGAGGCGGCGCATCAGCTCTCCCCAGGCGCGCGCGGTGCGCCCAACGTCCCAGCCGACCTCGGTCGGCTCGCCGGAGAAGCCGTAGCCGGGCAGCGAAGGCAGCACGAGGTCAAAGGCGTCCGCGGCGTCTCCACCGTGCGCGGGCGGATCGGTGAGGGGACCCACGGATCCGAGCAGCTCGATCACCGAGCCTGGCCAGCCGTGGGTCATAAGCAGCGGCAACGCATGCGCGTGCGGAGACTTCACGTGAATGAAGTGAATCTCCAGCCCGTCGATCTCGGTCTTGAACTGGGGCAGCGCGTTGAGCTTCGACTCGGTCTTGCGCCAGTCATGCTCCGTGGCCCAGTAGCGCACGAGCTCCCGGATCGTCGCCAACTGGACCCCCTGCGACCTGTCGGTGACCAGCTCCTTGGACGGCAAACGCACCGCCGCGAGACGGCGGCGCAGTTCGGCTAGCCGCTCCTCCGGAACCTCAACCGTGAATGGGCGAATGGCTGTTGCTTCAGCCGTGACTGACATAGCGGGCTCCTCGATTCGCTAACGGAACGAAGGCTCATCGCTTCGTCTGGCCGTCGCGCCCGTGAAACCCCGGGTCCGCTCACTGGTCGGCGAGCGTGATGAGCGGCTTCCCCTTCTCGACGACATACGTGGCGAGCTCCGCGGCGTCACCGCTTCCGACGTTCTTGACTGCGTGAATTGCTTCCGCCGGCACGGTCAGCGCTTGGCCCGCGCTGACGGTGGTCGGCGGCTGGCCGTCGATCTGGTACTCGAGCTGTCCTTCGAGAACGTAGATGATCTCTTCGCCGGGATGGAAGTGCCTGATCGCAGGCGCTTCGGGGCTGATCTCCACCTTGTTCTGGATCACCTCGCGTCCGGGGACGCTCAGATCCTGGCGCTGTAGATCGGTGCGCCGGATGCCTGCCTGTTGCTGAGCGGTGCTGCTCATGCGGACCGTCCAGTTGCGTGGGTGGTATCGGCAGGCAGCATCCGTGGTGGGTGCACCCGTCGCGCCCGTGTTGTCCCCGGTCTGGTCCCTGGATCGGGGGACACGGCCAGTGTCTTCAAGCGGTCCCTCGCGCTAGGCGCCGGCTTCGAGTCGATCGACGAGTTCGTTCCGCTTGGCGTCCTGCGAGAGCGTGTCCACGAACACGACCGCAAAGGCGATGCCGAAGACGAGCAGCTCGAGGAAGCACATGGATGCGCCGGCAAGCTGCTGGTCCGCCAGCGGCGACAGGCCGTACCCGCGCGGGGCGTTCGCGTACAGGGAGTAGAAGGTGCTGCCCGCCCAGGTGAGCGGGATGCACACGAACGCCGTGGCCACGCGGGTGAAGCCGAGATAGGCGAGGCGGCGGCCGTTGGCGTTGCGCCGGTCCGAGGGCAGAGGGTCGATGACGAGCCACCAGAGGGCGAGGCCCGTGTAGAAGAGCGTGATGTGCTCGAGGGCGTGGACTCCCGAGTGCGCGGCAGCGAAATCGAAGACGGCGGGGACCGACCAGAACCACGTGGCCAGGGCCCAGAGCGGCAGCACCACGAGCGGCCGGATGACGGCGTTCAGCACCCGCCCCACCGGCCCGCGGGGAGCCACCAGCTGCAGGCCCTTGCGTGTCAGCCCGAGCGGAAGCAGCGGCGCGCGCAGCCCGAGCACGATCAGGGCCGGCGAGATGTCGGCCAGCAGGACGTGCTGGAACATGTGAGCGGACAACAGCCAGCGGTCCCCGATGGCGTCGAGCGGGGACATCAGCGCCAGCGCGAACAGCACGAGCCCGGCGTAGTAGGGCAGCCAGTGGCCGATGTTCGGGCGGCGGACCGCCGCGCGACCTCGCGCACGCCGGTAGGCGTCGCCGTACAGCACTGCGGCGGCCACCACCAGCACCAGCACGAGCGGATCAAGGGTCCAGGAGGACCACGATGGGGCGGTTGTCATCAAGTCACCTTTCGTCTGTCAGTTAGTCGCCTGCGCATCTCGTCTCCATGTCCGGCGGCGACCGCGCGCGCGGCTCGCTGCTCGCTCAGCGGGAAGCCGGCGTGCTGGGCGAGCTCGATCAGCTCCTGGCGCTCCTCCCCTTCGCGCGCGGCCTTGAGAAACAGCCAGCAGAACAATCCAACTGTGAGGAGGCTCTCCTCGAGCATCATCACGGCGCCGGCGATGCTCTGGTCGCTGAGCGTGTTGACGTGCCAGTGCGCAGTACCGGTCCTGTAGAAGGGGTAGAAGACGGTTCCCGAGAAGATCAGGAAGTTCCCGAGCAGGGTGCCGATCAGCCTGACGGCGATGATGTAGCCGAGCTGGGCGAAGCTGCCGAACCACGCGGGCTTGGGCAGCGGCCCGAGCAGGGCCATCCACATCAGCATGCCGAAGGCCAGGAAGCACGCGTGCATGAGCGCGTGGATCGGGTCGTGTCTGAGGGCCGCCTGGTACAGCACGGGCAGGTGCCACACGTAGAAGTCGAGGGCCCACAGAACCAGCGCGAGGGGCGGGTAGAGCAAGAACCGCAGTCGGTCGATCGACCGGAAGCGGAACAGCGGCTGGAGCATCGGACCGGTGAGTCCCAGCACGAGCAGCAGCGCCGCCACGTCCCCGATCAGCAGGTGTTCGACCATGTGCGCCGTCAGCAGTTGCTGGCTGAGCCCGCCCACCGGCGGGCTCAGCGCGAGTGCGCACACGATCAGGCCTGCCAGGAAGCAATGCCGCCGCCATGCGGGCACCGCGCGGCCCCGTGCCGCAAGCGTCCTCGCCCTGGCTCTGTAGGGAAGCCAGTAGGCGAGCACCAGGACCGGCAGGAAGAGCGTGCCGGTCGGTCCGGCCGACGCGTACACGGTTGCCCCGCTCAGTTCCATCGCGTGCCGCGGCTACCGCCGCCCCGAGCGGCGGGTGCCGCCGAGCGCGTGTGCACGCGCTCGGCGGATCCGCTGATCTGACATCTGCTGTCGGCCGCCGGGTGGCGATACCTGGCCGGCGCGGCGCTTGGCGCGCTTCTGACGGCGGTCGAGAACGAACCCGCCTCCGCCAAGCAGTGCCACCGGAACCAGGTAAAGGGCCGACGTGTACCAGTGGGTGAGGCAGGCGATCACGTCGTCTCCTTTGACAGCTCCGGCGCCGGCCGAGCGCCGCGCCTGCGGCTCAGCAGAGCGACGAGCCCGGCGACCAGCCCCAGGATGCCGACGATCAGCGCGGTGATCGCGAGGCCCTTGCTCGCCCCCGAGCTCTGCTTGACCACCGTCGTGCTCGCGGGCGCCGCGGCGGTCGTACCGCTGCCACCGGCAGCCTTGGGCGCGACCTGCCCGGCGGGCGGGCCGGCGTCGCCGGCGAGGTCGTAGGTCGATCCGTCCTCGGGTCCCACGTTGACCGTTGGAGCGGGCTTGTCCGCGTCCGGAGCCCCGATCCAGCGCACGACTTGGCCGTTGCTGTAGGTCTGCACCGTCTTGAAGGTGAGGGTGTCACCGCTCTTGCCGGGCACCGAGAAAGCGATCGGGAAGTTCTCGATGTACCCGGGAGGCGTGCCGCCGCTCTTCGGGGAGGTGAAGATCACCTCGGAGACCTCTTCCGTGACGGGCCCGTCGTCCGTCTGGATCGGCTTCTTCAGCTTGGTCTTCAACAGCTTGATGTTCCAGCCGGGCACCTGCTGCGGGTCGAGCGCGGTGAAGCCGGGCGGGATCTTGACGTCGACCCTGACCGTGCGTGCGTTGTCGGTCTCGTTCGGCACGCGGATGTTCACGGTCGGGAAATCGCCTGCCGGGAGCACGTTCGGATGCAGGCTGACGTGCGCCTGTGCTCCAGCCGGAAGCGCGAGCGCTCCGGCGGCCGCCATTGTGATCACTGCTCTTCGTGTCCTCACATCGTTTCCTTTCAAGTGCGTTCAAAGGCCATTGGCGAACATCACTTGAAGCGGCGGCGCGCGCGGACCGCTTTGCACACCGACGAGCCGGCCGCGACGGGGGCGGTAGCGATCTGTCGAACGCGGCACCCGAGTGGCAGCTGGAGTGCGCTTGCTTGCCCGGCGACGGCGCGCGGCACCGACAATGAGCTGTTCGCCCGCGTAGCGCTCGAAGGCCATGAGCAGCGCCAGGACGAGACAGGGCGCGAGGCAGAGAAATCCCGTTGCGAGATCGGCAGGCCCTAGCGCCGCCGCAGCAGCGCCGGCCAGGGCGACGCAGCCGACCAACGCTCGCACACCCAGTGACCGCGCTGTCAGGTGCCCGATCACCGGACGTGGACCTCGAACATCTTCGTGAACTGGTCGAACTCGGATGTCCGGACGGTCACCGTGAGGTGCCACTTGCCGGGCACTCCGAGCACCGCCGACGAGTCGATGTAGTGACCCGGACCCGCCTTCGTCGCCGTCTGGTCCAGCGGACCGATCCCCTTCGACGGCATCATCGCCTCCACGTCGACCTCCTTCGCCCCGGTGAACTGGCTGCCGTCCTTGGGGTTGAGCAGGTACAGGTGGATCTGGTTCGCGCCAACCCGCGCCGGGTCGACGGTCATCTCGAGCTGCGCCGGGCCGATCCTGCCGCTCAGGTTGGCCGGCCCGCTCGCCGCATCGATCGAGGGCGCGTAGGAGCTCAGCGCGGCCGTGACCCCTAGCACCACCACGATCACCGCGATCTCGGTGCGGAGCGCGCGGCGCAGCAAGACGCCAGCGCGCCCAGGAGTGTCACCCGCGGCAGCCAGGCGCGAGAGCTCCGGCACCGAGCGGCGGCGGTTGAACGCGCCCAGCGCGATCAGCACGAGCAGCAGCAGGAACTTGATCAACACCGCCCGTCCGTATGCGGTGTCGAGCAGATGCGCGGGTGTCCGAACCCACACGTAGGCCTGCACCAGGCCGGTGGCGAGGATCACGCAGACCGAGATCAGGGCGAGCGGCGAGAACCGCTCGAGCGTGGCTGCGAGCATCCTGGTGCGGTCGCGCGGCTGCAGCGCGCGCGTCGCGGCCGGCAACGCGAGCAGCAGTGCGGCCAGGCCACCGACCCACACGCTCATCGCCAGCACGTGCAGGACGTTCAGCGGAAATACGAGCGCGACCGGGTGCTGCGTCGACGCGTGCCCAGCGAGGGCGGGCAGGAGGGTGACGAAGACAAGCGGCACCGCCAGCAGGCCCAGGAAGCCGAGCGTTCGGCGAGGCGCGAGCGCCAACCCGGTCGCCCCCAGCTCCGCCGGGCGCAGCGCGGGCGAGCGCTCCCTGCTCGGCGCGGCGATCAACGCGGCGATCACCGCCGACACCGCCCAGGCCACCACCGCGAGGCCCCACACGGTTCCGAAGCGTGTGCCGAGCTCCTCGTGCACGACCTTCCACTTGAGCGCCGACCAGCCGGAGATCCCCGCCGCGCTGGCCGCCTCGAGCACCACCCCGGCTGCCGCGCTCACCATGCCGAGCAGCGACGCACCGAGCAACAGCCTGGACCAGCGACGCGCGAACGCGGTCGAGGCGCGCTCCCATTCCGGCTCCGCTCCGGCCACGGCGGCAAGCGCCCGCAGCCACACGAGCAGCAGGAACGTGACGGCTCCGACAGCGAGCGCAATCGCGGCGTACTGCAGGCCGCGCGCGATCCCGTAGACGACGTCGGTGCCCTTCCCCACCTTCGTGCCTGACAGCAATGACTCCACCGACTTGCCGGCAGCACCCGGATGACCGATCGAGAAGGCGAAGCCGCTGGACACGATGTGCCCGTCTGCGGAGACGACGCGATAGGTCGCGGTGTAGGTGCCGGCGGGCAGGTGCGGCTTGAGATGCACGCCCATCACCGGGCCCTTGCCCCCGGGGTGGAACGCATCGCCGGCATCCACGCGCTGGCCGGCCGAGTTGTAGACGCGCACGGCGCCGAAGTTCCCCTCGACCGTTTCGTCGAAGCGGAACGACACGACCCCCGGCTGGGTCTTCGCCACCGCATCGCGACCCGGCGACGTTCCCTCGAGCTGCGCGTGGGCGAACGCCGAGGCCGGCAGACAGCAGAGAACCAGCGCAACCGCCGGCACGAGAACGGAGAGGCGTCGCCTCACCAGGCCTCCTCCGCCGGACCGGGAGCCTCGGGCCGCGGGCTGGTCCCCTGACGCCGGCGGCGGATCGCCACGACGCCGATCAGAACGACGAGCGCCACGGCCACAAGCGACACGATCGCCGCCACCGGGAAGCCGCCGGGGCTGCCGACCCAGAACAGCGTGCCGCTCAACTGCCCCTTCTGGGAGCCCACGCTCAGCGGGATGCGGTAGTTGAAGATCTTCGTCTTCTCGTGCTTGTTCTTGACCTGCGGAGGCAGGTTGGTGCCCATCCAGTGCATCCGGTGGTCGTGCCAGACGAACGTGCTCGTCTTGTCGACGTTCTTCCACTGTGGCGGCGCCTTGGCGTTCGTGAACTTCGGTGCCGGAGCGGTGATGAAGTCGTTGTTGTTGAGATAGGTGGCGGGCGATAGACGGTTCTGCTGGACTGTTCCGTCGCCGAGGATGCGCGCGTAGGGCTCGCCGGCGTAGCCGTACACGGTCACCGTCTTGCCGCTGCGGTTGGTGAGCTGAAACTGGCTGTCGTAACCGAGCACCTGCAGCTTCACGCCCGGCACGACCGGGCTCACTCGGTCGATCACCGAGCGGTAATTCGGGTTGCCCTGATGGGCGGCGGCCGGTGTTGATGCAACGGCAAAGGCCACTGCCGCAAGCACGATCGCCCGCAAAGAGCGGGACATCTACTGCTCCTTTCGTTCGTCTGACTGAAAACGCGCGCACATCGCCCAGAGGCGATGGACGCGTCTACGCGATCAGCGAGCGAACGGCGGTGCGCGGCCGGCGGAGCACGCGGCCAGCGGAGACGGCGGAATCAGCAGCGGCGCCGACGGAGGGTAAGCCGGTGCCAGGCGCACACGCCGGTGCGTGGCTCGGCGGCTCAGCCGAGCCGCAAGCGCGAGGGCGGCGCGCCCACCACGAACCACGAGAGCAAACACGGCGCCGACCGCGAGCGCCGCAGGCACCGCCCACAGCCCGCCATCGCCGAACACTCCCACGAGACCGGCGGGATGCCCGGTCGCGAGCAGTCCCTCGAGAAACTCCTGGCCGGCGTAGATCAGAACGAGCGCCGCGCTCGCGGCGAGCCACAGGCCCAGAAAGCGTCGCTGCGGAGAGTGTTCAGTCTCGCCGGAACGCCACGTGCGCCCCAGGCGTGCGACAAAGCCGCCAAAGCCCAGGGCGAGGACGAGCACGAGCCATGGGGTGAGTGAATTCAGGTACGAGTGACCCGTTTCCGCGAGTTCGCTGCTTCCCTTCGGCCCGTACGCGAGCAGGTAACGGAGCTGGTGCACGGCCAGGGCAGCGATCGGCATCAGCGCCGCCGCCGGCACTCGGCCCGTCCAACTGCGGTTCTCCCGCGAGAAGCGCACGACGCCGAAACTCTACTCCGGCCTCGGCCGTCTGGTTGCCTTAGGCTGGGATCGCTCGTGCGCGCCCTTTTGTTCTGCAACGAGATGCTTGGTCTGGGGCACCTGCGTCTGTCGCTGGCGCTCGCGAGCGAGATCGTGCGCCGCGACCGGGCGAGCACGGCGCTCGTCGCCACCGGGTCGCCGGCCTTCGCGGGGATCCCGGTTCCCGACCGCGTCGATCTGCTGAAGCTGCCCACGCTGCCCGTCGGCAGTCACTCGCGCTGGAGCGACACCACCATGAGACCCCCGACCGGACTGACGATCCCGGAGGAGCAGATCGTCGCGATGCGGGCGCGACTCTCGCTCGCTGCCGCGCAGGAGCTGCGGCCCGACATCGCGATCGTCGACTATCGCCCCGTGGGCCGGGGCGGCGACCTCCGCGACACGCTCGAGTGGCTGCGCACCCAGGGGGGCTGCACGAACGCGCTCGGCCTGTGGGATGTCGACGACGACCCGGCTCGCCTCGGCCAGGACTGGACCGAAGAGCTGGCCTCCACCGTCGCCGAGCTGTACGACCTCGCGCTCTTCTACGGACCCCCCGATCCGGACGATCTCCGCCTGACGCGGCTGCGCGCCGCCGGGGTGCCCGTGCACGCGACCGCGCTCGTGGCCGAGCCGCCGAGCGCGAGCCCGCCCAGCGACCTGGGCGACGGCTACCTGCTCGTCACGACCGGCGGTGGCATCGACGGCGGCGAGCTCCTGTACTGCGTGTTGCGCTCGATCGCGCTCCGCCCGCCGGGCGTGGCCGCGGTTCTCGTAACGGGTCCGATGATGCCCGCGGCCGAGGTGCGGCGCCTTCGAGCTGCCGCCGACGAGCTCGACGCGCTCGTGGTCGAGTCGCGGCCCGACATGGCCGATGTCCTCGCCGGAGCTAGAGCGGTGATCGCGATGGCCGGTTACAACACCGTGGCCGAGGTGATCGCATCCGGAGCGCCGACCCTGCTCGTGCCGCGGACCTTCCCGCGCCGAGAGCAGCTCAACCGCGCGCGCCGCTGGGCAGAGCAGGGCCGCATCCGCATGCTCGACCCCGACGAGCTGGATCCCGCGCGACTCGCCGACGAGATCGAAGAGCTACTGCGACAGCCGCGCGCCAGTCGTCAGGAGGCGACCGGCGCCCAAGACGCGATCGACATCCTCGAAGCCGCCCGAGGTCGAACGATGCTCCCGACGTCAGTCGAGCTTGCTCAAGATTCGAGGTAGCGCCAATTCCGCGTCTCGTGTCTGCAAGCCGCGCTTCATCGCGCTGGCGATGCGCTTCTGAGACTCGGGGGCGCGCACGCCCTCCCCGAAGAGATTGGAGTCGCGACGAAAGTCCTCGACGGGAGCGAGCGCGATCGCGTTGACTCGCTCCTGGACGATGGCGTGGCCCGCAGCCGGGAACCCGGCGATCCGCTGGGCGAGCGAGCTGACGAAATTCCCGAGCTCGTCGGCGGGCAGCGCGCGGTTGATCCAGCCGTACCGCTCCGCCAGATCCGCGTCGTCGGCCTCGGCGCGCCGAATCAGCGAGACGAGATCGGAGCCTCCTGCTTCAACACGCCCTCGAGCAGCTGCTTGGCGACGAGTGCCGGCGCTGGCGCTTTGTCCCAGCTGTCGACACCTTCGTAGGACTCCCAGCCGGGAAAGGCGGCATGACCTCCATCGCTGCGGTAGTCGCGATACAGAAACGCGTCGAATGCGAGCGTGCCGAGCGCCGCCGCGGCAGCGCCGCGAACGATCGAACCGATCTCGGTCACCGAGTGCCAGTCCTCGCGTCAGGCACGGATCTGAATGCTGCCGTCGACCTCTTGCACCTCGTAGACGTTCAGTGCCTCGGTCGCTGGGCCGCTGATCACGGCACCGGTAGCGACGTCGAACATCGAGCCGTGGCACTGGCACATGATCGTCTTCCCGGAAATCAGTCCGCCGGACAGCGGGCACGACTGGTCCGCGCACGTGCAGAGGTCGTCGAACGCGTAGAGGCGGTCGTCCACGCGCGCGACCGAGATCCGAAGCTTGCGGTCCTCGAGGTAGTACGGAACGACGAAGTCGTTGGGAATCGCGTCACTCGGTCCGACGGTCCGGAAGGCAGGAGCGGCGAGGTCGGTCATCGTCTTCTCCTTTCGTTCAGTAGGGGTATTCCGGGATGAGGTCGGCCTTCTTCGCATCGAGTCGCAGCTCGCCCGGTGCGCCGGCGGGCACGACTGGGCGGTGCGGCATGATCGGGTCAAGGCGCTCGTAGCCCGATCCCAGCGGCGGCCGGACGTCCTCCTCTCCCTTGTTCGGCCACAGCGACATCGCGCGCTCGGCCAGGGCAGTGATCATCAGCGAGGGGTTCACGCCCGGGTTGGCCGGCATGACGCTCCCGTCCATCACGTGCATGCCCGGCTGACCGAACAGGCGCAGGTAGGGGTCGACGGCGCCGCTGTCGCTGTCGTCGCCGATCGGGATCCCGCCGACGAAGTGGGCGGAGGCGTTGCGGTTGATCACCTCGGTCAGCAGTGCCGCCTCGCCGCTGTCGAGCTTCGCTGCCACCCGGTCGACGAAGTCCTCGATGACCGGCGAGTGCACCGGGGGCGGTGTTCCGGAAGGCCGGCTTCGGAGCAGGCCGTCGGCCCAGTAGAGCTCGATCGAGGTGTCGGTGGTCTGCATGCAGAGCGCGACGAAGCTCCGCTCGGACCAGTGGCTCGGGTCAGCGGGGGCGAGCACCTCGCCGGGATGTGCGACCAGCTCCTTGAGCCAGGACTCGAACGAGTGCTCCTGCTCGCCGTGCTGGTGATAGGTCCCGAGCAGCGCGAAGATGTCGCTTCCGACACCCCAGTTGGTGGGCTCGACGCTGGTCTTCGCGTCCGGCCACACGCCGGAGGTGATCGTCACGCACCCGGGCGTGATGTGGACCTTCTCCGGGTCGGCCTTCCACTCCCCGTGGCTCCTCGTCACGTAGAGGAGCTGCTCGGAGTTCGTCCGCGCTCGCTGCCCAAGCTGGCTGGACAGGCCCGTGAGGCGCCCCTCGTGCTGCATGTGATGTAGGAGCTTGGCCGAGCCGTACGCGTGGGCGGCGACGATCACCTGCTCGGCCGTATACGTGTGCCGGTGGACGTGCGCGGCTCGCTGAGCCCAGCCGGGGTGGCGTGTGTGCACCTCGAAGCCGCCTCCGTCCAGCGGGACGAGGTCGTGCACCTCGTGGAGCTCATGGACCTGCGCGCCGACCCGCTCGGCCAGGTACAGGTAGTTCGTCGTCAGCTTGTTCTTGGCGTTGTGGCCACACCCGATGTTGCAGTTGCCGCACGAGATGCACCCGGTGCGCCGCGGTCCGACGCCGCCGAAGTACGGGTCCTCGGCCTCGACACCCGGGCTGCCGAAATACACGCCCACCGGGGCCTTGTTGAACGTCTCCCCTCTGCCGATCTCGGTCGCGACCTCGAGCAGGGCCCGATCCACGTCGGTGGGCATGTAGGGGTAGCGAACGACGCCGAGCATGCGCGTGGCCTGGTCGAGACAGGGCGCCAGCTCTTCGGCCCAGTCGGTGATGTCCGCCCACTCCGGAGCGTCGAAGAACTGCTTCGGCGGGACATACAGCGTGTTGGCGTAGACGTGCGAGCCGCCACCGACGCCTGCGCCACACAGGACGAGCACGTCGTCGAGGTACTCGATCCTCTGGATCCCGTAGAGCTCCGCGGCGGGAAGCCACAGGAACTTCGGCAGGTTCCACTGGGTCTTGGGGATCTCCTCGTCCTTCCAGCGCTTGCCGGACTCCATGACACCGACCCTGTAGCCCTTCTCCGCGGCGCGGAGCGCGGCCACGCTTCCGCCGAACCCGGAGCCGACGATCACCACGTCGTAGTCGAAGCTGGCCATCAGATCTCCTTTCTGCTCAGACTGCTGCTCCTGCCGCGGCCTCGGCCTCGGCCTCGACCATGCCCACCACGCGACCGCCCAGCGCGATCAGGAGCGCCGTGCCGCACGCCGCCCAGCCGGCGAGCACGAGGATCGGGCCGGCAATCCGCGCACCGTCGAAGAACAGCGCCGCGCGCGTCAGATCCACGCTCGCGCCCGGCGGCAGCACGCCGCCGATCGTTCGCCACAGTCCCGGCAGCAGTGGCCGGGCGAACGGCCCGCCCGAGGCGGGGTTGCCGAGGACGACGAACAGCAGGATGACCAGGCCGGTCCCGGCCGCGCCCGCCGCCGCCTGGATGCCGGCCGTCGCCGCCGCGCTGGCGAAGATCGTGAGCGCAGCGATCGCGCACACCGCGACCACGCGGCCGCTGAAGACGCCGAAGAACGCGCGCATCATGAGCACGCTGAGGATTCCGGCGACGATCCCAAACGCCGCGAGCCCCCCGATCCGGGCGGCCGCGCGCGCGCTGCTCGCGGTGCGCGGTGCACCGACCAGCCCGATCAGCGTGGAGGCGATGTACCCGCCGAAGACCCAGGCGATCATCGCGTAGAACGCCGCGGTGCCGTTGGGGTCCTTGGGCGGCAGCGGCTTGACGTCGGTCACACGCACGGCAGGCGCGCCCTCTGCAGCGGCCACGCGGTTGAAGGTCGTCTCGAGGGCGACCGCGGTGGCGCGGTTGGCGGCGGAGGCCACGAACAGGCGGTTCGTCGCCACCTCGTATGCGCCGTAGATCTTGCGGTCGTCGATCTGCGAGAGCGCCTCCTGCCGCGAGGCCGTCACCCGCGGGTCCAGCGGATGGCCGGGCAGCGCGTCCAGGCGCGCCGCCACGGCGGGCGGCCCGACGACCGCCAACGGCACGCTGTGCGGCGTCGGATCGTGGAATGCGCCGACGTACGAGAACGCGAACGCGAGCATGAGCACGAGCGCGGGGAGCAGCACGAGCGCAACGGCCTTCGGAGTGGGCGACGCGCCCGCGAGCATGCCCTGGGCGGCCCGCTTCGGCTCCGAGTGCTCAGCGTGGGGACTGTGAGCGGCAGTACTCATGACGAGCGGTCAAGAGGCTGGTGCGCTCGCACCCCACATCGCGCCCGTGAGTCCCCTGGTCGGCTCCCCGGTTTGCAGGCTCTCTCCTCATCGGACCCGGGAGCAGACCAGTGCATTCACTGGGGCGACGGGGCGTCGATCAGGCGACCCTGTGCTGCATCAATCCGCTCGTCACCTTCAGAGGGGAGATCTCATGAGCTCATCGCCGTCAGGCACCGTCGACGCGGTTGCCAGCCTGGCGTCCAACGGCCCGCCCGACCTGCGCGAGGGTTACGCCGACGTCGGCGACGCGAAGTTGCACTACGTCGAAGCCGGCGAGGGGCCCTTGATCGTTCTGCTTCACGGATTCCCGGAGTTCTGGTACGGCTGGCGACTGCAGATCGCACCGCTGGCGGCGGCAGGCTTCCGAGTGGTCGCGCCCGACACGCGCGGCATAAACCTGTCCTCGCGGCCGGAAGGCGTCGCGTCTTATTACGCCGACAAGCTGGCCGACGACATCCACGGTCTCATCCGAGAGCGCGGGGCCGAGTCCGCGCGGGTGGTCGGCCACGACTGGGGCGGAACCATCGCCTGGACCTTGGCGATGCAGCATCCCGAGGTCGTCGACCGGCTGGCCATTCTCGACGCCGCCCACCCAAAGGCGTTCAACAAGGGACTGCGCAACCCGCGCCAGGCGGCGAGGACGTGGTACCTCTTCTACTTCCAGTTCCCAGGGGCGCCCGAGCACCATTTACGCGCCGGCGACTGGAAGTTCCTGAAGCACTTCCTGCGCGACGCCCAGCCCCCGTACACCTCGGAGGAGATGGACCGCTACGTCGAGGCGTGGTCGCAGCCAGGGGCCGCGAAGGCGATGGTCAACTACTACCGGGGCGCCACGCGACACTCGCCGAAGAATCAGACGATCTCGGCGCCGACGCTCGTCATCTGGGGTCAGCGCGATCGCTACCTCGGCCCCAACCTGGCCGAGCCCGACCACGCCGATGTGCCCAACCTCGACCGTGTCGAGCGCCTGCCGAGCGCCTCACATTGGGTCCATCACGACGAAGCCGAGCGCGTCAACCAGCTGCTCATCGACTTCTTCGCCCCCGTGAAGTAATCCGATGGCGATCACCGGCGCCCACGCGATCCTCTACACGGTCGAGGCGGAGGCCGACCGCGCTTGGTTGGCAGACGTGCTCTCTTGAAGTCGGTCGATGCGGGGGGCGGCTGGCTCATCTTCGCCCTGCCGCCGGCGGAGCTTGCTGTGCATCCGGGGTCGAGCAAGGACGGCGATGCCGAGCTCTACCTGATGCGCGACGACATCGAGACGACGATGGAGGAGTTGCAAGACAAGGGCGCGACGTTCGAGGGCCCGGTGATGGACCAGCGATGGGGTCGCGTCACAACGATCGTGCTGCCCAGCGGCGCCCACCTTGGGCTACGAGCCGCGCCACGCAAGCCCGCTGTAGTGGACCGCCGCTAGGCAACCCAGGGGTCGTCTACCGGTATGCCGTCGCCCTGGTGATGCGGCCCGAAAGCAATGAACTCCAAGCCTTCTGGACCGGCCTCGAACGCTCTGGCCACGTGCGGCGCGACCCGGATCGCGTCCAGCGGACGAATCTCTAGGAACTGATCGTCGAGCTTGATCCTGCCGCCGCCGCTGAGGGCAACGTAGATCTCCTCGGCCGCCTCATGGCGGTGGGAGAACGGTGATCGCGCGCCGGGGCGCAGCCGGAAGTACGTGATGCCGGTCTCCTCGGCGTCCAGCGCCGAGCGCGCAACGCGGGCCTCCCAGCGCTCACCGAAGCCATTGGCCGGGGCGACGTCTTCCACGTCTATGAGATTGAGATGCGTATGCGGCGACGTCATCGAGGTCCTCCCTCCCCAGAAAGCAGAAAACCCCGCTTTGCGGGGCTTTCGTGATGGGCGGTACTGGGCTCGAACCAGTGACCCCCAGCTTGTCGAGCTGGTGCTCTCCCAACTGAGCTAACCGCCCTAAGGCCGGGCGAGCATAGCAGTGGTGCGAGCCCGGTTGAAGGCGCTTCAGACGCCGACCGGCTGGGCCGGCTGGGGCGTTCCGGTGGCGCTCGAGTCGCCGCCGACGGGCAGCTTGCCGCGTGCCCGCATGGCGATCTCGAAGGTCTCGCGCGTGTCGTGCTTCGGCTGCCAGCCCACCGACTTCAGCTTGTCGTTCGACACGACCCACGGGTGCAGCGCGAAGTGCAGGTTCCCGGGCGGCGTCTCCGCCTGGCGCAGCTTCCACATCACGCCGGCCAGCCGCCACGCGACCTTCAGCGGCATCTTGCGCCGCTTCATGCCGATGCTGTCGCCGCAGTCGTTGATCGTCATGGTGCCGTCACCGGCCACGTTGAACGCCCCGCCGTGGCGCCCGTCCATCAAGAGGATCAGTCCCTCCACCAGGTCGTCCTCATGCACGAACTGCATCGGCGTGTCGCCGCCGCCTACGTCTATCTGGAACGGCTGGTCGGTCCACAGGCGCACGATGTAGTTGTTCACGTTCGGCCCGAGCACGATGCACGGGCGCACGATCGTCATCACGCGCTCGGGATTCCGTAGCGCCCAGATCTGACAGAGCCGGTCGCACTCGGCCTTGTCGCGCGCGTACTCGAAGTCGGGCACGCCGCGCACCGGGTGCTCCTCTGTGATCGGCAGCGGGTTGTCCGCGAAGGCGCCGTAGGCGGTGGCGGAGGATGTGACGAGCACCTGCTGCACACCCGCCGACTCGGCCGACTCGAGCACGTTCTGCGTGCCGCCGACGTCCACCTCGTACATGCGGTCGAGGTCGTGGATCGGGTTGAGCAGGAAGGCGAGGTGCACGAGCACGTCAGGCTTCTCGGCCTCGATCACCTCGCGCACGCGCGTCTTGTCGGTCACGTCGAGCTGCTGGAACTCGGCCTTCGGGCGGAACGAAGCGGGCGGGCGGACGTCGCAGATGAGGATCCGCTCGACGTCGTCGCGGTGTGACAGTCGCTCCACCAGGCGACTGCCGATGTAGCCCGAACCTCCGGTCAC
>DATBKS010000033.1:0-29894 GCA_036555755.1 Thermoleophilaceae bacterium
TGCACGAACATATGTTCGCATGAGGTCGAGACGGAAATGGATCTGGCGGCTAGCTCAAGGAGCCCTCGAGGCCGAGCGCGACCTGCCCGATGAACTCGTGGGCGCGGCCGGTGGCGAGCGGGTTCATGAACGCGCTCGCGCGGACGTCCCTATACGCGCGCGCGATCGGGTGGCCGTTCAGATACCCGCGCCCGCCCGCGAGGGTGAGCGCACGGTCGACGAGCCGCACCGAGGTGTCGTTCACGAATGTCTTGACGGCCTGGGCCTCGCCGAACAGGGCGGTCAGCTCCTCGGGCGAGCCATGCGAGGTCGGGTGGTCCTCATGGTGCTGGTCGATGAGCGACGCGCCGCGAGCCAGCGCCGCGCGCGCGGCGGCGAGCTCGATCGCGCTCTCGGCCACCATCGCCTGCGTGCTGGGCGCCTCGCAGGCGCCCGCCGCGCGCGACTTGAGCGAGTCCATCGCGTGGCTGTGGGCCGACTCCGCGATGCCCAGCGAGGCAGACGCGTGGAAGAGGCCGGCGGCCAGGTTGCGCTCCATGTAGCCCGCGGCCTCGCCGGCGAGGAAGCCGCCGGTCACCGCCGAGCTCGCCACGGTCACGCCGTCGAAGCTCACCGAGTTGCTGCCCGATGCGCGCATGCCGAGCGCGTCCCAGTCGTCGTGGACGGTCAGGCCGGGGGCGTCAGTTGGGACGAACGCGTAGCCGTAGCGCTCGTTGCCGTCGTCGCCGCGGAAGGTCACCGAGGTGTACAGAGCGGTGGCTGCAGGGGACATCGTGCAGAAGATCTTCCGGCCGTCGATACGCCAGCCTGCGTCGACACGGCTCGCGGTGGTGGAGGGGCGGGTGAGGTCCTGCTGGGGTTCGCTGATCGCGGCGGCGAAGACGGCACGCTCGTCGACGATCTCGCGCAGCGCGGCCGCGATGCCGTTTGCGCGGCGCTCATCCCCGCGCGCGAGCGCGATCCACCAGCGGCGGACCATGTTCACGACGGCGATGAGATGCATGTTCACGCCGATGGCCACCGACGGGTTGCCGCGGGCGAGGATGGTCGAGGCCACGATGAGATCGTGGATCGAGTCCACGCCGTGGCCACCGAACGCCGGGGGGATCGGGGCGGCGAAGTAGCCGGCTTGCTTGAGCGACTCGACGTGCTCGTGCGGGTAGGTGGCGTCGCGGTCGTGGGCCGCGGCTTCGCCCGAGAACTGGTCGCTGAGGGAGCGGGCGAGCGCGCACAGTCGCGCGCCCGCCTCGGTCCGTGGAGTGAGCTCCAGGAACATCGCGGATCACTCCGTCTCGATCTCGACCGTCACGGGGACGCCGTGCGAGACCATGTCGTACACGGCCGAGCGGGCCCGCGCCCGCGCGACGACCTCCCGCAGCTTCTCGGGCTCCGCGTCGCCCTCGACGTGGAAGGTCACGCGGATGTTCTCGAAGCCGTTTCGGACCTCGTCGGAGATGCCGAGGCAGCCGCGCACGTCCATGCGGCCTTCGAGGGTCGACTCGACGAGCGTCAGGTTGACTCCGCGCGCGGCGGCAACGTAGACGATCGACGTGGTGAGGCAGGCGGCGAGCGCGTGCAGCAGCGCCTCCGCCGGGTTGGCGCCGTGGTCGTGACCGAGCAGCACGGCGGGCTCGCCGGCGTCGATCACGAACGGCTCGCGGCGCGACTCGTCCTCCCCGCCCGCGCCGTAGAACCCCTTGATCGTGCTGCGGTTGTGAGAACCGTCGATCCAGCGGTTGGTGGCGCGGAAGGCGAAGCGGCCGAGGTCGTTGTTGGCCTTGATGGCGTCGAGCGTGCCGAACAGCTGGCTGACGTCGATGCCGTTGCGGTACTGCGTGGTGGTGAGGGTGTCCGTCATTGGGTTGCTCTTTCGGTCGGGGAATTTGGGAGCAGGGCAACTTTCCGCCGCCGACCCATGTCCCGGCATCCGTTCCACCACCCAACTTCGAGTCGCCCCGCGCCACGCGGTGGCGGCAACTACCCACTAGACGCCGGCGGGGCGTGACTCCTGTGCCGGACGCGACGCCTGTGCGTATCGGGCCGCTGCGGCGGCGCGCGCCGCCTTTCCGGACAGCCCGAGCTTCGTGTAGACGTTCGAAAGATGCCGCTCGACCGTGCGTGAGCTGAGGTAGAGCCGCTCGGCGATCTTGTCGTTGCTCAGCCCTTCGGCCACGAGCGCGAGCACCTGCTCCTCGCGATCGCTCAGGTCCCACGCAGGCGGTGCGGCGGGACGCTCCTCGTCGCCGTCAAGGAACTGGTTCACGTTCCTGAGGAACTCGGACCATGCCGGCTCGCCCTCGAGGAGGATGTGGTTGATGCTCTCGAGCGGGACGAAGTGGGCGTCCGGAATGAGGGAAGCGATCAGCCGGCCTTCCTGGAAGGGAACGGCGGCGTCGCCGCGCGCATGCAGCACCAGCGTCGGCGCCTGCACGAGCGGGGCGAGGTGCGTCACGTTCATGTGTGCGCGGGCTTCCCAGATGCGGGCGGCCGTCTCGGGCGACGTCGAGGTGCGCTCCAGCCGGTCGAACCAGGCCATCTGCTCCTCGGTGCCCTCGGGGAGGAAGAGTGTCGAGACCACGCGCCGGAACGCCGGGTTGTCCTCGCCCCAGCCGTTGCGGATCACCTGGGACATCAACTCCATCCTGGCCCGTTGCTTGGGGCCGCGGTGTGCCCTACCACGTACGAATCCGCCGTAGAGGACCAGATGGGTGACGCGCTCGGGGTGGGCGACGGCGTATCCGGTCGCGAGCGCCGCGCCCTGCGAGATGCCCAGCATGGCGAAGCGCTCGAAGCCGCTCGCGTCCACGATCGTCTCGAGGTCCGCGAGCCAGCGCTCATAGCTGAAGGCGTTCGGGTCGTCGCCGACGTCGCGCTCCGACAACCCGCAGCCGCGCTCGTCGTAGCGCACGACCGTGTGGCGCTCGCCCAGCGCGGTCAGCCAGTGCCGCCAGACCGGGTTCTCCCAGTCGAGCTCGATGTGCGTCAGCCAGTTGGCCGCCTTGATGAGAGGCGGTCCGCTGCCGTGAACGCCGTAAGCGAGGCTCAGCCCATCAGTGGCGTTGCAGAAGCCGATCCTGGACATGTCGCGAGTCTCCTGAGGGCTCTGGGAGCCCCGATCGTGACACGTCGCACGGAGCCGGCGCAAGTGGGCCAGCCAACGGCGAACGGCGAACGGCCGACGAGGCGGCGAAGCCGCCTACAGCTGCTTGACCTCTTCGGTCACGTGCTGGATCGACTCCTTGGCGTCGCCGAACAGCATCGACGTGTTCTCCTTGTAGAAGAGCGGGTTGTCGATGCCGGCGAAGCCGGTGTTCATGCTGCGCTTGAGCACGATCACGTTATGGGCCTTGTCGACGTCGAGGATCGGCATGCCGTAGATCGGGCTGTCGGGGACGTCGCGCGCCGCCGGATTGGTCACGTCGTTGGCGCCGATCACCAGCGCGACATCCACCTGCGGGAACACCGGGTTGATGTCGTCCATCTCCTTGAGCTGGTCGTACGGGACGTCGGCCTCGGCGAGCAGAACGTTCATATGGCCGGGCATGCGGCCCGCCACCGGATGGATCGCGTAAGCGACGTCCACGCCGTTCTTCTCGAGCAGCTTCGTCAGCTCGCGCACCGCGTGCTGGGCCTGCGCCACCGCCATGCCGTAGCCGGGCACGATCACCACGCGGCTCGCGTAGGAGAGCTGAATCGCCACGTCGTCGGCCGTGGTGGAGCGCGCCGTGCGCTCCTCCGCGCCCTCGGCCGCCGCGATCGCCGCGCCACCCCCGCCGAACCCGCCGGCCACGATCGCCGGGATAGAACGGTTCATCGCCTCGGCCATCAGGTTGGTGAGGATCGAGCCCGAGGCACCCACCAGCATGCCGGCCACGATCATCGCGATGTTGTCGAGCGCGATACCGGCGGCTGCGGCAGATAAGCCGGTGAAGGCGTTCAGCAACGAGATGACGACCGGCATGTCGGCACCGCCGATCGGCAGCACGATCGCGTTGCCGAGGATCGCCGCCGCCACCAGGATCAGGAAGAACAGGAGGTTCGAGTGGGTGCCGGCGGCGAGAATCACCGCGAGCACGACGCAGACAGTGAGGAGTCCCGCGTTCAGCACGGTCTGCCAGCGCCCAGGCAGCATGATCGGCCGTCCCGGGATCAGCTCCTGCAGTTTGCCGAAGGCGATGTTCGAGCCCCAGAACGAGATCGAGCCGATGATCGCCGCGAACAGGACCGGGATCAGATGCTTGTTGCCGAAGATTCCCCCGAAGTGCCGGTACTCGGCCCACGCAATGAGCGCCACGGCGCCGCCGCCCACGCCGTTGAACAGCGCGACCATCTGCGGCATCGCCGTCATCTTCACGCTGCGCGCCGCGGGGATGCCCACCGCGGTGCCGATCGCGAGGCCGAGGATGATCAGGCCCCACTTGTGGATGCCCTGGCGGAGCAGCGTGTCGGCGACCGCGATCGCCATGCCCACCGCCGCCACCATGTTCCCCCGGCGCGCCGTGCGCGGCGAGGTCATGAACATCAGCCCGATGATGAACAGGCTGAACGCGACGATGTAGACGTAGTCGAGGAACACATCGTCCCTCAGGAAGAACCCGGTGACCGTCATGTCAGGACTCGTCCTCGGGCTTTCCGTCCTGCGAGGCGGTGTCCGCCGGTGTCGGCCGCTTCTTGAACATCTCGAGCATGCGGTCCGTGACCAGGAAGCCGCCGACCACGTTGATCGTGCCGAAGGCGATCGCGATGACGAGGATGAAGTCGTTGAAGGTGCCGCTCACCTCGCTGATCGCGATCAGGCCGCCGAGCAGCACGATGCCGTGGATCGCGTTGGTGCCCGACATCAGCGGCGTGTGCAGCGTGTTCGGGATCTTCGAGATCACCGCGAAGCCCACGAACGCGGCAAGGACGAGGATGGCGATCTCGGTGACGAGGCTCATGACGCTCCTTGCTGGGTCTCGGTTGCCGCGCCGGCCGCCTTCTTCGCGCCCTCGTGGACGATCTCGCCGTCACGCGTGACGCAGGCGCCGGCCACCACCTCGTCGTCGAAGTTGAGTTCGAGCTGGCCCTCCTCGCCGGTGATCAGCTCGAGCAGCGACATCACGTTGCGCGAGTAGAGCTGCGACGCGTGCTCGGGCATCGTGCTCGGCAGGTTCAAGGGCGAGGCGATGATCACGTCGTGCTCGACGATCGTCTCGCCGGGCTTCGTCAGCTCGCAGTTGCCGCCGGCCTCGCCCGCCATGTCGACGATCACGCTGCCGGGCTTCATGTTGCGCACGCCCGCCTCGGTGACGAGCTTGGGCGCCGGGCGACCGGGGATCAGCGCGGTGGTGATGACGACGTCGAAGCCGCCGATCGCCTCGTTCAATGCTTCCTGCTGCGCCTGCTGCTCCTCGGGGGTCAGCTCGCGCGCGTACCCGCCCTCGGCCTCGGCGTCCGCGCCGATGTCGAGCTCGAGGAACTTCGCGCCGAGCGACTGCACCTGCTCCTTGACCACCGAGCGTACGTCGAACGCAGTCACCTGGGCGCCGAGGCGCTTGGAGGTGGCGATCGCCTGAAGACCGGCCACACCCGCGCCGAGCACGAGCACCTTGGCCGGCGGGATGGTGCCCGCGGCGGTGGTGAGCATGGGGAAGAAGCGGCCGAGCTCCTGCGCGCCGATAAGCGTGGCGCGGTAGCCACCGACGCTCGCCTGCGAGGACAGCGCGTCCATCGACTGTGCGCGCGAGATGCGCGGGATCGCCTCCATCGCAAAGGCGGTGACGCCCGCGTCCGCCAGCGCGCGCGAAGTTTCGGGCGAGGTCAGCGGAGCGAGGAACCCGATCAGGACGCTGCCGTTCGGGAGCGCCGAGATGTCCTCCGCGCTCGGCACCGTCACGCGCACCACCACGTCGGCGCCCTCGAGCGAGCCGATCTTCGCGCCGGCCTCCTCGAACAGGGCATCCGGAATCAGCGCGCCCTCGCCGGCGCCCGATTCCACCACCACTTCGTGCCCCTTCCCGGTGAGCCGCTTGATCACGTCTGGCACGAGCGCCACGCGGCGCTCGCCACCCCCGGACTCATTCGGGACGGCGATCTTCATTTCGCCTCGCCCTGCATTGAAGGCGGGGGAGAGTAGTGGACTGAGGCGCGAGGCGGCGCGCTCCTCTTGCGAAGGGCCACTACCTATGTGAGGATCGCCACATCAAGGACTCGCGCGTAATAGGTGCCGCGGCGGTGGCAGCGGTAGCGATGGCACTCACCGTCGGGGCGGGAACCGCCCAGACGGCCCCGACGCCACCGATACCGCCGATCCCTACTCCGCCGGCCGTTCACATCCCGGGCGAGAAGATCATCAAGTTCAAGCTCGTGTTCGAGGGGACCTCCAACGCCGACAGGATCGACGACATCGGCGGCCAGACCGGTGGCTGCGACGCCCAGATGCACGCCGACATCCAGGAGGACGTGACGTTCGGCCGCGGCAAGGGCGTGACGTTGGAGTTCGTTCGCTTCAAGGAGGGCAAGCACTACCGCTACGGCTTCCAGCGCTCGGACACCAACCCCAGTGCGACTTTCAACGTGGTCGCGAAGGTTCACCGGACGGCGTCGGGCACCGGCGATCTCACGCAGCATCCGATGGCCACGCCATGCCCCGCACAGCACTTCGCCGCCGACCAGAACCCTGACTGCGGCAAGACGATCACCGACAACGCGAAATGGGGACTGAAGGTCAAGAACGACCACTTCTCGCCGCGGCCCGCGAACCCACTCGGCGGTGGGTTCGGCGGCCCCGACCAATGTGGCAACCCGCCGAGCGGCTCCGCCTTCAGCACCGGCATCGCCGACCTCGACTATCAGTGGCCGCAGCCGTCCGAGTTCGGCTACGAGCCGATCCCGCTCAAGAAGATGTTCAACAAGCACTTCCACGCCTTCAAGGTCCACTTCGACGCGCTGAAGCGCGAGAACAAGGGCAGGAGCGGCGTCCAGGGGACGCTCGTCGAGACCACTGACGACCACGGGTCGGCTGAAGCCACCGTCCGCTTCATCCGCGTGCACTAGGCGCGCGCGCGACCCTCGCTACGTCCCGGCTTCGGGTGCAGCTTCCGCCGCTTCGCTCAGCCCCTCGCGCCGCGATAGTCCCTCGCCGAGCCGCTTGGCCAGACCAGGCGCAAGCAGCACGACGAGCAGGCCGATCGCGAGCCACGCGAGCACCAGGAACGGGAAGCGGTTGTACGGGAACACCTCGCCCGAGTCGATCTCGAGCACGGGCGCAATCGAGTTGTCCCACCCAAAGTGGGCCGACTCCTGCGCGAGGTGGTGCAGCGAGTCCCGGTGCACGGCGGGGGTCCCCTCTCCGCCGCGCATCGTAGCGGGGAATGGAAACGGAAAAAGTCTTTCGCGATCTTGCCGCCGCCCCACGGGGTTACACTCAATAAGCGCGGCTGATTCGCATGCGCCCTGGCTTCAAGTGACAAAAGCTGTCGAAGAGAGGGAACGAGTAGTCGTCCGGTTTGCGGGCGACTCGGGCGATGGCATGCAGCTCGCCGGGAGTCGCTTCACCGACGCCACGGCGATGTTCGGAAACGACCTCGCCACGCTGCCCGACTTCCCGGCCGAGATCCGCGCTCCCGCGGGGACGCTGCACGGGGTCTCCGCGTTCCAGATCCACTTCGCTTCGCGCGACATCCTCACACCGGGCGACCACCCCAACGTGCTCGTCGCGATGAACCCTGCGGCGCTGAAGACCAACCTCAGCGCGCTCGAGAAGGGCGGCACGATCGTCGCCAACGAGGACGCCTTCACCGACAACAACCTGCGCAAGGCGGGCTACACGGAGAACCCGCTCGAGGACGGCTCGCTCGACGACTACCAGCTCTTCCGCGTGCCGATGACGACGATGACGGTGCGCGCCACCGAGGGCATCGAGGGGATCATGGCCAAGGACCAGCAGCGGACCAAGAACGTGTTCGCCCTCGGCCTGCTGTCGTGGATGTACGGTCGGCCTACCGAGGTCACTGCCGAGTGGATCGAGAAGAAGTTCTCCGGCAAGCCCGGCATCCGCGACGCCAACCTGAACGCCTTCCGCGCGGGCTACAACTTCGGTGAGACGGCCGAGCTGCTCGCCGTCCATTACGAGGTCAAGCCGGCTCCGGCCGACCCCGGCACCTATCGCAACATCAACGGCACGAGCGCGACGGCCCTCGGCCTGATCGCCGCGAGCGTGAAGAGCGGGCTGCCGATGGTCTACGCGAGCTACCCGATCACGCCCGCGTCCGAGCTTCTGCACGAGCTGTCGCGGCACAAGCGCTTCGGCGTCCGGACGATGCAGGCAGAGGACGAGATCGCGGCGGCCGGCATGGTCGTAGGCGCTGCCTTCGGCGGTTCGCTCGGCGTCACCGCGTCGAGCGGACCGGGCCTCGACCTGAAAGCGGAGACGATCGGCCTAGGCGTCGCGCTCGAGCTGCCGATGGTGATCGTCGACGTCCAGCGCGCCGGCCCGTCCACCGGCATGCCGACGAAGACCGAGCAGGGTGACCTGATGCTCGCGATGTACGGGCGCCACGGCGAGTCGCCGCTGCCGATCGTCGCGGGCTACACGCCGGGGCAGTGCTTTGACGCCGCGATCGAGGCCGTGCGGATCGCCGTCAAGTACCGCACGCCGGTGATCCTCCTGACGGACACCTTCCTCGCCAACTCGTCCGAGCCTTGGCGGCTGCCCGAGATCTCGGACATCCCGGCGATCGATCCCGACTTCGCGACCGAGCCGAACGGCGAGGACGGCACCTTCCTTCCCTACAAGCGCGACGAGAACCTGGCCCGCCCGTGGGCCGTGCCCGGCACGCCGGGGCTGCGCCACCGCATCGGCGGTCTCGAGAAGGAGCACGAGACGGGCAACATCAGCTACGACCCCACCAACCACGCGCTGATGACGCGACTGCGCGCGGAGAAGGTGGCCAAGGTGGCCGACGAGATTCCGCCGCTCCAGGTGGATCACGAGGAGGGCGCCGAAGTGCTGATGCTCGGCTGGGGCTCGAGCTACGGGCCGATTCGCGCGGCCGTCCGGCGCGTGCGGCTGAAGGGCAAGAAGGTCGCCTCCGCGCACCTCTTCCACCTCCACCCGCTGCCGCACAACATCGAGGAGGTGCTGCGCTCCTACCGCAAGGTGATCGTGCCCGAGATGAACATGGGCCAGCTCGTGAAGATCCTGCGCGCCGAGTTCCTCGTCGACTGCGACAGCGTGACCAAGGTGGAGGGCCACCCATTCTTCGCGGATGAGCTGGAAGCGGCGATCCTCGAACGGATTGCGGACGGCGGACGGCGGACGGCGGACGGCGGAGGAAATGGGCGCTAACGGAAACACCAACGGTGGGACTCCCCTGCCGATGACAAAGAAGGACTTCTCCTCCGACCAGGAGACGCGCTGGTGCCCGGGCTGCGGGGACTACGCGATCCTCGCGACCGTCCAGGCGCTTATGCCCGAGCTCGGGGTGCCGCCGGAGCGCACCGTGTTCGTGTCGGGCATCGGCTGCGCGGGGCGCTTCGTCTACTACATGGACACCTACGGGATGCACGGCATCCACGGGCGCGCGCCGGCCCTGGCCACCGGGCTCGCGGTGTCGCGGCCGGACCTGTCGGTGTGGGTCGTCACCGGCGACGGCGACTCGCTCTCGATCGGCGGCAACCACCTCATCCACGCGCTGCGCCGCAACGTCCCGATCAAGATCCTGCTCTTCAACAACCAGATCTACGGCCTGACGAAGGGGCAGTACTCGCCCACGAGCGAGCAGGGCAAGGTCACGAAGTCCACGCCGTTCGGCTCGCAGGACCATCCCTTCAACCCGCTGGCGCTCGCACTGGGCGCCGAGGCCACCTTCGTGGCGCGGGCTGTCGACACCGACCGCAACCACGTGGCCGATGTCCTGCGCGCGGCGGCCGAGCACCAGGGCACAGCGTTCGTCGAGATCTACCAGAACTGCAACGTCTTCAACGACGGCGCCTTTGATGCGCTCCGCGAGAAGGAGCCGCGCAAGCGCAACATGATCATGCTCGAGGCGGGCAAGCCGATCCGCTTCGGCGAGGAGAACGAGCGCGGCGTGGTCCAGCGCTCGGACGGCTCGCTCGAGCTGGTCGAGGTGGAGGACGTGGGGGAGGACGCGCTCGTCGTCCACGATCCCGAGCACCGCGACCCGAGCCTCGCGTTCGCGCTCGCGCACCTCGCCGAGCGCCCCACCGGACCGTCGCCCGTCGGGGTGTTCCGCTCGGTGTCGCGACCCACGTATGCGCAGGGGCTCCACGAGGAGCTCGAGGAAGCGCGCTCCAACGTGGGAGACGAGGAGCTGGCCGAGCTCCTCGGCGGCGGCGACACCTGGACCGTCTCCGCCTAAGTTCGCTCTTGTAACGAGTGCCGCAAGGGGCTTACGATCGCTCGTAGGCTCCCGGACGAAGGACTCGCGCATGAGAGCAGCACTCGTCGTTGCAGCGTGTTCCGCGCTTCTATTGGTCGCAGGCGCCGCCCCCGCCGCCGCGGACAGCCTGGTGTTCGCCAAGGCAGGCAACATCTTCCTGGCGAACGCCGACGGCAGCGGGCAGTACCAGGTCACGCTCGACGGATCGCCGTCGTCGCCGTACGAGTCGCCGTCGCAGGCGGACGACGGCACGATCGTCGCGCTGCGCACGCTGCCCGGCGGGCGCCCGCAGATCTGGCGCATGACCCAGAGCGGCGGGCTGCTCAACCCGCCGATCAACACGCCGGCGCCCGGCACCGGCGCGATCGACGCGCGGGTCTCGCCGAATGGGCAGCTCGTGGCCTACTGGTTCGTCACGACGGTCAACGACCCGCTGTGCGCGTTCTGCGTGAACATCGCCAACCAGGCGCTGATCAGCCACTCGGGCGCGTTCACGAACGTCAACGACGTCGGCAACCCGCACACGGGCGGCTGGCCGTCGTGGATGTCCAACAACGAGATCGTGCTCACCAACGGCAGCGGCACCGTGTGGACCTACACCATCGGCACCGACAGCGAGGCGCAGCAGTGGTGGGGCGACTTCGCCAACTGCGACATGATTTGCGACCCCGCGCCGCCGAGCACGCTCCTCGACGCCGAGGCGAGTCGTGACGGCACCAAGGTCGCGGTGGTGCGCGGCGACAACCAGGAGACGATCGTCATCTATCTGATGACGGGCGCGCCGCCCGCCGTCCCCAGCCCGAAGTGCGGCCTCACCGGTCCGTCCGGCAAGTTCCAGAATCCGACCTGGTCGCAGAGCGGGCAGACGCTCGCCTGGCAGGAGAACGACGGGATCTGGTCCATCCCCGTCGACTTCGCCACGTGCGGCACGATGGGCGCCCCGCAGCCCGCGCTGATCATCCCCGGCGCCGCCGAGCCCGACTTCGGCCCGGCGGCCGTGAGTCCCGGCGCGCGGCCAGGCTGCGGCAACCCCGGCAACCCGACGCCGTGCTCGGGACCGCCCGGGCAGCAGGTCACCTCCGCCGTCGTGAAGGCGAAGTTGACGGCCTTCCTCAAGAACGAGGTCAAGGCTCTCAAGAAGCTGAAGATCCGCGGCCTGCTCAAGAAGAAGCAGCTGAAGGTGACCTTCGATGCGCCGAGCGCCGGGACGCTCACGCTCAAGCTGACCACCACCGGCGCGGCGGCCAAGCGCACCACGACGCTGGCGAGCGGCAGGCTCGTCTTCGCCGCCGCCGGCAAGAAGAAGGTGACGCTCAAGCTCACGGGGAAGGGCAAGAAGGTGCTGCGTCACAAGCGCAAGCTCAAGGGCACGTTGACGGCGAGCTTCACGCCGAAGGGCGGCAAGGCGACGTCAACCAAGAAGTCGGTGTCGCTGAAGCGCTGACCCAGCTAGAGCGCCGGGATCGTGTCGAGCAGCAGGTGCTGGAAGGCGTTGACCAGCAGGGTCTGAACCTGCTCGCGTGTGCGATTGCCGGCGAGCCACTCGCGGATCGCCTGCGTGGCAAAGGCGTTGAAGCAGCGCAGCGCGAAGCGCGAGTCGGGCGTGTCGTCGATCACGTCGGTCATGACCGAGAGCGTGCGTTCGATGCTGCGGTCGGTGGCGGCGTCGATCAGGGCGCGGATATCGGGATCCGCGAGCATCGGCCCGTGGCCGACGGAGGCGAGCCAGGTCTCGCGGTTCTCCGAGATCAGGTCGAGGCTGGCTGACAGGTTGAAGGCGATCCGCTCGGCCAGCGGTACCTCCGGCCCGGCGGTGCGGACGTCGGCGAGGGCCGCCCCGCCCTCGGCCAGCACGGCGATGAACACCCCGCGGATGCCGCCGAAGTAGTGGTGTACGAGTGAGCGGGCGACGCCGGCGGCCTCCGCCACGTCGCCCGTCGACACCCGCGTGTAAGGGTTCTCGGAGAAGAGCGTGCGGGCGGCGGCCACAATCTCGTCCCGGCGAGCGTCCGGGCTGAGGCGCCGTCCTCGCGCTGCCCCGCTGTCCAGGTCTTCGCTCGCCATAGTTGTGTTAATGAGTCCAGGTAAGAGATGAGCCGCTCGGCCAAAAGATTGACGACGCTTCCGGTCGCGATTGCGGCGCTCGCCGCGCTGCCGTCGGCGGCGTTCGGCTCGAATCTTGCCGTGTCGCCCGCCCCGGGCACGCCGGACGCCTCGCCGCAGACGCAGATCAGCATCCTCGGCGTCGCGCCTAAGAGCATCGGGTCGGTACGCGTCACGGGGGCCACGAGCGGCGGACATCGTGGCCACCTGCGGTCGTACTCGGGCGGGCGCGGCGCGAGCTTCCTGCTGTCGCAGCCGCTCACGCAGGGAGAGCGCGTGCGGGTGGAACTGCGCGTGCGCGGGCGGTCGCCGAAGCGCTGGTCGTTCACCGTCGCTCGCCTCGGCGCGGCGCAGCCGTTCCTGAACTTCAAGGTCTTCCAGCAGGACAAGCTCCAGCAGTTCGTCACCGAGCCCACCCTGCAGCCGCCCAAGATCACGACGCTCAAGCGCTCGTCCGGGACGGGCGGCGACATCTTCATCACGCCGCTGCCGTCGCCGGTGGTGCACCCCGGGAGCAACAACACGGTGACGATCAACCCCGTGGGACCTGGCGGGCCGATGATCGTGGACCGCCACGGGCACCTCGTCTGGTTCAAGCAGCTCACGCCGCCGGACGTGGCCGCCAACCTGCGGATTCAGCGCTACGGCTCGCGCAGGGTGCTCACCTGGTGGCAGGGCCCGGTCACGCCGCAGGCCTTCGGGCTCGGCGAGGGCGTGATCGCCGACAGCTCTTACCGCACGATCCGCACGGTGCGGGCGGGCAACGGCTACAAGGTGGACATCCACGAGTTCGAGCTCGCGCCTCCCGCCGACGCGCTGTTCACCGTCTACACGCCGGTGCTCGTGCACCTGCCGGGCACGCCGGCGGGCACGCTCTCGCCGCTGCTCGACTCGATCGTGCAGGAGGTCGACGTGCGCACCGGGCTCGTAGTGTGGGAGTGGCACTCGCTCGGGCACATCGCGCTGAAGGACTCGTACGCCACGCCCGCCAACAGCGCGTCCTTCGACGCCTTCCACATCAACTCGATCCAGGAGCTCCGCCACGGTTGCGTGCTGATCTCGGCGCGCGACACCTCGGCCGTCTACGAGATCAGCCGCACGAGCGGGAAGATCGTGTGGACGCTCGGCGGCAAGGCGAGCGACTTCCGGCTCGGCCACGGAGCGCGCTTCTGGTTCCAGCACGACGCGCGCATGCTGCGGGGCAACCGCGTGAGCCTTTTCGACGACGAGGCGGGCCCGCCGCAGAAGGGTCCCTACTCGCGCGGCGTCGTGCTGAAGCTGGACAGGAAGCGGCACAGCGCGAAGCTCGTGCGTCAGTACCGGCGCTCGACGCGCACGTCGGCGCAGAGCGAGGGGAGCGTGCAGACGCTCGGCAACGGCAACGTCTTCGTCGGCTTCGGCGCCCAGCCCTTCTACTCGGAGTTCGCCCCGAACGGGCGGCTGCTGTTCGACGCGAGCCTGCCGCAGGACGACGGCAGCTACCGCGTCTACAGCTTCCCGTGGAGCGCCAAGCCGCGGACGCGGCCGGTGGCCGCCGCCCGGCGCACCGGCCCGACCAGCGTGTCGGTCTACGCGAGCTGGAACGGCGCGACCGCGGTGCGGCGTTGGCAGGTGCTCGCCGGACCGAGCGCGGGCTCGCTCAAGCCGGTGAAGACGGCGGGTAAGGCAGGCTTCGAAACTCGTATCGACGTCTCGGGCTCCGCCACGCAGTTCGCCGTCCGCGCGCTCGACTCGCGCGGGCACGTGCTCGCCACGTCGTCGCCGGTTGCCGGCTGATCAGGCGCCCCGCTCCAGGTCGAGCTCGGTCCTGACCCCGAGCGCGTTCAGCGCGCTGTTGGCGTCCTCCAGGCTCCCGGTGTCCATCACGGCATGCGCGAGCCGCGCGGCCGAGCTCACGGTCGTCTCGGGGTCGAGGTAGATCGTCACGGCACCGAGCGGGGACAGCGGCACGGTGCGCTGCCCGCGGCGGATCGTCGCGGTTCCGGTCTCGCCGCGGAAACAGCGGATGGCCATGGCGCTGGCCTCGGTGGGCACCTCGTTCACTGCCCCTTCCATGCGCTCTGCGACGGGCTCGCTGAGGTAGCGCATGCCCGCGAGGCCGCCGGCCATCGCCACCTCGGTCACGCGCTCCATCACCTCGTCGACGGTCAGCTCGCCGTCGCACGCCACGCCGAAGATGCCCGCCACGACGTCGCGCCCAGATGCCTGCAGCCGAGCTGCGCCGGCGAGCAGCAGCGAGTCGCAGAGGGGAGAGGCGAGGCCGGGCTCGGTGCCGTGCGCGAGCGCGTCGCCGCCGACGTCCACGAGCACGATCAGGTCGGCGCCCACGGCATCGGCAGCCTCGGCCAGACCGGCGGCGATAGCCGCGGGACCCGGGTGCGGATCGACGAGCAGCACCGGCTCGCCCAGGAAGCGGGACATGTGCGCCTCGGCGAACACCACGCCGTCGGCGTGGGTGTCGGCGTCGGCGGCCAGCACGCAGGGCGACAGGCGCTCGCCGCCCTCGATCTCGTCGAGTGAGCGCGGCCCTGGCTGCGGATCGATCACCCGCCGCTCCCAGGTCACGCCGCCGAGCACGGGCTCCGCGTGCTGGTACAGGCGGCAGGCCTCCGCGGTGGCCAGCGCACCCACCACGTCGCCGCCTCCGCCCATGCCTATCACGAGCGGCCGGCGGGCCGCGGCCATCAGCGCCTCAGCATCCATCACGTGAGCGATTGTGCCTGGAGGGCCAGTCCGATCGAATCCTCGTACGGCGGCTCAAGCACGCCTGCCTCGGTGACGATGGACGTGACGAGGTCGTGCGGCGTCACGTCGAAGGCGAGATTTAGCGCGTCGGCGTGGCTCGTCACCTCAGCCGGATCGCGCTCCTCGATCGGGATGCCGGCGCCGTCCGCGGTGTCCGGATCGATCGTCGAGAGCGGCGCCACCACGTGCAGCGGAATGCCATGGCGGTCCGCCGCCACCGCGAGGGCGTAGGTGCCGATCTTGTTCGCCACGTCGCCGTTGCGGGCGATGCGGTCGGCGCCCACCATCACGAGGTCCACGTCGCCGCGCGCCATCAACGCGGCTGCGCTCGAATCGGTGACCACGCGGAAGGGCGCGCCGGCCTGCTCGAGCTCCCACGCCGTGAGCCGCGCTCCCTGGAGCAGCGGACGCGTCTCGCCCACCCACACATGGCCGACGAGCCCGGAGCGCCACGCCTCCTCGATCGCACCGAGCGCTGTGCCGCTCCCGGCGGTGGCTAGCCCGCCGGTGTTGCAGTGCGTGTACACGCGGCTGCCTTCGGCGAACAATGCGAGCGCGTGCGCGGCCATGCGGCGGTCGGCCTCCGCCTGCTCGCGCTCGACGCCCTCGGCCCACTCGAGCAGCACCTCCGCGGGCGCCCGGCCGTCTCCCAACGCGCGCTCGTAGACCGCACGTCCGCCGTCGATCGCCCAGCGCAGGTTCACCGCGGTCGGCCGCGTCGAGCCGAGCAGGTCGGCCGTCTTCTCGAAGCGCTCGGCCCCGAGCACGAGCCCGTACGCCGCGGCCACGCCGATCGCGGGGGCGCCGCGCACCGCCAGCCGCCGGATCGCGTCGGCCACCTGCTCCGGCTCCTCGCAGCGCAGCCAGACCTCCTCGCCCGGCAACCGCGTCTGATCGAGCAGCTCGAGCGCTCCGCCCGAGAAGCGCAGGGGCGACGCCACGTCAGTCCAGCACGAAGCCGACGGTGACGGTCTTCACGATGCCGGTTTTCGAGATCAGGAAGACCGTGACGCGATGACCGACCTTGAAGCTCCCCACGTGGCACATGTGCGAGCCGGAGATCGTCTCGCAGTGGATGTGCCCGACCTTCTGCCGCACCGCCGTCTCCGTCGAGCCGACCCCGACGCCGCGCTCTGTCTTCTCCGTGCGCCCGCGGGTGGAGATGCCGGTGACGTGACGATTGCCCTGGAAGGTCACCGTGATCGAGTGCGGATAGATGAACTGCGTGTAGGGGCCGAAGTCGTTCATGCCCTGCTTGGTACGCGTCGGCGCGCCCAGCACGCTGCGCATCTGGGTCTGCGTCATGTCGAGCCGCACCCCGGCCATGCCCTTCTGCGGGCGGATCACCGCCGCGGCCGGCGTAGCCGCAAGCAGCACCGCCGCAGCGGCGATCAGTGCGACGGGCGGCACTCCCCTCATGCACCGAAAGTACTGATTGTCAGCTGTCGGCGCGAGTGGCCAGGCGTGCGAGCTCGTCGTTCAGCTCAGACCTGGCGCGATCAAGCTCATCCTGAGACGCCGCTCCCTCGTGCGGATGCGCCTCGCCCGCGGACGCGGGACTGGGCGCTTTCTCAGGCTCGGGCCGCTCGCGCTTGCCGCCCAGGCGCGAGTAGAGCACCCCGGCGGCGCCGAGCGCGAGGCCCGCCACCGTTCGCCTGGGGTTCACAGGGCACCCCGCCGGACCGGCGCCAGCCGCTCCCCTTCGAGGCTGCCGCTCAGCTCCTCGTCCTCGCGCACGCGAAGGACGAGCACGGCCAAGTCGTCGCTCGTGCCGGCCTCACGGAAGTCGAGCACGTCGCTCTCGATGCGCTCCGCGATCCCCGCGGCGTCGAGGCCGGTGCAGCTGCGCACGAGATCGAGCAGCCGCTCCTCGCCAAACAGGCCGCCCTCGGAGCGCGCCTCTGACACGCCGTCGGTGTAGAGCACGAGCGACTCGCCAGGGTGGAGCTCCACCGTCTCGTCCACCACCTCGGGGTCCGGCACGAAGCCGATCAACGTTCCTGGCCTGCCCACGGTTTCCACGGTGCCGTCACAGCGTAGGAGCAGCGGCAGCGGATGGCCGCCCACGCCCAGGGTCATCCGGATAGAGCCGTTGTCGCCGGGCGCGAGCGCCGCGTAGGCGACGGTGCAGAAGCGGTCGTCGGCCGGCTGCAGCACCATCGCCTCGTTGAGTGTGCCGAGCACGCCGCTCGGCAGGCGCTCCGTGAGCGCCGCGGTGCGCAGCGTGTAGCGCGCGAGGCCGGTCACCACGGCGGCGCGCGGGCCCTTGCCGCGGACATCCCCGATCGCGATGCCCCAGGTCGCCTCGCCCGTGCGGAAGATGTCGTAGAAGTCGCCGCCCACCTCGTTGCCCTCGCCCGCGGCCCGGTAGCGCGCTGCCAGATCCACCCCCGGGATGTCCGGGAGGCGGTCGGGCATGAGGCTCTGCTGGAGGGTCGTGGCGATGTAGTCGCGCTCGCTGTAGAGGCGGGCGTTGTCCACGGCGACCGCCGCTCGGGCCGCGAGGTCCTCGGCCAGCGCGAGATCCTCCTCGTCGAACACCAGGTCCGACTCGGCGGAGGCGAACGTGATCACGCCGAGTGCCCGGTCATGGCCCAGGAGAGGCACGATCATCGCGGAGCGCAGGCCTAGCTGCGCGATCGCGCGGGCGTGCTCGTCGCTCTGCGCGGCCTCGGCGATCAGCTCGTCCGGAATCTCGCGGATCAGCTCGGACTCGCCGGTCAGAACCGCCTTGAGCGCCCCGCGATCGGGAGTCGGCGGCGATGGGTACTTGGCCTGCAGCTCGGCGGCGAGGCGCTGCTTGGCGGGATCGATGTGCACGAGCGCGAGGCGCTGGAGCGTGCCGTCCGCCTGGACCGTGTCGATGGCACACCAGTCCGCCAGCTGCGGCACCGCCAGCTCCGCCAGGTTGCGCAGGGTCAGCTCGAAGTTCAGTGTGGAGCTGAGCACCGACTGCGCCTCGGCGAGGAACGACGCCCGCCGCTCCGCCCGCTCGGTGGCGAGCCGCGTCTCCTGCTCCATCCGCAGGAGCTCCGCGCGCTGCTCCTCCACGCGCTTGCGCTCGCTCACGTCGCGCCCGATCACCGAGGCGCCGACGATCTGTCCGCCCGGCTCGCGCAGCGGCGACACCGTCAGCGAGACGTCCAGGATCGCCCCGTCCTTGCGCCGGCGGCGGGTCTCGTAGTGCTCCACCCGCTCGTCGCGCAGCACCCGCGCAAGTAGCTCCACCTCTTCGCCCTCGCGTTCGGGAGGGACCAGGATCTTGATTGGCTGCCCGATCACCTCCTCTGCCGTGTAGCCGTAAAGCCGTTCGGCGCCGCGGTTCCAGCTTCGGATGATCAGGTCACGGTCCTTGCTGAGGATCGCGTCATCCGAGGACTCCACGATCGCCGCCATGCGCAGCTGCACCGCTTCGGCTTCGTGGCGCTCGGTGAGGTCGCGCAGATAGCCGGAGAACATCGGTGGCTCGATGCCAATCGACGTGATCGTGAGCTCGATCGGCATCTCGCTGCCGTCCTTGCGCATGGCGCGCAGTTCCACACGCCGGTCGAGGATTCGCGACTCGCCGGTGGAGAGGTAGCGAGCGAGTCCGCTCCGATGCCGGCCGCGCAGGTCCGGCGGGATGATCAGGTCGGCCAGCTCCTGGCCGACGGCCTCCTCCGCGCTGTAGCCGAATGTGCGCTCGGCAGCGGGGTTGAACTCCACGATCACGCCATCGCCGTCCATCGTGACGACGCAGTCGAGCGCCGACTGGAGCACGGCCGTCTTGCGCGCCTCGCTCTCGAGCACCGCCTCTTCCGCCAGCTTGCGCTCGACGTAATCCCCGAGCTGCGCGCCCAGCGCGTCCATCAGGTTGAGCGTCTGGGTATCCGGCTCGCGCTCATCGCGCGCGAAGTACTCGACCACTCCGAGGATGCCGCTCGAGCTCTTGATCGGGAACAGGAACGCGGACCCGAGGCCGACCTCCACCGCCGCGGCGACGCGCGGGAAGTTCTCGTCACTCCGGACGTCGAGGATCCACTCCGGCTCGCCCGATTGCCAGACGCGGCCCGGCAGGCCGTCGCCAGGCCCGAAGACCGAAGCGCGCGTGGCGGTCTCGAACGGATGAGTGTCGACGCTCTGATCGGACCAGACCTCGACGCACACGATCGTGTTGGAGCGCGGCCGGACGGTCCAGAGGGCGCCGAGCTGCCAGTCGAGCCGGTCGCCGATCGTCGCGAGCAGGTTGGGCGTGGCCTGCGCGAGAGACGGCGCGGACATCAGGATGCGAGCCACGGCGGCCTGGGTGCTCAGCAGATCCACTGCACGCTCACGCGCTTCCCGGATCACCGAGATCCAGATCGCCATGCCGCTGCCGGTCCCCAGGATCAGCAGGCGCCGGAGCTGAAGGCTCGAGAAGACGTGCGCGGGGTTGCCGATGATGATCAGCGCGAGCAGCGCGGCGGCCGTCACGGCGATGGTCGCGCGCGGGCCACTCCGCGTACAGGTGACGAGCGGCCCAAGGATCAGCAGCGTGATCGGCACCGTGTTGGTGCCCAGGCTGGCGTTGAGCACCGCCACCACGACCACGATCACTAGGCCGATCACCAGTCCCTCCACGGACCGGCGGCCCGGTGTCACTCTCATCGCCCCGTGCCTCAAATGTCTCCCCGCCACCTCGTGAGTCGATCAGCCCCTGAGCGATGGTACTGACGCGGGTGACGGCCTGTTCACGGTTTCAGCTCGCGGGGCCGGTCTCGGCGGGGCCGCCGCGCGCGCACCACTCGCTCCACGAGCCGGGATAGAGGCGTGCCCGGAGGCCAGCTTGCTCGGCGGCGAGCACCACCGTGCAGGCGCTCACACCCGAGCCGCAATAGGCCACCAACTGGGCGCCATCCCGGTCCAGGAGCGCGCGCAGCTCGTCTGGCGGCAGGTAGCGGCCGCCCGGGGCAAGTTCGGCAAACGGCGCGTTAGTGGCTCCCGGAATGTGGCCTCGCAGCGGGTCGATCGGCTCGGCGCGGCCCTCGAATCGTTCTGGCGCACGGGCGTCAATCAGCGCGAGCCCGCCGGCCTCGATCTCCTCGGCGCTGGCTGTGTCGCCCTCGACTTCGGCGGCGCTGAAGTCGCCCTCATCGGGCCGCGCCTCGCCGGGCTCGAGCACGCCGCCGGATTCCCGCCAGGCGGCGAGGCCGCCGTCGAGCACCGCCACGTCGTCGTGACCGAAGTGGCGCAGGAGCCACCACAGCCGTGCGGCGCCCCCCGTGCCGTCCTCGTCGTAGGCGACGACGCGGCTGTCGTTGCCGATGCCCGCCGCTCGCGCCGCGGCCTCGAAGCGCTTCGGCTCGGGCAGCGGATGCCGCCCGCGCTCGCCGGGCGGATCCGACAGTTCGGTGTCGAGGTCGAGGAACGCCGCGCCCGGAATGTGCCCCTCGAGATACGCGGCTTCGCCCGCGCCTGGATGGCCGAGCTTCCAGCGGCAGTCCACGACGCGCACGCCTGGGTCGCCCAGCTCGGCGCGCAGCCAGTCGGTGTCGACAAGTGGGCCGAAGCTCATTCCCGCCATCATTGCGCGAGATGAGGGCGATGGTGCTCGACGAACCGCGCACGCCGCTCAGGGCGGCCGACGTACCGACCCCCGAGCCGGGGCCCGGCCAGCTCCTCCTCGAGGTCCACGTCTGCGCCGTCTGCCGCACTGACCTGCACGTGGTGGACGGCGAGTTGACTGAGCCGAAGCTGCCGCTGATCCCGGGGCACCAGATCGTCGCGCGCGTGGCGGAGCTGGGGGAGGGCGCCGAGCGCTACGCCGTCGGCAACAGGGTGGGCGTGCCCTGGCTCGGCTCCACCGACGGCACCTGCCGCTACTGCGTGAGCGGCCGCGAGAACCTCTGCGACAACGCGCTCTTCACCGGGTACCAGCTCGACGGCGGCTACGCGGACTGGGCGGTAGCGCGCGAGGACTTCTGCTTCGCGATCCCGGAGGGCTATCCGGACCTCCAAGCCGCCCCGCTGCTGTGCGCGGGGCTGATCGGCTGGCGCTCCCTGAAGATGACGGGCGACGCCGAGCGGCTCGGCCTCTACGGCTTCGGCGCCTCTGCCCACATCATCTGTCAGGTGGCGGTGCACCAGGGCCGGCGCGTGTTCGCCTTCACGCGCGAGGGAGACGACGACGCGCGCAGTCTCGCCCTCGAGCTGGGCGCCGAGTGGGCGGGCGACTCGATGAAGCCCGGGCCGGAGGAGCTCGATGCGGCGATCATCTTCGCCCCGGTGGGCGCGCTCGTGCCGGCGGCGCTCGCGGCGAGCGCCAAGGGCGCCACCGTCGTGTGCGCGGGCATCCACATGAGCGACATCCCGAGCTTCCCCTACGACCTGCTGTGGGGAGAGCGCAGCGTGCGCTCGGTGGCCAACCTCACGCGCGAGGACGGTCACGAATTCATGGACCTTGCGCCGCGCATCCCGGTGCGCACCGAGGTGGAGGCGTTCGAACTGGAACGAGCGAACGAGGCGCTCGACAAGCTCAGAGCAGGATCCGTGCGAGGAGCAGTAGCACTGGTGCCTGGTTCTTAGTTCTTAGTTGCCAACTGCCAACTGCCAACTGCCAACTGCCAACTGCCAACTAAGCCGCGCGGCGGAGGCGCAGGCTCTGGGTCTGCCTGCGTGCGCGGCGGCGGAATCGGCTGAGCGCATCCGCGGTCTCCCGGTACGCATGCGGACTCACGGCCATTCCACAGTGGCTCGCCTTGATCTCAACGTGCTCGGCGGCGGGGTCGAGGCAGGAGCGCCAGTCGACGATGCCGTCGCTGCGCGAGTAGATCGAGACGTAGCCGACGCCGTTGGGGAAGTCGGCGTGCATGTCCTCCCAGAACTGCTCGCAACAGCGGCCGCTCCGGCAGGAGTGGCTGAAGAGCCCGGGAGCGCCGAGGGTGCCGAGCGCGCCCACCGCGATCACGGGCAAGCGGATCAGCGGGTGCACCGCCATCGGGTCAACCTGGGGTGAGCCGAGCGCGATGATCCCCGAGATCAGATCCGGCCGCCGCACTGCGAGCACACGGGCGAAGTTGCCGCCGCGGCTCTGGCCGACGATCGCGACCTTCTGCCCGCGCGACTCAGCAAGGACTTCCACGCGCTCCTCGAGCCGGCCGACCGCCGTCTCGGAGCAGTTGATGTTCGAGCGCATCCCAGCCTTGCGCGTGTGGTGCCCGGTGCGACGCAGCCAGCGGGTCATCACCCCAAGCGAATCGTCGCCGGCCAGGAACCCCGGTACGAGGAGGACGGGCTGTCCGCGCCCGTCGGAGACACCCTCGCCCTGGTACACCGGGTCGCGCAGCAGGGCGGCCATCTCCAGCCCGAAGCGGCTTTCGCGCCAGATGGGCGGCTGGGAGAAAAGTGACGGTGTTCTCATTCTGCCTGGACCTGCCCCCAAAACGAACTCCCCTAAACCGTGAATTCTTCCGCACCCTAAATGGCTGACCGGCGGGAACCATGCGCGATGCGTACCATCCGCCGCCATGCGAGCAGTCACAGTAAACGATGGAAATCTGGAAGTGGTCGATCGCCCTGACCCCAAACCGGGGAAGGGCGAGGTACTCGTTTCGGTACGTGCGGCGGGCCTCAACGGCGCCGACATGATGCAGCGGAAAGGCCGCTATCCGGCGCCCCCGGGAAGTCCCGAGGACATTCCAGGACTGGAGCTGGCGGGCGAGGTGGCCGCCCTGGGTGAAGGGGCCACGCGCTTCAACGAGGGCGACCGCGTGATGGCGATCGTCGGCGGCGGCGGCCAGGCAGAGCTGGCGGTGGTGCACGAGCGCCAGGCGATGCCGGTGCCGGACGCCCTCGACTGGCCCGCTGCCGGGGGCACGCCCGAGGTCTTCACCACCGCGCACGACGCGCTCTTCACCCAGGCGGGCCTGAAGATGGGGGAGCGGCTGCTCGTCCATGGCGCCGCCGGCGGCGTGGGCACCGCGGCCGTTCAGCTCGGCCGCTCGGCCGGCGCGCTGGTGACCGCCACCGTCCGGAACGAGACTCATCGCGGCGAGGTGGGGAACTTCGGGGCGAACGCGATCGCCTGCGAGGGCTTCGAGGCGCGCGGCCCGTTCGACGTGATCCTCGAGCTCGTCGGCGCGCCCAACATGGAGGGCAACCTCAACTCGCTTGCCACGAACGGCCGCATCGTGATCATCGGCATCGGCGCCGGCGGCAAGGTCGAGTTCCACCTCGGCGCCCTCATGGGAACGCGCGCCACCATTCGCGGCTCGACGCTGCGGGCGCGGCCGCTCGAGGAGAAGGCACTGGCCGCGCGTGGGGTGGAGAAACACGTCCTGCCGCTCTTCGACGCGGGCGCCCTGAAGGTCCCGATCGCCGAGACCTTCCCGCTGGAGCAGGCTGCGGACGCCTACGAGCGCTTCGAGGCCGGCGGCAAGCTCGGCAAGATCGTGCTCGTCAACGACTGAGCGGAGCTAGGCGGCCGGCTCGACGAGGTGCGGGCGCTCGAGTCCGTCGAAGGCCGCGCCCAGCTGGTACGAGATGATCCGCGCGCGGTTGATCTCGCTACGCGTCCACGGCCGCTCGAGCCGGCTGTAGGCCTCGAGCAGCCCGAGCGGCTTGTCGCGCGACACCACCGGCACCATCAGGAGCGACTCGAAGCCGAGCCGCCCGAGCAGGGACACCTCGCCGAGGTCGGCGCCGGGGTCGGACGCCAGCACCTGCACGGCCTCGCCGGTGCGCAGCACGTGCGCGGTCGACGGGTAGTTGGCGAGGTTGAAGCGCGTGCCGGGCTCGTCGCCCGTGCTGTCCATGATCGTCTCCACCGCGTTCTCCTCGCGCAGCCAGCGCGACAGACAGACGTCGTCGGCGCCGATCTCGGCGGCGATCAGGTCGAACACGTCGGGCAGCTCGTCCATCGCGTGGAGCTTGGAGAGCCGCGCGCTCACGTACTCGAGTCGCTGGTCGCCGCTCTCGGCGAGGAGGCTCGCGTTCCTCACGTCGCCCTGGCTGCGCAGGCTGGAGCGCAGGAGCGACTCGGAGACCGAGCCCGGCACGGCACCCCACTCGGGAGCTGGACGGGCCAGCACGTACCCCTGCCCATAAGTCACGTCGAGGTCCGCGAGGAGCGTCAGCTCCTCCATCGTCTCGATGCCCTCCGCGCACACGGACGAGCCGGTGCGGCGGGCGAAGCGGACGAACGAGTCGACCAGCGCCGCCTTGGCCGGGTCCTCGTGAAGGTTCATCACCAGCGAGCGGTCGAGCTTGATCACGTCGGGCTGGATGCGCATCACCTGCGTGAGGCCGGCGTAGCCCGCGCCTGCGTCATCCACCGCGATGCGGGCCCCGCGCTCGCGCAGCCCGGCCAGCTCCTGCTCGAGCACGTCGATGTTGTCGATCAGCTCATGCTCGGTGATCTCCACCACGAGCCCCGCCATGTCCTCCGGCAGGACGGCCTGGACCTCAGGCGATACCAGCGTGCTCGGGCTGACGTTGATGGAGAGGAAGGTGCCGGCCGGGCGGTTAGGCGTCGCAAGGGCCGCGGTCAGGGCCGCCGCCTCGAGGCGCGCGGCGAGGCCGCAGCGGGCGGCCTGCGCGAACCAGGCATCGGGGCCGCGGCCGGGCGGCTCCGGGAAGCGCGACAGCGCCTCGAAGCCGAGGATCTGGCCCGTGGAGAGCGACACGAGCGGCTGGAAGTAGGGGACCAGCGGGCGCTCGCGCGCGAGCAGGCTTTCGATCTCGCTGCGCTCCTCCGCTCCGGTCGGCACAGACACCTTGGTGGGGTCGTAGCGGCGCGTCTGCCCGCGACCGCTCGCCTTGGCCCAGCGCAGGGCGCCGCCCGCGAGATGAAGCAGGGTCACGCCGTCACGGGCATCGTCCGGATACGACGCCACGCCGGCCGAGCAGGCGATCCGCCGGTCGTCGGTCGAGGTCTGCGCCACTGCCTTGCGGGCGCGCTCGGCGATGCTCGTGGCGAGCGTGCCATCAGCGCCGGGAAGGATGAGCGCGAAGTCGTCGCCTCCGAGGCGCACGAGCACGTCGGTTGCGCGCAGCATGCCGCGCAGCGCGTCGGTCACCCGCTGGGCCACCTCGTCTCCGAAGCTGCGGCCGTGCGCGTCGTTGATCGAGCCGAAGCCGTCGATGTCGACGAGCACCAGGCTCACCGGACTCTTGTCCCGTTGCGCGCGGTTGATCTCGACCCCGAGCGATTCGAGGAACTGCTGGTTGTCGGCCACGTCCGCCAGCGGCTCGCCTCCGGCCTCCGCGGCAAGTAGGTCGCGCTGCTCCGCCGCCCTCTCCTCGATGAGGGAGTTGAAGCCCTTCGCCCTGTCGCGGACCACGCGGTCGATCCCCGCCGCGAGTAGGGAAAGCACGACGAGCATGACCCCGGCGCCGATCCCGAGGCCCATGAAGAGGGCGCTGCGCGTTGCGTCGGCCAGCGGGGTGGTCGCGACGACGACGGTCAGACGGCGGCCGCCGGGGAGCGGGTAGGTGTGCACCCGCCCGGGACCGCTCGCCGCGCCGAGGGTTACCTGCGCGCCGGTGGCGCGGCTCGCGTCACGCGCCGCCTGCCTTTCCGCACGGTTGCGCGCGGCGGCACCGCGAGTGCGGGCGCTGCGCAGCGCGAGCGACTGGTCGAATGCCGCCTTGGCCGCGTCTGCACGCTGATCGACCTGCTGGCCCGCGGCCTGACGAGCGGCGAGCACTCCGGCCGCGGTTACGCAGATCACCGCGGCGGAGATCGCCAAAGCAGCCCGCACAAGCAACTGCCGGCGGACCGATGCCGATTTGGTACCCAAAATGCGCCAGAACACCCTTGTGGCTAATCGACTGGCAGAGCGGTTCTCTTTAGAAACGGGATTGCCGGGCAAACCGTCCAAATGGGCTTGACCAATGCGAATGGGGCATGTACAAGACCCCGGGTGGAAACCAGCATCGCCTCAAGCGAGCTGTCCGGCCGCCGGGAGGAGCTCAAGGCGCAGAACCGCGAGAAGCTTTTAGCCGCGGCCCGCAAGGTGTTCGCCGAGAAGGGTGTCGGGGAGGCGACCGCCCGCGACATCGTGCGCGAGACCGATCTCGCCAGCGGCACTTTCTACAACTACTTCCATGACAAGACCGACGTCTTCCGCGCGCTGATCGCCGAGCTGGCGGACAAGGCGCGCGACGTCGTGCGCGAGCAGCGCCGCACGCCCGGCAGGACGGTGGAGGAGCGGCTCGAGGGCGCTTACCGCGCCTACTTCGAACTGGTGCTGGAGGAGCGCGAGCTGTTCGAGGTGCTGCGGCGCAACCAGGGGATGCTCGGCGTCCTGATCGACGATGAGATCTTCGAGGCCGGCACCCACGAGCTGTTCGTCGACCTCGCCGACTGGTCGGACGCGGGGGACCTCCCGTCGCTCGACCTCGACTACCTCGCGACCGCCATGGTGGGCGTGGGCTTCCAGGTGGCCACGCGCCTGCTGGACCGCGAGCCACCGGACGTCGACGCCGCCGCCAGCTTCTGTACGCGGCTATTCATGGGCGGCATCCCGGCACTTGGTGAGTAGGCGCCGCGCTGCACTGGCGCTGGCTGTCGTCGCCGGTTTGGTGCTGGCTGCCGCGGCGTTTGCCCGCCGTTCGCCGTTGGGGGTTGACCGGCATGGGGCTGGTGTGTCGCACTTCTTCATCCGTAGCCAGTTCGTTCATAGGCGGCTGCGCGAGACGCTGGTCCGGCCCGCGGGATCGGGACAGCGGCCGTTGCTCGTCTTCCTCCACGGGCGGGGGATGACCGAGGACGGCAGCCTCAACGCGCAGATGTTCGCGGCGCTCGCGGGGCTTGGCGACCGCGCGCCGGACATCGTGTTCCCGGATGGCGGCGACCACTCCTACTGGCACGACCGCGGCGGCGCCCGCTGGGGCCGCTACGTGATGGACGAGGTGATCCCTGCCGCGATCAAGCGGACGGGTGCCGACCCTGCACGCATCGCCATCGGCGGGATCTCGATGGGCGGCTTCGGCGCCTTCGACCTCGCGCGGCTCCACCCCGGGCGCTTCTGCGCGGTGGGCGGCCACTCGCCGGCGCTGTGGACGAGCTCGAGCCAGACCGCGCCGGGGGCGTTCGACAACGCGGCCGATTTCGGCCGCCACAACGTGGTGGGCGTGGCCCGGAGGCACCCGGGCCTGTTCGCCGGCAAGCCGCTGTGGCTCGACGCCGGCACGGCCGATCCCTTCGACCCGGGCGACCGCGCCTTCGTCGCCGCGCTCCGCTCAGGCGGCGTGAAGATCACCGTCCATCGCTGGCCAGGCGGCCACACCGGCTCCTACTGGCGCAGCCACTGGAAGAGCTACCTGGGCTTCTACGCCCGGGCGCTCGCGCGCTGCTAGTTCACCTGTAAGAGGCTGAACTAGGTGCGAAAACCAAGACCTGCAAGGACGCAGGGAGGCCCGCATGCGTCGGCATGCGGCCGACCGAGGACGCCCGCAGGGCGCAGGTTTGCAGCCTCCTAGTTCAGTCTCTCGACCAGCATGGCCATGCCCTGACCACCGGCCACGCACATCGTCTCGAGCCCGATCGTCTTGTCATCGCTCTCGAGGTCGTTCAGCAGCGTCGCCATGATCCGCGCGCCCGTCATCCCGAACGGATGCCCGAGAGCGATCGCCCCGCCGTGCGGATTGAGCTTCTCCAAAGGAATCCCGCACTCGTCCATGATCGGGATCACCTGGGCGGCGAACGCCTCATTGAGCTCCACCACGTCGACGTCGTCCATGGTCATCCCGGCGCGCTTCACAACGTTCCTGATCGCGCCGATCGGGGCCACGCCCATGATCTCCGGCTCGAGCCCGCTCGTGGCCGACGCGATCACGCGGGCCCGGGGCTTCAAGCCGAGCTCCTTCGCGCGCGTGTCCGACATCACCAGCACGGCGGCCGCGCCGTCGTTCAGCGGACAGGAGTTGCCGGCGGTCACGCGGCCGTCCTCCTTGAAGGCCGGCTTCAGCGACTGAAGCTTCTCGAGCGTGCTGTCCGCGCGCGGGCCGTCGTCCTTCTCGACCGTCGAGCCGTCGGGCAGCTCGATCGCCACGATCTCGCGGTCGAAGAAGCCCTCGTCACGCGCGGCCACGGCCAGCTCCTGTGAGCGCTGTGCGTACTTGTCCATGTCGTCGCGCTTGACGTCGTACTTCTCCGCCACGTTCTCGGCGGTCATGCCCATGTCGATGTAGGCGTTCGTGCGCCCGTCTTCGCCGTTGAGCTTCTCGTTCTTGAGGTTGGGCTGCGGGATGTCCACGCCCTCGGGCGCCTGCTGCTGGAGCGCGCCCATCAGCTGGGGCAGCCCGTTCTCGGACCACATGCCCACGCGGCTCACGTGCTCGACGCCGGCGGCGATGAAGGCGTCGCCCTCACCGGCCATCACGGCGTGCGCGGCGATCCGGATCGCCTGCAGCGACGACGCGCAATAGCGGTGCACGGTCGTGCCCGTCACGCTGTCCGGCAGGCGCGAGAGCAGCGCGATGATGCGGCCGATGTTGAAGGACTGCTCGCCCTGCGGCAGGCCGCAGCCGCAGATCAGGTCCTCGATCGAGTCGGGCGCCACCTCGGGGTTGCGCTCGAGCAGCTGGTCGACCACGTAGGCGCCGAGGTCATCGGGGCGGATCGAGACCAGCGAGCCCTTGAAAGCTCGTCCGATCGGGGAGCGCACGGCATCGACGATCACTGCGTCTGGCATAGGGAGAGGCCTCCTGAGGGGGTCTACGGCGGGGGAAGAGAGTGAGAAATCCTACGGTACACCGCTCGGCGAGAGCACCAGTTTGAGCCCTGGAGAGGACTCCTGGCGCTGCCACGCCTCCGCCACCTGCTCGAGCGGGACCTGCTCGTAATCGACCGTCAGCTCGCTCGCGGCGGCGTGCCGGACCATGCGCAGATAGGCGTCGTTGCGGACATCGGTGGGGGCGGCGAAGTTGGTGTGGCCGAGGATCGACACCATCTTGGTCCGGATCCAGCCGGACTCGAGCGTCGCCTCCTTGCCGGCCGACTGCCCGAGCTGCACGACCCGCCCGCCGAAGCTCGTGGCCTTCACGGCCGCGGCTCCCGGTTCGCCCCACACCGGGTCGATCACGAGGTCGAGCTGGCCGTCGCAGGCCTCGAGGAAGGCTGCCGCCAAGTCCTCTTGGTCGCCTAGCTTCACGGTTGCGTCGGCGCCGAGCTCGCTCGCGCGGGCGAGGCCCTGCTCGGAGCGCCCAACCGCCACGACGCGCCCCGCACCGAGCAGCTTGGCGGCCTGGACGGCGATCACGCCCACCGCGCCGCTGGCGCCGAGCACGAGCACGGTCTCGCCCTCGCGCAGGTCGCCGCGCCACTCGAGGGCGAGCCACGCTGCCAGGCCGGCCACGCCGAAGCCGGAGGCGAGCGCGGGATCCACATCCGCGGGCAGCTGGACCGCGTCGCCGTCGTTCACCACGGCGCGCTCGGAAATGAACCCGAGCCCCGCGGCATACACGAGCGCGCCCTTGTCGAACGAATCGGATTCGAGCACGCGCCCCACCGCCTCGCGGCCCGCCACGAACGGCGTGTCCGGCGAGCCGCCGGGGTACCGGCCGGCGGCGGTGGAGATGTCGATCGGGTTGAGCGGCGCCGCCAGCACCTCGATCAGCGTCTGGCCATCGGCCCGCGAGGGCTCGTCGACGTCGTTCACGACCGGCAGGCTGCCGATCTCCTCGATTACCGCGGCTCTCACT
>DATBKS010000034.1:0-3574 GCA_036555755.1 Thermoleophilaceae bacterium
GCCGTGAAGCAGCCCGGCGAGCTCACGCTGCCGCTCGTCGAGCGCTGGATCGACGAGGTCGTGACGGTGAGCGACGACGAGGTGGCGCAGGCGATGGTGCTGCTGCTCGAGCGCTCGAAGCTTGTCGTCGAGGGCGCCGGCGCCGTGGGGGTGGCGGCGCTGATGCAGGGCAAGGTTCAGCCGCCGGTGGGCGGCGAGGTGTGCGCGGTGCTGTCCGGCGGCAACGTGGACGCGTCGCTGCTTGCCGAGTGCATCCGCCTCGGCGAGACCGCGGCGGGGCGGCGCATCGTGCTCGCCACGGTGGTGCCCGACCGGCCCGGCTCCCTCTCCACGCTCTTGCGGATCGTGGCCGAGCACGGCGGCAACGTGGTTGACGTGGAGCACCTGCGCGAGGGCATGGACCTGCACCTGCGCGAGACTGCGATCCACCTCGTGCTCCAGACCAACGGCCCGGAGCACGACGACGAGATTCTCGACGCGGTGAAGGCCGAGGGCTTCTCGGTCCAGATCGAGCGCTGATGCTGGTCTAGAAGAGCGCGGCCTCGCGGCGACGGCGCTTGAGCACCGCCGCGCCCCACCAGCCGAGTGCCGCCAGCAGCGCCAGCGGGAGCGCGACGCCGAGCACCCGCACCGCGATCCCGAAGGAGACGGCGAGCGAGTGCAGGGCGTCGTCGAAGTCGCCGGCGATACCCGTGGCACCGGCGCTGTGGTGCGCCCGCTCCCGCACGAGCGTCACGTCGATGGTGGCGAGCCGCGCGCGGTTCTGGAGGCGCGCGAAGCTGGCGTCCAGCGAGCGGATCTGCGCGTTCACCAGGTGGATGCGGTTGCGCAGCGCCTGCGCCTCGGTCTCGGTCGTGGCCTGGGCGAGCCGTGCCAGCAGGCTGTGGCGCAGCGCCCGTGCCTCGGCGAGCCGGGACCGCACGGAGTTGTACGGCGAGGTGATGTCGTCGGCGCTCTGAGTGCGCGAGCGGACGTCGGCGAGACCCGACAGGTCGCTCAGGGTGCCCTGCAGCTGACCCGACGGGACGCGCAGCACGAATGTGCCGCCAGTGGAGCCGCCGCTGCCGGTGGTGACGCTGGAATGGAGGACGAACCCGTGGTGGCGGTCCACCACGCCCACGATGCCGTTGGCCACGTCATCGAGCTTCGAGCTCGTCGCGCCCAGGGTGAGCGCGGCGGAGCGCTCCACGCGGCGGACGCCGGAGGTGGGCGGGACGGAGGGTGCTTTGCCGATACTCGGCGCGACCTGAGCCGAGCTCGTGGACGAGCCGCCGGCGGCGAAGCTGTCAGGCGTGGCCTGGCGGACGGCGGGCGCGGCGGCTTCGCTGCCGGCGCTGCTGCTCACGGAGCCTCCACTCGAGCTGCCGTTCTTGCCGGTGAGGGAGACCACGACAACGACGGCGACGATCAGGGCGAGGCCGGTGGCGAGGGCTGGCAGCGCCCGGGTCGGCAGGCGGAAGCGCGACGGCTTCTGCCGGGGGAAGCCCTCGGCCACCTTCGCGTCGAGCCGATCGGCGAACTCCGCGTTCGGGCGCGGCGTCTCGGCCCTGAGGGCGATCTCAAGTTCGTGTTCAAGCGTGGTCATCACAAGCCTTCCTGAGCTTCTCGAGTGCACGGTGAAGTCGGGTGCCGGCGTTGGACTCGGAGATGCGCAGCACCTTCGCGATCTCGGCGTGGGACAGATCGCCGGCGAACTTGAGCGCCACGATGTCCTGCTCGCGGGCGTCGAGGGTCATGAGCGCGGCGCGGACCGTCTCACGGCGCAGCGCGATCTCGGCGTACTCCGGCGGCGACGGGGTGGAGACGTCTTCGAGCTCCACCGTCAGTCCGGCGCGGCGCTGCCGCTTGCGCAGCTCGTCGAGGGCGGCGTTGCGGGCGATCCCGAACAGCCACGCCTCCCGACTGCCGCGCGCCGCGCGGAAGCTGCGGTGCTTGCGATAGGCGCGCTCATACGCCTGCGCGGTTACGTCCTCGGCGGCGGACCGGTCGCGCAGCAGAGACGCCACATATCCGTACACCCGCGGAAAGGTGCTCCTGTACAGGGCCTCGAAACTTTCGCTGGCCGGCAAATCCTCTGTAACAAGCGGCTGCAAGGGCTCGACTACCGATTCGCTCACGTGTTCAATACGCCTAAAGACGGACTTCATCACGCAACTTTTGGCGCTTTTGGGGGCTGATTGAGTGAGATGTTCCGACAGGGGACAAGGTTTCGCCACGTATCTGCCCTCGCCGTAGCGGCGTTTCTGTGCGCCTGCGCGCCGGCGAGCGCCGCGCCGCCGCCGAAGGGCCTCTGGGCGACGGTGAACATCTGCGACACCACTACCTGGCCCGACAGCATGGGCGTCCGCGCCAGCATGCCGGGCGGCGGCAAGCGGCAACGGCTGTTCATGCGCTTCCACGCGCAGGCCTACAAGCCCGACAAGAAGATTTGGACGAACGTGCGCGGAACTGCCGGGGTGTCCGGGTGGCAGTCTCTCGGCAGGGCCGCCAACCGCAAGGCGGTGCAGGCCGGCTGGACATTCCAGTTCCAGGCACCGCCGGCCGGCACCTCGTTCGTTCTTCGCGGCGTGGTCGACTTCCAGTGGCGCGAGAAGCGCCGGACGAAGAGCGGAGTACGTCGCACGGTGGTCGTGCGGACGCTCCACGCCAACACCAAGAGCGAGCATGTCGCGCCGGGGGCGGACCCGCCCGGCTACTCCAGCGGTACGTGTCAAATCACTTAGGCGGCGCTACGTGAACAAGCGGGGGTCGTTGCTGATCACCGCATCGACTCCGAGTGCTGACAGCCGCTCGATCTCCGCGGCGTCGTCCACGGTCCAGACGTAGAGCTGGCCGCCGGCCGAGTGGACCGCCCGCACCATCTGCGGGCTCACGAGCCGCCAGTGGCTCATCAGCGCTTCGATGCGGCCGGCCCGGATCAGGCGTCCCGCGCGGATCGGGATGAGGCGGCGTGCGGCTGCCGCGACCGCCAGCGCGAAGGGGCGCTTCCACGCGCTCTTCGTCGGGTCGCTCTGGAGGCGTGGCACCGACAACCCGCGGCGCAGCCCCGGGTGGAGCTGCCCGACCAGGTCGAGGCTCTCGATGTAGTGCGTCGAGATGATCGCGCGGTCGGCCAGCCCGCGGACGCTTAGCCCGTCGACCACCTCGCGCTCGTAGCCGGTGAGCTTGAGGTCCACGTTGAGCTCGACATCGGCGTACGCCTCGCCCGCGAAGTTGTCGAGTCCCTCCTCGAGCGACAGCGCGTCCGGGCGCTCCCCGTCGCGGTAGTCGTGGGCGAGCACGAGGCGCCCGTCGCGCAGCCGCAGCACGTCGAACTCGATCATGTCGACGCCGTGCTCGAGCGCGGCCTCGAAGCTCGCGAGCGTGTTGCCCGGGCTCACGTGGCCGGCGCCCTTGTGGCCGACGCGCTTGAGCGGCGGCAGGTGCTCCGCGCGCCCGCTCACGACTGGCACCCCGGGCACCAGTAGACGGTGCGGTTGTCGTCGCCGAGTCCGCCTGAGGCGATCGGCGTGCCGCAGCGCGGGCAGGGACGGCCGCTGCGCTTATAGACGCTCGGCTGCGGCCAGTCGCCGGC
>DATBKS010000035.1:0-9320 GCA_036555755.1 Thermoleophilaceae bacterium
GAGGCGAGCCCCTCGAGCCGCTCCCGCACCGTGTCCTCGTCTCCCCACAGCGTGGCGGAAGGCACCGGCGCCGCGGGCGGCACGTACTTCGCGCCAATTGCGAACACGCGCCCCTGGAAGCCGGTTGGGGTCCATGCAGCCAGGCCGACCGTCCCGCCCGGGCGCACCACCCGGAACATCTCAGAAGCGGCCACCTCTGGCCGCGGCGCGAACATCGCGCCGAACACCGACGCCGAGCAGTCGAAGCGCGCATCCTCGAACGGCAGCTCCTCCACGTCGGCCACCACCCACTCGACGTCATAGCCCTCCGAAGAGGTTCGCGCGCTGCCCAGTTCCACCATCCCCGGCGTGAGATCCGAGGCCACCACGGCCGCGCCCTCGCGCGCGGCGAGCAGCGCCAGGTTGCCGTTGCCGGCCGCGACGTCGAGCAGCTCCTGCCCGGCGGAGATCGCGCACGCATCGAGCAGCACCTGCGACGCGGGCATGGTCATCTCCGCGACCACGCTGTAATCGCCGAGCTCCCACGTCTCGCGGATGCGGTTCTTGACGTCGGAGTAGTCGGCCATGGGGAGCCGGACCGCTTAGACCAGCTCGAGCAGGACCATCTCGGTCGAGTCCGAGCGGCGCGGCCCCAGCTTCAGGATCCGCGTGTACCCACCCGGACGCTCCGAGTAGCGAGGAGCGATCTCCTCGAACAGCTTGTAGACCACGAACTTGTCCTGGCCGAGCTTCGCCATCGCCTGGCGGCGCGCGTGCTGATCACCCCTCTTGGCGAGGGTGATCAGCCGCTCGAGATCGGGCTTGACTGCCTTGGCCTTCGCCTCGGTGGTCTCGATCCGCTCGTGCGTGATCACCTCGCGCGAGAGGTTCATGAGCAGCGCCTTTCGGTGCGAGGCGCTGCGACTTAGCTTTCCGCGGTCCTTCTGGTGGCGCATGGCACTGAGAGTCTACGGAAGGGACTAGCCCTGCCGCAGGTGCAGTCCGCGCGCCTCGAGGGTCTCGATGACTTCCTCGATCGACTTGCGGCCGAAGTTCGGGATCGCGTTCAGCTCCGACTCGGACTTCTGCAGCAGCTCGCCGACCGTCTGGATGCCGGCGCGCTTGAGGCAGTTGTACGAGCGCACACCCAGCTCGAGCTCCTCGATCAGGATGTCGTCCATCCCGCCGGGGGCGCGACCGGGCTGCGGGCCGCCCGCGGCAGCCGCCACGTCCAGGCCACCGTCGACACCGCCGCGCAACGCCTCGAGGCGCTCCTGGTCGGTGAAGATCGAGAGGCTCTGGATGAGGATCTCGGCCGCCTCGCGCAGAGCCGCCTGCGGCTCAACCGAGCCGTCGGTCTCGATGTCGAGGGTGAGCTTGTCGTAGTCCGTGCGCTGGCCCACACGAGCGGCCTCCACCTGGTAGGCCACGCGCTTGACCGGCGAGAAGATCGAGTCGATCGGGATCACGCCGATGGGCTGGTCGTCGGTTTTGTTCTCCTCGGCAGGGGAGTAGCCGCGCCCGCGCCCGATCGTCAGGTAGACCTCGAGCTTGGTCTTCTTCTCGAGGGTGGCGATGTGGGCGTCCGGGTTTAGGATCTCGACGCCCGAGGGCAGGTCGATGTCCTTCGCCGTGACCTCGCCCGGACCGGTCGCGATCAGGGGCGCCTCGATCTCGGTGGCGTCCGTATGCATACGGCACACCACCTCCTTGAGGTTGAGGACGATGTCAGTCACGTCCTCCTTCACGCCCGAGATGGTGGAGAACTCGTGGGCAACGCCCTCGATCCTCACGCTCGTGACAGCGGCCCCGGCAAGAGAAGACAGCAGCACTCGACGAAGCGAGTTGCCGAAGGTGTAGCCGAAGCCGCGGTCCAGCGGCTCGATCGTGAAGGTGCCGTGGTTGTCCTCCACGTTCTCGGCGGAAATCTGGGGGGTCTGAAACTCGAGCATGAGAGAGATTCCTTCGCGTCTGGGCTCACCGCGTGCCCGCGTCTAGCGCGACACGGTGCGGCAGCGGGTCACTACTTCGAATACAGCTCGACGATGAGCTGCTCCTGCACCGGAGTGTCGATCTCCGACCTCTCCGGCAGGCGCAGAATCTTCGCCGTGAGTCCGTCGTGGTCGGCCTGAAGCCAGGCTGGGACGACGGAGATGAGCTCTGTTGCGTCGCGGATCACCTGGGCGGCAGAGCTGCCCGCCTTGACGGCGATCACGTCGTTGGTACGGACTTGGTAAGAGGGGATGTCCACCCGCCGGCCGTTGACGGTCCAGTGGCCGTGCAGTACGAGCTGGCGCGCCTGCCTGCGCGAGGCGGCGAATCCGAGCCGCACCAGCACGTTGTCCAAGCGGGTTTCCAGCAGCCTGAGCAGGTTCTCGCCGGTCACACCGGGCTGCCGGCTCGCCTTGGCGTAGTAGCTGCGGAACTGCTTCTCCAGCACGCCGTAGAAACGGCGGGCCTTCTGCTTCTCGCGCAGCTGAAGCCGGTACTCGGACTGCTTCTGGCGGCCGCGGCCGTGCTCTCCCGGGGGATAGCTCCGGCGCTCGACGCCACACTTGTCGGTGAGGCAGCGCTCGCCCTTGAGGTAGAGCTTGATGCCCTCCCGCCGGCACTGCTTGCACTGCCCTCCACGATCGCGCGCCACTTAGACACGCCTCCTCTTGCGTGGCCGGCAACCGTTATGCGCCTGCGGCGTGACATCCCGGATGCTGGTCACCTCGAGCCCGGCGGCCTGGAGCGAGCGGATGGCCGTCTCGCGCCCGGAGCCCGGGCCCTTGACGAACACCTCGACCTTCTGAAGGCCTTGCTCCATCCCCTTCTTGGCCGCGGCGTCGGCTGTCACCTGCGCCGCGAACGGAGTGGACTTGCGGGAGCCCTTGAAGCCGGCGCCGCCGGCGGACTCCCACGCGATCACGTTGCCCTCCTTGTCGGTGAGCGACACGATCGTGTTGTTGAAGCTTGTCTTGATGTGGGCCTGGCCGAACGGGATGTTCTTCTTCACCCGGCGGCGGCCACGACCGCGTGCTGGCCTCTGCTGCGCCACGCTACTTCTTCACCTTCTTCTTCCCGGCGACCTGCATGCGCTTCGGGCCCTTACGCGTGCGCGCGTTCGTCTTGGTGCGCTGGCCGTTGACCGGAAGGCCACGGCGGTGCCGGAGACCGCGGTAACAGCCGATCTCCATCAGGCGCTTGACGTTCTGCGAGCGCTCGCGGCGAAGGTCGCCCTCGACGGTGAGGTCGCGGTCGATCGCCTCGCGGAGCTTGACTACCTCGTCGTCGGTGAGGTCCTTGACGTAGGTGTTCGGGTCGACGCCGGTCTTCTGCAGCATGTCCCGAGAGAGCGAAGGGCCGATCCCGTAGATGTAGGTGAGGCCCACCTCTACCCGCTTATTGAGCGGAATGTTGATGCCTGCGATACGTGCCATCGACCAGCTACCCCTGCCGCTGCTTGTGGCGGGGGTTCTGACAGATCACCAAAACCGCGCCGTGGCGGCGGATGATCTTGCACTTCTCGCACATGGGCTTAACTGACGCTCGGACCTTCATTGCTCCGCGTTCGTTTGGGACAAAGAGAAATAGCGCAAAGCCCAGGAGACGGCTTCGCGCCGGAAAGGCACGCTGAAAGATAGCAGCCGGGTGGCTGCGGCCTTCACTTGAGGCGGGACGCCGAAGCGCCTAATCAGACCGCGGGGCTGGATGCCCCGCGGAGGTAATCATCAAGCGGCGCGGCGCGCCTCCTCGAGGTGCCAGGGCGTACATATGCGCGGGCCCTCCGCCGTTATCGCCACCGTGTGCTCGAAATGGGCGGCAAGCGACCCGTCCTGAGAGTACACAGACCAGTTGTCGGAACCCATTCGGACGGGGTGGTCGCCCGCGTTCACCATGGGCTCGATGGCCAGCACCATGCCCTCCGTCAGCTCGATTCCGGTGCCCGGGTCCCCGTAGTTGGGGATCTGCGGATCCTCGTGCATCTCCCGGCCCACGCCATGGCCCACGAGCGAGCGCACGACGCTGAATCCGTCTTGCTCGACTCGCTTCTGGCAGGCGTGCGAGACATCGCCGAGGTGGTTGCCGGGAACGCACTGCTCCACCGAGGCGAAGAGCGCGGCCTTGGTGGTCTCGATCAGGCGACGGGCCACCGAGCTGACCGTGCCGATCGGAACCGTGATAGCGGCGTCGGCCACCCAGCCGTCGTGGACCACGCCGACGTCGATTGAGAGGATGTCGCCACGCTGAAGCTTGTAGGGACCGGGGATCCCGTGCACGACCATCGAGTTCGGCGAAGCGCAGATCGAGCCGGGGAAGCCGCGGTAGCCCTTGAAGACGGGCTCGGCGTCCTGCGAGCGGATGAAGCGCTCCGCCGCCTTGTCGAGCTCCTCGGTGGTCACGCCGGGGCGGGCCTTGCCGCGCAGCATCGTCAAGCAGCGGGCGAGGATCGCACCCGACACCTCGATGCGCTCGATCTCCTCCGGTGACTTCTTGACGATCATCGGTCTATGGAGCTTAGAGATCTCTCAGCACGGTTTTACATCCGCGGGGCATCCAGCCCCCGCGTTCTGAGTCGGAACGTCGACCTCCGGTCTCAGATTCAAAGCTCGTCCTCGAGCCTGAGCGTCGCGAGTGAGGCGCGGATGTGGTCGTGCACCTCGCCGGGTGGGCGGGCGGCGTCGAAGCGGCGCAGGACGCCCATGTCGTCGTAGTGCTTCACGAGCGGGCTCGTCTCCTTGTGGTAGACCTGCAGCCGCCGCTCGATCGTCTCCGGCTTGTCGTCGTCGCGCTGGATCAGGCGCGACCCATCCTGGTCGCACACGCCTTCGCGCTTGGGCGGGTCGAAGTCGATGTGGTAGAGGTGCCCGTTCTTGACGCAGATGCGGCGTCCCGACAGGCGCCGGATCACCTCTTCGTCAGGTGCGTCCAGCAGCAGCGCCGCCGTGATCCTGCGGCCGACGCCGTCGAGGCCCTCCTCGAGTACGTCCGCTTGGCCGAGAGTTCGCGGGAAGCCGTCGAGGATGAAGCCGTCGGCGGCCTCGGGGCTGTCGATCCGCTCCATGATCACCTCGCAGATGAGGTCGTCCGGGACGAGGTCGCCGCTGTCCATGAACTCCTTGGCCTTCTTGCCCAGCTCGGTCTGGTCTTTCACGGCGGCGCGGAGGATGTCGCCGGTCGCGTAGTAGGGCAAGTCGAAGTCGTCGACGAGGCGCTCCGCCTGTGTGCCCTTGCCGGCGCCGGGCGGGCCAAGAAGTATGAGATTGAGCTCGGGCATGGTGAGGCGCGCAAGAGTATCGCGGTGCAGGCACTCCCGGGGAGCGCTAGCCCAGAAGCTGCTGGGCGATGGTGGCGGCGTCGAAGTAGGCGCGCTCGCAGACGAGACGCTCTCCTTCGAAGAGGAAAAACGCCACGCAGCGGCATTCGAAGCTCTTGCCGGTCGGCTCGAACCCCTTGAACGCGCCCTCGTGGGTCCCCCTGAGCCAGAACTCGACGATCACCGCGTCGTCGGCGTGGTGGAGGGCGATCAGCTCGTTGCGCTGGTCCGGGAAGGCGGTGCGCGTCTCGGTGAAGTAGCGCATCACCTCCTCGGGGCCGTCGTAGACGTCGCCCGTCGGGATGATCTCGTAGCGAGGGTGGTCAAAGGTGCCGAGGGTCACGTCGAACTCGTGCCGGTTCTCCGACTCCATGTGCTCGCGCACGAGTGCTTCCCGCTGCTCTCTCAGATCCACGGGCGGAAGCTATCCGATTTAGTGGACGATCCTGAAGCTTCGGCTGACGGACTTCGAGCGGTTGCCGGCCGGGTCCGTGGCGGTGATCGTCAGGCGGTAGGAGCCCGGCTTCAGCAACTTGCGGCCGAGTTTGCCGGAGAACGGTTCGGAGTTCGCACCCGCCGTGCCGCCCTGCGTGAAGGTGCCCTGCTTCAGGAAGCGGGTGCAGCGTTTGCGCGATCCGTTCCTTCGCGTGGGGCGCTTGCACGATTTGCCGACCTTCCTGCCGGAGCTCTTGCGCCGGATTGTGAACTCGACGGTCGCGGCCTCCGACAGCCGGTAGGAGATGGTCGTCCCCTTGGGGGCGGCTCGCTTCTTCTTGCGTGCTGTCGCCGCGCCGCCACGGCTCACCGCGAAGACGCTGTGGGAAAGCCGCGCGCTGCTGATCGTCGGGGCGACGGTGTCCTTCGCCGCCGGGGGCGAGGGCGAGGGCGGCGGGGGTGTGCTCGGGTGGCATGGCAACGCGGCGGTGCCGGGCTCGCCGAACTTCTGCACCGTGCTTGTGCCCTGGTCCGCGACGTAGAGGTTTCCCCGGCAGTCGAAGCCCACGCCTCCGGTGGCACTGAACTGCCCTTCGCCGGAACCGGTCAGCCCCTGCTGGCAGGTCGTGGTGCAGATCTGGAAGGCAGCGTTCCCGTCGGCCACTCCCCAGCCAAAGGCGTTGATGAAGCCGCCGCTCGAGGTGAAGGCATCGACTCGTGCGTTCGAACGGTCGGCCACGTAAAGGTTGCCGAGTGGGTCCACGGTGAGGTGCCATGGCTGGCTGAACTGCCCAGCCCCGTTACCGCTCCCGCCGAAGCTGCCGAGCGGGTTGCCGTCCGTGTCGAACACCTGCACGTTCTCCGAGTTGTAATTCGCTGCGTAGATAGTCGAGCCGGTGATCGCGATGCCGGTCGGGTTGCTGACGGCCCAGGTCTTGATGAAGTCTCCGTTCGGCGCGAACTTCTGGATGCGGCCGCCCTGCTCTGCCTCGTAGAAGTTTCCGGCCGAGTCCACCGCCACGTCGGACGGCTCGAATAGCTGGCCGTCCGCCATGCCGGTCGTGCCGAACGCGTGGAGCAAGTTGCCATCGGCATCGAACTCCTTGACGCGGTTGTTCTGTTCGTCCGCAACCCAGACGTTGCCGGCGGAATCGAGCCCGATCCCGACGGGCCCGCTGAACTGCGTGTCGCCACTCCCGCTGCTGCCCCAGGCACGGACGAACCCGCCACTCGCGTTGAACTCCACGATCCGGTTGTTGTCGTGATCGGCGACGTACTGGTCGCCCGTCTCGGGGTTGACCGCGAGGTCGTAAGGCTGGTTCAGCTGCCCCGTTCCGGACGATCCCCAGGACCCCAGCGGCTGGAGCGCCTGAGCCGAAGCGGGAGCGAGAGACAGCACCGCTGCGCTGAGGAGAGTCGGCCAGGAGCGCACGCGCCAACCGTACCCGACTTGGGGTACGCCGCTCAGCGGCACTTGGTGCGATCCCGTTGCAGAGTTGTGGCACGCAGGTGTGGAGACGTCGCAGGGCGTCGGTGCAGGCTGGGCTCATGCACAACCCACCGACACCCGCCGAAGCCGAAGCCCACATCCGCCGCCTGCTCGAGGACGGCGGCCTGCCGCCGCCCGACGAGGTCGAACACCACCCGGCCGAGCTCGTCTTCCTCTACCACGAAGAAAAGCTCGCCTTCACCTTCGAGCTAGACGAACGCTGGCCCGAACTCCCAACCACGCCCGAGCCCTAGCCCTAGCTCAAGCCAAAAAACAAGCAATGAGGAACAACGAGGACAGCAACGCTGGCGGCCGCGACGGGGATGTGTCCCCTCGCTGGGCACTACCGGAGCCGGCGGAGCCGGCGACCGCCCAGAGAGGGGATGCATCTCCGGCGCGGCAAGCAGCCACGCAGCTACTTCAGGAAGCCCTCGTAGTTCCTCATCATCAGCTGCGCCTCCAACTGTTTCATCGTGTCCAACGCCACACCGACGACGATCAGAATCGACGTCCCTCCGAAGAAGAAGTTCGCGCTGGTCTGGTTGATGAGGATGGTCGGAAGCGCCGCGACCGCCGCGAGGTACAGGGCACCGGGGAACGTCAGGCGCGCCAAGATGCGGTCGAGGTATTCGGCGGTCGGCCTGCCTGGCCTCACCCCTGGGATGAAGCCGCCGTACTTCTTGAGGTTGTCGGCCTGTTCGACGGGGTTGAACGTGACCGCCGTGTAGAAGTAGGTGAAGAGAATGATCAGGACCGACTCGCCGATGATGTACGCGGTCCCGTTCGGGTTGAAGAAGACGGAGAAGTCGCGCGCGGCCTTGCTGTGGATCAGCTCGCCGATCGTCGGCGGGAAGGCCATCAGCGAGGCGGCGAAGATCACCGGAATCACGCCGGCCATGTTCACGCGCAGCGGCAGGTAGGTCGAGCCGCCGCCGGCCATCCGCCGCCCGACCACGCGCTTCGCGTACTGCACCGGGATGCGGCGCTGGCCTTCCTGGATGAAGACGATCGCGGCGATCACGCCGAGGGCGATCAGCGGCATCATGACCTTGAACACCTGGTCCGGGTTGTTCCACCAGGCGCTCACCCCGTGCGGGATGCGTGCCACGATGCTCGCGAAGATCATCAGCGAGATGCCATTGCCGATGCCGCGCTGGGTGATCAGCTCGCCCAGCCACATGACGAGCACCGTGCCGGCGGTGAGCGTGATCACGATCAACAGCACGCCGCCCAGGTTGAAGTTGTTGAGGACCTTGGTGTTGGCGTCGCTTGCGAACGTCCTGAACAGGAAGACGTAGCCGATCGACTGCGCAAACGCGAGCGCGACGGTGAGGTAGCGCGTGTACTGCGTGATCTTCTGCTGGCCGACCTCGCCCTCGTTCTTCAGCTTCTCGAGCGAGGGCACGACCACCTGCAGCAGCTGCAGGATGATCGACGCGGTGATGTAGGGCATGATCCCGAGCGCGAAGATCGCGAAGCGGGAGAGGCTTCCGCCGGAGAAGAGGTTGAGGAAGCCGAGGACGTTGGAGCCGCCGAACTGGGACTGGATGCCCTTGACCGCGTCGAGGTTGATGCCGGGCGCCGGGATGTAGGACCCGAAGCGGTAGATGGCCATCATCGCCGCGGTGAACGCGATCTTCTTCCGCAGGTCTGCGATCCGGAACGCGTTTACGAAGGTCCCGAGCACGATTCCGAGGTTAGCCGTCGAGGATGGTGCAGGCGCCGCCCGCCGCCTCGATCTTCTCGCGGGCGGACTTGGAGAAGGCGTGCGCGTTCACCGTGAGCTTCTTCTTCAGCTCGCCCTGGCCGAGGATCTTCACCGGCACGCCCTTGCGGGTGGCGAGGCCGTGCGCGGCAAGCGTCTCGGGGTTCACCTCGGCGCCGCTGTCGAAGCGCGCCTCGAGGTCGGCGAGGTTGACCGGCTGGGTGTGCGTGCGGAAGTTCTCGAACGGCATCGACTTCTTCATGTGCGGACCGCGCAGCTTGCGCATCCGCATATGAATCGGCATCTGGCCGCCCTCTGCGGTCGGCCGCGTCTTCGAGCCGGCGCGCGCGCCCGCGCCCTTCTCCCCGCGGCCGGAGGTCTTGCCGAAGCCCGAGCCCTCGCCACGGCCG
>DATBKS010000036.1:0-14476 GCA_036555755.1 Thermoleophilaceae bacterium
GCGGTTGAGCGAAATCATCAGCTTCTCGCCGGGCGCGAGCGGCTTCGGCTCCTCGACGGTGTCCTCCACCTGCACCACGCCAGGCTCGGAGGAGAACGTGAACGAGCCGCTCGTCTCGACCAGCCAGAGCGGGCGCAGGCCAAGGGCGTCGACGGAGAACACGAGCTCGTCTCCGTGCCGCGCGAGCAGGGCCACCGGCCCCTGCGCGAAGGGCCCGAACGCCTGGCGCAGGTACATGTAGAACGGCCGCAGCTCCTCCGGCAGCTGCTTGACCTCGTTGACGATCGGCGGGAGCACAAGCTCGAGCGCCTCGACGAGCGAGAGGCCGCCGCGGTTGACGAGCGACTCCACCGTGCGGTTCATGTCCTGCGAGTCCGACCCGTCCTCGTGGATCGGCACGTTGAGCATCCGCGCTTCCTGGCGCAGCTTGGCGATCGTGTTGATCTCGCCGTTGTGGCCGAGCATCGGGAATGGCTGGACGCGCTTGAACGACGGCCAGGTGTTGGTCGAGTAGCGGTTGTGGCCGATGATCGCGGCGGTCTCGGCGCGCTTGTCGCGCAGGTCCGGGAAGTAGTTGCCGAGCACCTGCGGCGCGCCCATCACCTTGTAGACACAGGTGTCGGTGGAGAAGGACGCAACGTGCACGTCGAGCTCCTGCTCGAGCGCGATGATGATCTCGAAGCAGAGCCTGGGCTCGCCGATCAGGCCACCCACCTGCCAGAAGATCGGCTCCTCCTCGCGCGCGGTCGGACCGAGCGCGGACGAGTCGACGGCGCCCTCGCGCTCGGCGAGCAGGCGCAGGCCGAAGCGGCCCATGATCTCCCGGGCGCGCTCCTTCACCTCGTCGGTTGCGCCGCCCTTGCGCGGGATGAAGACGTGGCCGACCGCGAACAGCGGGTCGAGCGCCAGGTGCGAGGCGTGCCCGCCGGCGCGGATCTCCTCACCCCAGATCTTGCGCGGGATGTCGAGCAGCACGCCGCAGCCGTCGCCTTCGCCGTCGACGTTGCCGGCGCGGTGAAGCATCTTCTGAAGAGCGGAGAGCGCAGTGGGGATCGGCTCGTGGCGCGCGGTCGCGTCCTTCTCGACCGCCGCGTAAAGCGCACAGGCATCCTTGTCCTCGACGGTAACCGGTGGACGGCGAGGCTTGTACCCCTGCGTTGAGACGTACCGAACAACGCGGCTGTGCGGCTCAGCCACTCCTCCTCCTTCCGGTTCCTGCACCTTCTTCGAGCGGATGCGCGACGGTTGGGCCGGAGAACTATAGTCGCGTCCTCCGATGGCCTGCACGCTCGCGGTTCTGTCACAAAAGGGAGGCACCGGCAAGACAACAACGGTGCGCACGCTCGCTGACGTCTTCACGCGCGTGGGCCTCCATGTCCTGACCGTGGACCTCGATCCGCAGGGCAACCTCTCGGACTACTTCGACGTGCCGCCTGACGCCTCCCCGACCATGGCGGACGTGCTCGCCGGGCAGGCCAAGGCAGCCGATGCCGTCTACGACGACACCATCGTGCCGGCCAACCTCGGGCTTGCCGAGTCCGAGCTCGTGCTGAGCGGCAAGATGGGCCGCGAGCTCACGCTCAAGCGCGCCTTGAAGGAGGTCAAGCGCCGCTACGACATCGTGCTGGTGGACTGCCCACCTTCGCTCGGACTGCTGACGGTCAACGCGGTGGTGGCGGCCGATTACGCGGTGCTGTCGACCGAGGCGCAGTACTTCTCCTTGCAGGGCGTCGAGCAGGCGCTCGAAGTGATCGAGCTGGCGAAGGACAACCTGCACCCCGAGCTCGAGTGGCTCGGCGTGGTGCTGAACATCGCGGACCTGCGCACGATCCACTCGCGCGAGGCCTTGAAGTCGCTCCGCGATCGCTTCGGGGACCGCGTGTTCGACAGCGTCATCCGCCAGTCGATCCGCTACGCGGAGTCGGCGGAGCGCGGAGTGTCGATCCTCGACTACCGCCCCGAACTCGGGGCGGACTACGTGGCGCTGGCGGGCGAAATGCTGGAGCGGCTCGGGTTCGACGCCGAACGCGAGCGTGTGGAGGCGCTTGCCAGGGAACTGGTGCCGGCCTGAGCTCGGATCTTCTCTATCGCTCAGCCACGGAACTGGCCGGGATGGTTCGCTCCGGCGAGGTCAGCGCGCGCGAGCTGGTCGAGGCATCGCTCGCACGTATCGACGAGCTCGACGACCGGGTGAATGCCTTCACGCTCGTCGACCGCGACGGCGCGCTGGCCGCCGCGGACGCGATCAGTGCGGGCGACGAGCGCCCGTTCGCCGGCGTGCCGATCGGGATCAAGGACCTCGCCGCGCCCGTCAAGGGGCTCGTGATGTCAATGGGCTCCGAGCTCTTCGGCGACTACACGCCCGACTACGACGCGCACGTCGTGCGCCGCATCCGCGACGCCGGGTTCGTGATCGTCGGCAAGACCAGTTCGCCGGAGCTCGGGATCATCCCGGTCACCGAGCCGCGCCGGTTCGGCCCGACGCGCAACCCGTGGAACCTCGAGCGCACGCCCGGCGGTTCGTCGGGCGGCTCGGCGGCTGCGATCGCCGCAGGCATGGTGCCGGTGGCGCACGGCAGCGACGGCGGCGGTTCGATCCGGATTCCGTCGGCCTGTTGCGGCCTCGTCGGCTTGAAGCCGAGCCGCGGGCGCATCTCGCGTGGGCCGGACCTCGGCGACGCCGTTCTCTCCACCGACGGGATGCTCACGCGCACGGTCGAGGACTGCGCGCGCACGCTCGACCTCCTGGCGGGCTACGAGCAGGGCGATGCCACCTGGGCGCCGCCGCCGGACGAGCCCTTCGTGAACGCGGTGGGGCGCGACCCGGGCAAGCTGCGTTTCGGCCTCATCACGAAGCCGCCGATCGAGGCGCCGATCGACCCTATGTCCGAGCGCGCGGTGCACGACGCCGCCGAGCTGCTCCGCGGGCTCGGCCACGAGGTGGTGGAGGTGGACCCGCCGTGGGGGCGGGAGAGCGACGCCCACCTGCTCGCGCTGTTCACCGTCCTCTACGCGGCGAACATCGGGCTGGGCGTGGCGTTCGGCGGGATGGTGAGCGGCCGGGAGCCGAAGCCCGAGCTGATGGAGAAGCTCACCTGGGAGATGTTCCAGCGCGGCCTCGCGCAGAACTCGATCGAGTACATGGGCGCGCTGTCGCAGCTCCAGAGCTACACGCGCGAGCTGGTCGGCTTCATGGTCGATTTCGACATGCTGATGACGCCTGCCCTGGCGCAGCGGCCGCTCGAGATCGGCGACATCGAGCCGGACGGTGACGAGCCGCTCGTCGAGTTCGCCCGCACCGGACAGTTCACTCCCTTCACGGCGGTCTTCAACGTCACTGGGCAGCCGGCCATCTCGCTGCCGCTGTTCCACGGCGACGACGGCATGCCGCTCGCCGTGCAGTTCGCGGGCAAGCCGGTGGGCGAGGCCGCGCTGCTGAGCCTCGCGGCGCAGCTAGAGAGAGAAACGGACTGGGCTAACCGGCGCCCCGACCTGTAGCCCTGCGGACGGCCGACGGCGGACGGCGGACTAGCCCGCAGGATCCACAAACGGACCCAGCGCGCGCTGCGGCGCGGGCCTGAGCGGCCGCCGGAAGCGCTTGCGAGCCAGCTCCCGCTCGATCTCGGCCGGCACCACGTGCTGCACGGGACAGTCCGTGAGCTTGCCGATCCGGTGCGGCAGGTCGTACTCGAGCCAGCGCGAGGCCTCGCGCTCGAGGGTCGAGACGATCACCTCGTCGAACGCGCCGGGCTTCCATGTCTCGGCGACGGCGACGATCGGATCGGGGTCTCCCAGCACGCCCGTCACGTCGAGCCCGGCGTCCTGCAGGCGCCTCAGCCCCGCCGCCAGCTGCGAGCGGGCGGTCTCGGCGCCTTCGGCCCGATCCGGTCCTCGGCGGACGACCGGCACGAGCAGCGTGAACGCTGCATCCGCCGCGTCGGGTCGATCACTGAGGGCCTGCGCGAGGCCCTCCGAGTCGGCTGTCCTGTTGGCCACCACGAGGACTCGAGTCCTGTATGCCATTCGGACCTCCTGTGCTCCGGGGCAGTTATCAATTGACATTACCCCTCTAGACGCTTCGACCCTTCCTATTTAGTAGTGAGACTCCTCTTAGAGTCTCGGGCCGTGTTCCGGCGCTCCCCATACGACCGCGAGATCCTCAAGCTGGCCCTGCCGGCGCTCGGCGCCCTGGCCGCCGAGCCGCTCTACATCCTGGTCGATACCGCGATTGTGGGACACCTCGGAACGCCGCAGCTCGCGGCGCTCGCGCTCGCCGGCACGCTGCTCACGGGCACCTTCACGATCTTCAACTTCCTCACCTACGGGACCACCGCGCAGGTGGCGCGCTACCACGGCGCCGGGCGCGAGGACGTGGCGGGATCGATGGCGGCGCAAGCCTGGTGGCTGGCGATCGCGATCGGCGCGCTGCTGCTCGTGCTCGCGCTCGCTCTCGCGGAGCCGGCGGTGCACGCGCTCGGCGGCACGGGTCACACCGGCAGTCTCGCGATCCTCTATCTGCGGATCGGCGCCGGCGGGCTGCCGTTCGCGCTGATCGCGCTTGCGGGACAGGGCTATCTGCGCGGCATCTCCGACCTGCGCACGCCGCTCGTGATCGTGGTGGTGGCGAACCTCGTGAACATCGTGCTCGAGGTGCTGTTCGTCTACGTGTTCCGCTGGGGCCTCGCAGGGTCGGCGTGGGGAACGCTGATCGCGCAGGCCGGCATGGGCGCGGCGTTCACGTTCGAGCTCCTGCGGGCGCCGGCGGCGACGCGGCGGCCGCGCACCGATCTGATGCGGCCGCTCGCGCGCGTCGGCAGCGACATCTTCATTCGCACCGGCTCGCTCTACCTCGCGTTCCTCGTGGCGAGCGCCGTGCTCGCCCGCATCGGCTCGGCGTCGCTCGCCGCGCACCAGGTGGCGTTCCAGCTCTGGGCCTTCATCGCGCTGATCCTCGACTCGGTGGCCATCGCGGGGCAGGTGATGGTCGGGCGATCCCTGGGCGCCGGCCATGCGGACGAGGCGTGGGACGCATCGGTGCGGATGATCTGGTGGTCCTTCGTGATCGGCGGGGTGTTCGCGCTCGTGATGCTCGCGCTGATCGACCTCCTGCCGCACGTCTTCACCGACGACCCGGCCGTGATCGACCGCCTGCACGCGATCTGGCCCATCTACGCGCTCATGCAACCCGTGAACGCCATCGCATTCGCGCTCGACGGCATCCTCATCGGGGCCAGCGACACCCGCTTCCTCAAGTGGTCGATGGTCTTCTCGGCGCTCGGTGTGTTCGCGCCGATCGCGCTGCTGTCGCTCCACTTCGACTGGGGCATCGTCGGCGTGTGGTGCGGGCTGCTCGGGCTGATGTTCGCCCGCGTGGCCACCTGCGGCGCGCGCTTCGTCGGCCGGCGCTGGGCCGTGGTCGGCGTTCCCGGCTAAGGGGCGGGTTTCCGCACCCCACCCCTACGTGCCTGCCGACCGGGTGGAACACGGGGTGGCCTGATGGTCACTTCGGTATGCCGAAGCGAGTCTTTATGCATGACCCCGCTCCAGCTAGACACCCACGCCTCCCTCGTCGTGCGGCCGATCGAGCCCACCGATCGCGACGCACTCGCAGCCGCCTTCTCCCGGCTCAGCCACGACTCGCGCATGCGGCGCTTCCTCGGCCCGAAGCGCTACCTGTCCGAGCGCGAGCTCACGTACCTGACCGAGATCGATCACGAGACGCATGAAGCGCTCATCGCGGTCGACCCGGGCGGAAACATCGTCGCCGTCGCCCGCTACGCCGCCTGGCCGCACAGCTCGGGTGACACGGCGGAGCTCGCCTTCGTCGTGATCGATGCGTGGCAGCGCCGCGGCATCGCCTCGGTGCTCACCGCTCAGGTGGTGGCCCGCGCGCGCGAGAACGGCATCCGCAAGCTCACCGCAACCACGTTCGGCGACAACATGGCCGCGCGCGTGCTGCTCGGCCGGCTTGGCTTCACCCCTGTCGGGACCGCCGACGGCCTGCTCTCGTACGAGCTCGACTTCCCTGCCGGCGAGGAGGCACGCTCCGCTCCCGCTCGTCCCCGGCGTCTCCTGCGGATCGGCGCGAACGCCATCGAGGTGGCGATCCGCCGCAGCTGGCGCCCGGCGTACTGACGGCTAGAGCTGCTTGCGCATGAACACGCGCGAGAGCCCGTGTTCGCTGCGGCGGTCGTATTCGACGTAGCCGATGCGCGCGTACAGCGCCTGGTTCTCGGTCATCTTCTCGTGGGTGAAGAGGTAGATCGAGTCGTGGCCGGCTCGTCGCGCCTCCGCCTCGGCCAGCTCGAGCAGCGTCCTGCCGAGCCCGCGTCCCTGATGGTCGGGGTCCACCGCCACGTTCTCGACCGCGAAGCCCTCCTCGGTCTCGCCGACGGCCACCAGCCCCACGATCACCCCATCGCTCTCGGCCACGGTCACCTCCCACTCGCCGACGAACTCTGCGTAGTCCCACGTCATCGGACCGGGCTTGCGGCCGATGCGCTCGACGTAGTGCCCGTACGCAGCATCGACGAGCTGCGCCAGCGCGGGAGCGTCTTCCGCCGTCGCCGGCCGCAGCGCGTAGTCAGCGGGGCTGATCGAAGACCTCGCTCAGCAGGTGGGTGACGATCCAGGCGGTAACGCGCGCGGTCACTCCCGACGGGTCGCGCAACGGGTTCAGCTCGACCACGTCGCAGCCGATCACGCGCCCGCGCCGCGCCACGTCCGCCAGCACGGCGCGCAGCTGCCGGTAGTCGAGGCCTCCCGGCTCCGGCAGCGAGTGCCCCGGCACGATCGACGAGTCGAGCACGTCGATGTCGACGGACACGTAGAGCGGCGTGTCCGCGGGCACGGTGTCGCGGACCACCTGGCTCGCGCCGCGCTCGATCACGTCGCGGGTCGTGGCCCAGCTGCCGCCGAGCTCGCGTAACCCCTCGATCTCCGACGGATCGACGTTGCGGATGCCGATCGCGCTGACGCCGCTCACATAGGGCAGCTCCGCGAGCCGCCGCAGCTGGCTGCCGCCGGTGAGTCGCGAGCCGCCCAGCTCGTCCATGAAGTCGGCGTGGGCGTCGACGTGGACCACGTGGAACTCGCCGAGCGGCTCCATCCCCTGCCCGAGCGGGTAGCTGATCGAGTGGTCGCCGCCGACCGCCACCATCAGCGCGCCGCTCTCGGCGATCGTCCGCGCCGCGGAGGTCATGCGCGCGTAGTTCGCCTCCGTGTCCGAGCCCTGGATCGCGACATCGCCGACGTCCGCCATCGTCACCCCGACCAGGTGGTCGCGGTCGGTCTCCACGTCGTACCAGCCCTCGGGGTAGTAGAGGATCTCGCGCGAGGCCTCGCGGGCCGCCGCCGGTCCCCCGCGCTGGCCCGTCGGCAGCCCGGGCTGCGGAGTGCCGCCGTCGTACGGCACGCCCAGGAACGCCACCTGCGCGTCGAGCGCAGCGAAGTCGCTCACACTCGGCACGCCGAAGAACGTCCAGGGCGCGGGATCGATCGGGGAGAGCGACATGAAGGTCCGAGTATCTCGGACCGGCGAGGGTCAGAGACGGGCGAGGATCTCGCGGTCTCTGTCGAAGCTGAGCTGCTCGGCGGCGTCCGGTGGGCTCAGCCAGCGCAGCTCGCTCACCTCGTTGTTGGGCGCGAACTCGCCGTCGCAGACCGTCATCAGCCAGTAGCGCACCACCTTCGGCCGCCCGTGGCGGTCGGTGTAGTACACGCTGCCCACCTCGTCGCCCAGCTCGCACACGAGGCCGGTCTCCTCGGCCACCTCGCGCACGGCTGCCTCCTCCCAGGTCTCGCCCTCCTCGAGCTTCCCCTTGGGCAACGTCCAGTCCTCGTACTTCGGCCGGAACACGACGGCGATCTCACCGGCCTCGTTGCGCACCACCCCGCCTGCCGCTTCGACGTTCTCGTTCACGAGAGCGCCCTCACATCCGCGCCACTTGGGTCGAACTGCACGCGGCGGACGTCGCAGTCCGGAGCCTCGCTCTTCAGCGCCTCGAACAGCCCGCCGGTCTGCTCGAAGTGCGACCAGAACAGCACGGCAGGACCGGCGCCGCTGATCGTCGCCCCGAGGGCGCCCAGCTCTCGCGCGCGCCCGAGCAGCTCCATCGAGCGCGGATAAAGCGAGGCGCGGCGCGGCTGGTGGATCGCATCCGACAGACCCCGCGCCACGAGATCGAAGTCCGCGCGCGCGAGCCCGAGCACGAGCAGAGACGCGCGGGAGATGTTGTGCACGGCGTCGCCGAGCGGCACCTCCGCCGGCAGGGCGGCGCGCGCCTCGGTGGTCGGCACCTGGTGCGGCGGAATCGCGAGCACGCCCTCGAGCTCCGGCGGCGGGTCGAAGCGCTCGGCCCCGTCGTCCGAGCAGATCACGAAGCCGCCGCGGAGCGCCGCCGCCACGTTGTCGGGATGGCCCTCGATGTCGACGGCCTGCGGCAAGAGTTCGGCGTCGAGCTCGTACATGTGGTCCGCGGCCGCGAGACCCGCGACGATCGCGGCGGCGCTCGACCCGAGTCCCGCCGCCAGCGGGATGTCGCTGCGCAGACGGAAGGTGACGCCGTCGGCGGAGTGCAGCGACTCGAAAGCCCGCACGCAGAGGTTGGAGCGATCGAGCGGCAGCCCCTCGAGCTCGGTCTCGACGGCGAACTCGCCGGTCTCCTCCACCTCCAGCTCAAGGTGGATCGCCAGCGCGGCCGCGAGCACGTCGTAGCCCGGCCCGAGGTTGGCCGACGAAGCCGGCACGCGCACCACCCGCGTCCGGTTCATCCGCCGAAGACCGCCTTCTCCACGGCGCCGATCTCGGGATCGCAGGGGATCACCGAGCCGGCCGCCGACATCGCGGTGGTGGGGTCCTTGAGCCCATGGCCGGTCAGCACGCACACCACGCGCCCCTCGGCCCCGTACTTGAGCAGCCCCGCCACACAAGCAGCCGACGCCGGTTCGCAGAACACGCCCTCGCGCGCGCCGAGGAACGCGTAGGCATCGAGGATCTCCGCGTCCGACACCGCGCGGATCTCGCCGCGCGAGCTCGTGACCGCGTCCATCGCGTCCTCCCAGCGCGCGGGGTTGCCGATCCGGATCGCCGACGCCACCGTCTCCGGGTTCTCCACCGGCGCGCCGCGCACCAACGGAGCCGCGCCCTCGGCCTGATACCCGTGCAGCCTCGGTGCCACCTCGTATTCGCGAAAGCCTCGCCACCAGGCGGTGATGTTCCCGGCGTTGCCCACCGGGATGCACAGCACGTCGGGCGCCTCGCCGAGCTGGTCGCAGACCTCGAACGCGCCGGTCTTCTGCCCCTCGATCCGGTACTCGTTGACTGAGTTGACGAGCGCGATCGGCTGGCGCTGCGCGAGTTCCCGGACGAGCGCCAGTGCCTGGTCGAAGTTCCCCTGCAGCGCGATCACCTTGGCGCCGTGCATCAGAGCCTGCGCCAGCTTGCCGGCCGCGATCTTGCCCTCCGGCACGATCACCGCGCCCCGCAGCCCGGCCCGCGCGGCGTAAGCCGCGGCGCTCGCGGCGGTGTTGCCGGTGGAGGCGCAGATCACCGCCTCGGCGCCCTCCTCCACCGCGGCCGACACCGCCACGGTCATCCCCCGGTCCTTGAACGAGCCTGTGGGGTTCGCCCCCTCGAACTTGAGCCACACCTCCGCGCCGGTGCGCTCGGACAGCGCGGGTGCCGGGATCAGCGGAGTGTCGCCCTCCCCGAGCGTCACGAGCGGGTCCACCGGCAGCCGGTCGCGGTAGCGCCAGAGACTCAGGCCTTCTTCTCCTCGAAGGTCTCCTCGATCACCCGCAGGGTGCGCGGCCGCGCGCGCACGAAGTCGAGACGGGCGAGCAGCTCCACCGCGGCGCTGAAGCGGGACTCGAGCACCGGGTGCATGACCATCACGAGCACGGCGTCGTCGCCGAGCCCCTTCTGCACGACCGACTTGATCGACACGCCCTGGAGGCCCAGGATCTCAGCCACCTGCGCGAGCACGCCCGGCCGGTCCGCCACCTCCAGGTAGAGGTAGAAGGCCGACTCGACGTCCGACACCAGCTCGATGTCGAGGGCGGGCGGCGGCAGCGTCGGCGGCGGGATCATGGCGGAGATCACGTCGCCGAGCACCGCGGACGCCGTCTGCGTGCCACCCGCGCCCGGGCCGGAAAGCGTGATCTCCGTGATCGCGGGCGACTCGATCGTCACCGCGTTGAAGGAGCCATTGACCGACGCCAGCGGATGCCCCGCGTACAGGAACGCCGGGTACACGCGCACGGCTAGCCCCGAGTCGATCCGCTCGGCGCTCCCGATCAGCTTCAAGGACAGCCCGAGGTCCTTCGCGTACGCGATGTCGTCGGAGGTGACGTGGTCGATGCCCTCGTACGGCACGTCATCGAGGTGCACCGCGACGCCGAACGCGAGCCGCGCGATGATCGCCATCTTGGCCGCGGCGTCCTTGCCGGTCACGTCCTCGGTCGGATCGGCCTCGGCGAATCCCAGCTCCTGCGCCTGGCGCAGCGCATCCGCGTAGGTCGCGCCCGTGCGCGCCATCTCGCTGAGGATGAAGTTGGTGGTGCCGTTGACGATCCCGGCCACGCGCTCGATGTGCGCGGCAGCGAGCGTCTCGTGGATCACCCGGATCACCGGCACGACGCCGCCCACGGCCGCCTCGAAACGCAGCTGCACGTTCGCCGCGCGCGCCGCCTCGTACAGCTCCTCGCCGTGCTGCGAGAGCACCTGCTTGTTGGCGGACACCACGTGCCGCCCGGCGGCCATCGCCCTCAACAGATACTCGCGCGTTGGATCGATCCCACCCATCAGCTCGACGATCAGGTCACTGCGCTCAACGATGTCGTCGAAGTCGCCGCGGCTGCGGGTGAGCACGCCGCTGATCTCCGGCCGCAGGCCCGTTGCCGCCTCGATCGCGTCCGCCCGTTCGTCGAGCAGCTCGTGGAACGCCGCCCCGACCGTGCCGTGGCCGAGTAGGCCGACCCTAAATGTCACGGAGCGCCAGGTCCTCGTAGGTCTCGCGGCGAACGACCACCCGCGCGTTCCCGTCCGAGCAGAAGATCACGGGCGGGCGCGGCACCGCGTTGTAGTTGCTCGCCATGGCGTGGCCGTAGGCGCCGGTGGCGGGGATCACGAGCACGTCGCCGGGGCGCGGATCGTTGAGCGTCGTCTCCGGCACCAGGATGTCGCCGGTCTCGCAATGCATGCCGACGATCCGGCATTCGGTCGAGCCGCCAAAGCGGTCGGCCAGGTCGGCGTCGTAGCGGGCGCCGTAGAGCATCGGACGCGGGTTGTCGGACATGCCGCCGTCAACCGCCACGTACGTGCGCACGCCGGGAACCTCTTTCACGGTGCCGACCGTGTAGAGCGTCACCCCCGCGTTGCCCACGAGCGAGCGGCCGGGCTCGCACAGGACGGTCACGCCCTCGGGGGCGCGCGCGAGCAGCGCCTCCACGTACTCGTCGATGTCCGGCGGCCGCTGGTCGCTTGTGTACGCGATAGCGAGCCCGCCGCCGAGGTTGAGCAGCGGGTAGTCGCCGAGCCCCGACAGCACCTCGGCGATCCGCTCGAGCGGGTCGAGGTCGAAGATCTGCGAGCCGATGTGAGCGTGCAGGCCGCGCACCTCGAGCGTCTTGATGCTGTCGAGCGCGCGCGGCAGGTCGTCGATCTGGAAGCCGAACTTGGAGTCCACCTGCCCGGTCTGGATCTTCTCGTGGGTGTCGGCCTCGATCCCCGGCGTCACCCGCAGCAGGATCTTCTGGCCCGGCGCGATCCGCTCGAGCCGGTCGAGCTCGTCGAACGAGTCGGCCACGATGTGGCCGACTCCCTCCTCGACGGCATAGGCGAGCTCCGCCTCGGTCTTGTTGTTGCCGTGGAAGTAGATGCGCTCCGGCGGCATCCCGCCCCTCAGCGCGAGGTACAGCTCGCCGCCCGAGGCGACGTCCGCGGAGATGCCCTCGGACTCGAGCAGCCGGAACACGGCCGTGCACGGGAAAGCCTTGCTCGCGTAGATCACCTCGAAGCGATCCGTGCGCGCGCGGAACGCGTCCATGAAGGCGCGCGCCCGCGTGCGGATGTCGTCCTCGGCGTAGACATACGCGGGTGTTCCGTGCTCGCGCACGAGCTCGATCACATCGCAGCCGCCGACCTCGAGCCGTCCCGCCTCGCTCAGCCGCGAGCCGATCGGGTAGACATGCGACACGGCGGCCGCGTCCTGGGTCGTGCGCCCTGACATGGTCGGCGATGCTAGTTACGCAGGCCGCGCCGCGCCATATAGAGCATGAGTACGAACAGGATGATCGCGACGGCGGCGTAGGCCATGGACAGCGAAGTATGAACGACGAACGCCCGGAAATCGGCGAGCACGACGGTCTCTCCTACGCGTATTTCGCGCCGGAAGGCGAGCCCGAGTGCGGCGTGCTGATCCTCCACGGGGCCGGTTCAGCCAAGGAGAGCCACTTCGACTTCGCGCGCGTATGCGTCGCCTACGGCTTCTCGGCGCTCGCCTACGACGCCCGCGGGCATGGCCGCTCGAACGGCGCCTGGTCGCCGTCCGCGATCGACGACGCCGTGGCGCTGCTCGACCTGCTCCGGGAGCGCGGCGCGCCGGCGGTCGCCCTGCGCGGCTCGAGCATGGGCGGCTTCAGCGCGATCCTGGCCGCGGCCAAGTACGGCCGCGCCGCCGCGGTGGCCGCGATCTGTCCCGCGCCCGAGGACCTGCTCCTCCGCGGCTTCCGAACCGGCCACTTCGACAACTTCGAGGCCGACGTTCCCGCGCTCGAGCCGTGGCTTGAACAGGTCAGCCTGAGCGGCGCGGCCGCGTCGCTCGCGCCGGGCACCGCGCTGCTCCTCATCCACGCGGAAGGCGACGAGCAGGTGCCCTACACCGTGTCGCAGGAGCTGTACGAGGCCGCCGGCCGCCCCAAGCGCCTCCTGCTGCTGCCCGGCGGCCACCACCGCTCGCTGCAGCACGACGCCGAGATCCAGGCGGAGTCCATCAAGTTCATCGCCCGCGCCGTGCGGGGCGAGCTGGGCTGACTACTTGCCGCTCAGCAGGTTGGTGACGGTGTTCGTCACGCCGCCCGTGTCGACGGGCAGTTGCACCTGCGTCGGCGTCTGGACCCCGGGGACCTCGACCTGCGGCAGCGACACCTGCGGCACCGACGGCGGGATCGCCGGCAGCTGCGGCGTCGACGGCGCCTGAACGGTGTTCGTGCCCGTCGCGGGAGTCTGGGTCGAAGCCGGAGCCTGAGTCGACAGCCGGTGCTTCACCGGGCCGTCGGCCGTGGCCTTCGGTCCGCCGGCTCGCTGGCCCGCCGCGTGACGGTGGCGGCGACCGTCGAGAGTCTGCGAGGCAGAGCGCGTGGGCGCGTCGATCGAAACGCTGGGCACGTCGACCGAGGCTTGGCGCTCCTGCAGGAGAACCGAGCCGATCGGATCCTGCACGTCCTGTCCCGGGAAGCCGTTGAACGCCACATATGCGCTCATCACGAACAACGACATGAAGGCCGCGGCTATGAGCAGCCCGGTCGTTCCGAATCCGGTGATGTACGCCCTGGTGGCTCTCAACGCGTTGGGGTTCGCGGGGTGCCTGTCAGGTGCCTCTCGAATGGGCCGAGGCGCCTAAGGGTGCAAATCCCCCTTTTGGGCGACTTTTAGTCCTACCTGGCCAACATGATGAGGCGGCGGCTGCGGGTGGTGAATCTCTCGCCCGTCTCGTCGAGCGCCCGCACGTCCTCGAAGCCGGCTTCGCGGAGCATCCCCGCGAGGTCTGCCGCCGTGGGCTGGGCCAGCGAGAACTCCACTCGCCGGATCTTGCCGTCGCGCACCATGATGCGCTCGGTGTGCGACCGCCCGGCCAGCGGATCGAACGAGACCTTGTCGAGCATCAGGTCGTCGCCGCGCTCCGCGAGCCACACCGCCTGGCCGGTCGACGGCAGGTTCGCGAGCAGGAACTCACGGCTCGCCTGCTCGATCAGCAGCGTCCCACCCGGCTTGAGCACCCGCCGGAAGCCCTCCAGCACGCGCCGGTTGCCCTCGTCGTCGAAGTAGCCGAACGACGTGAACCAGTTGAGCACCGCATCGAAGCGCGCCTCGAACGGCAGCTCGCGCAGGTCACCCTCGACGTACTCCACCTCGACGCCTCGAGCGGCCGCATCCTTGCGCGCGAGGTCGAGGAAGAGAGCAGTCGAATCGAGCCCCGTAACTCGATATCCGAGACTCGATACTCGATTCGCGATCCGCCCATGCCCGCACGGCGCGTCCAGCAGCTCGGACTCCGGCGGCAGCCCCAAGAGCCGCACGATCAGCTCGACCTCCGAGTCGCTCCGCTCCTCGAGCAGGTCACCCATAAACCAGAGATAGTCCTCATCGAACAGGTCAGGTCCGACGAGGTCCTCGGCCATCTACAAGTAATTCATCGGGTTGACGACCGAGCCGTTGATGCGCACCTCGAAGTGGAGGTGCGGCCCGAAGCAGAGG
>DATBKS010000037.1:0-4471 GCA_036555755.1 Thermoleophilaceae bacterium
CTCGTTCAGCTCCCGCTTGCCCTGCTCCGCGCCGCGCGCCGCCAGCGGCTCGAGCAGCCGCCAGAACCGCCGCCCGGCCGCCGTCCGCGGCAGCCGCGCGCCCGTCGAATACAGCGGCCAGCCGGATTCGCCGGTGGGCAGAACGTGCGGCACGAGCGTCGCCCAGCGCCGCCCGTCCATGTGCGCGGCGAGCGCGGCCGCGAGCGTGAGGATGTCCGCCACCACCGCGTGCGGGTCGAGCTCGCGCACGAGCGGCACCGTCTCCTCCGCAGCGCGCACCGCCGCCTGGTACGGCTTCAGCGCCGGCGAGGTGGGGAAGACCGCGTACTCGGGCGCGCGCGCGAAGCGCATGCCCTCGGCCTCGACGTTCGGCCGCCACTTCTCCCACGTCTGCAGACAGACGGAGTGCCCGCGCGCTGCCAGCTCACGCCCCAGAGCGATCATCGGAAACGCGTGCCCCGGCTCGCCGAACGCGGCGAGCAAGAACCGCTGACGAGGCCGCTCGCTCAGACCAGCTCGGCGAGGGTGCGCAGCGTCGCGATCCGCTGCTCGGGAACGAACGCGGAAGGTGACACCACCAGCGTGCCGACGCCCGCGTCGCGGTACAGCTCGAGTCGCTCGGCGATCCGCTCGCGCGGCCCGCACAGGGAGGTCATGTCGATCAGCTCGGCCGGCAGCGCCGCCATCGCCTCCTCCTTCTTGCCGCCGAGGTAGAGGTCCTGCACCTCGTCCGCCGCCTCCTCGAACCCGTACCTGCGTACCAGCGCGTTGTAGAAGTTCTTCTTTCGCGAGCCCATGCCGCCCACGTACAGAGCGAGCACCGGGCGCATCGCGTCGCGCGCGCGGTCGATGTCGTCGTCCACGCTCACCATCACGTGCGGCGCGATGTCGAAGTTGTCGGCGGTGATCGTCTTGCCCGCCCGCGCCGCGCCTTCGTTCAGCAGCTCGAGCGACTCGCCCACATGCTCGGGGGAGAAGAACGTCGGCAGCCAGCCGTCGAACAGCTCGCCGCACAGCGACGTGTTCTTCGGGCCGGTGGCCGCGAGATAGATCGGCATCCGCTCCTGCACCGGCGTGATCATCAGCTTCAAAGCCTTGCCCGGGCCGTCCGGCAGCGGCAGCTGGTAGCGCTCGCCCTCGAACACCACCCGCTCGCGCGCGAGCGCCATCCGCAGGATCGTCACGTACTCGCGCGTGCGCTGAAGCTGGTGGCCGAAGCGCTCGCCGTGCCAGCCCTCGGCCACCTGCGGTCCCGAGCTGCCGATGCCGAGCAGCATCCGTCCGCCGGAGATCACGTCGAGCGTGGCGGCGGTCATCGCGGTCATGGCCGGCGAGCGGCCGGGCATCTGGAAGATCGCCGAGCCGAGCTTGATCTTCGACGTCTTCCCCGCGAGCCAGCCGAGCACGGTGGCCGCGTCCGAGCCGTAGGCCTCCGCGGTCCACACCGAGTCGTAGCCCAGCGACTCCGCCTCGGTCACCAGCTCGAGCTGGTCCTCGTTCGAGAGGCCGAGTCCCCAGTAGCCCACGCTCAGCCCTAGGCGCATGCAAGCTCCCGCCCAGTTTTGCCTGAGCTTCGCTGGGTACGTAAATTGAGGGCGCGGCCGGGGTGACGCAAGGGCCGCATCCTAAGCGAGAGGGTGAGACGCACGTGAGGACACGACGCAAGCCCGCACAGGAGCTCCGCAACGCGATCGACTGTCTGCCGGAGCGAACGCGCGCCGCGATGCTCGAAGGCCTGAACGACAACCAGATCATCGTGGGCGCCTACACGGACCCGCGCGGGGGTGTGTGTCCGATGCTGGCGGCGCACCGTCACGGCGGGCGAACGAGCTTCGCGACCTTCGCCAAGGCGTGGGACCGCTACACGCGCGCAGGGCCGCGCGCGCGTCCGGCCAGCGAGCGCGAGCTGCGAGCGCTGCGGTCGATGCTCGAGGCGAGCCTGGCCGAGCTGCCGGGCGGCGATTCCACGCTCGGCGAGGAGGTCTCGCGGGTGAAGGCCGCGCGCCGGGCGAGCGCCGAGCGCGCCGCACGTGGCGCCGGGCAGGGCCTCGTGTCACAGCTCTTACGCCGCGACCGGGTCCCGCAGGCCGAGCAGGCGCAGGAGCCCGAGCGCGAGCTCGTCTAGTTCGCAGGCTTCTTAACGGCCGCTACTACTCTTCCTCGGTGCGTTTTGGTCGACCTCTGGCCGGAGTGGCCGTCCTCGCAATGCTGTCGCTTGCCGCCTGCGGCAGCGGTTCGTCGTCCTCGAACACGACTCCGACCCAGGCTGCCGCCGCGCCGGTCAAGTTCCCCAAGTCGAGCCAGAAGGACTTCGCCAACCTTGCGCACTCGATCGGCGCGAAGAGCCCGATCCTCGCGGCCACGGGGCAGGACTTCACGCCGGGTGTCCAGCGCTTCGGCTTTGGCCTCTTCAACAAGGACCAGTCGCAGCTCACCGATGCGCCGGTCGCGCTCTACGTTCAGGCGCAGGGAGGCGGCAAGGTCTACGGGCCGTTCGTGGCGCACCAAGAGTCGCTCGAGGTGACAGGTCCCTACCTCAGCGAGACCGTGCAGAAGGACCCCGCCTCCGCCAAGTCGTTCTACGCGGCAACCGTTCGCTTCCCGCACCCGGGCAAGTACAACGTGCTCGGCGTGGTCAAGGACGGCGAACAGGTGCTGCCGACCGGCACCGGGGTGAAGGTGGCGGCGAAGGATCCGATCCCGGCCGTGGGGCAGAAGCCGCCGATGATCTCGACGCCGACGGTGGCGTCCGTGGCCGGCGACGTCGGCTCGATCGACACGCGCCAGCCGCCGGACGACATGCATAACGACGACTTCAAGGACGTGGTCGGGAAGAAGCCGGTCGTCCTCGTGTTCGCCACGCCGCTGCTCTGCCAGAGCCGCGTGTGCGGGCCGGTGGTCGACATCGCCGAGGACGTGAAGCACACCGATCCCGACGCGAAGGACGTGGACTTCATCCACATGGAGGTCTACAACAAGAACGACGCGAACAAGGGCTACCGGCCGCAGCTCACGGCGTTCCACCTGGAGACGGAGCCGTGGCTGTTCGTGTTCGACAAGTCAGGCCGGATCTCGACGCGCATCGAGGGCGCCTTCTCCAAGGAAGAGCTTCAGGCGGCGATCGCGAAGGCCGTCAAGCAGTAGCGGCTTCGCGGCGATCGCTGCGCGTGTGCGCGGCGAGGAACTGCTTGATGGCGGCGTGGGTCTCCGCCGGCCGCTCGACCTGGGGGACGTGACCGCAGTCGATCTCGACGTGCTGCGCGTGGGGCAGCGCCTGCTCGACGTGGTAGGCGAACGAGATCGGCACAACGTTGTCGCGCTTGCCCCAGACGAAGAGGCAGTGAGACTCGAGCGCGGCGAGGCGCGTCCAGAAGCCGTTCTCGCCGTGCGGCTCCTCCAGGTAGATGTTGCGGGCTGCGGCGTAGAAAGCGGCGCGACCGCGCGGCTGGAGGTACGCGCGCATGAACTCGTCGACGCCGATGGCGGTCCAGCCGTCGCGCGAGCCGGGGATGAAGCGCTGGACCACGGCCTCCACGATGGGCTTTGGCGCGATCTGGAGGAGGCCGAGCTCGGGGCGGACGAAGCGCAGCGCGCCGGCCCATTTCCGTTCGCGTAGCCAAGCGAGTGACGGGGCAAGGAGGGCGATGCGATCGACGCGCTCGGGGTGCTCAAAGCCGAGCTCCAGCGCGACGCGGCCGCCCATGCTGTTGCCGATCACGTGGGCTTTGTCGATGTTGAGCGCGTCGAGGAGCCCGACGGTGGCTTCCGCGAAGTAGGCGGCGTCGTAGGGAGCGGCGATGGGCTTGTCCGAGTCGCCGAACCCGGGGAGGTCGAGAGCGATGACGCGGTACTCGTCGGCCAGCGCGGCGACCGTGGGGAGGAACGAGCCCTTGGTGCCGCCGAGGCCGTGGATGCAGATCACGGTTGCCGGGCCGGTGCCGGCCTGGACGTAGGAGATCGTGGTGCCGTTTTTCGTGCGTGCGCGGTGAAACTCGAGCCGGCCGGGGTCGGTCATGCCGGACGTCGCGGCGAGGAAGCCAACGCCCAGGTGGAGGTTGTGGCGGATCTCGAGCCGGCCCTTCCCGTAGGCCTCCATGCCGCCGCGGATGTCCTCGCCTATTCGTTTCCAGGTCTGCTGGTCGGCGGTGAGGGTGGCGTCGGGGTGCGCGTCCTGGTTGGCGGGCTTGAGGCGGGCCTCGGCGCCGCGGATCGTGACGTCGTACTCGGCCTTGTTCTTCACGCGCAGGCGGATCCGCGCGCGGCCCTTGGGCGCGTCGAAGGGGTCGCTGTCGAAGCGGTCGACGAGCTGCTGAAGAAATTCCGGGGGCGACGCCATCGCTCTATCAACGATGCCACAGGTGCCGCGTTAGCTGTCGAACCCGAGGCCTAGGCGCTCGAGAAGTTTCAGCCAGGCGCCCAGCTTGCCTTGATTCTTGTCGGCGGCGTCGAGGCGGTTCCTCGTCAGCTGGAT
>DATBKS010000038.1:0-5075 GCA_036555755.1 Thermoleophilaceae bacterium
GCATGTGCCTGGCCGGCGCGTGCGGCGTCTGGGACACCGGCCTCGCCGACCCGATCGACCCCGCGCGCGTGGTCCTCGTCGGCGTGCGCGACCTCGATCCGCCCGAGCGCGAGCTGCTCGAGAAGAGCCCGGTGACCGTGATCGGCGCTTCGCTCGAGACGCTCGTCTTCACGCAGAACGCGCTCGACCGCGCGCCGATCTTCGTCCACCTCGATCTCGACGTGATCGACCCCGAGGACTTCGCGGCCACGCAGGTGCCGGCCCCCGGGGGCCTCGCCGCCGACAAGGTCTACGACCTGCTCGAGGCCGTGGCCGGCGAGTGCGAGGTGATCGGCTTCGAGGTCACCGCCTTCGACGCGCCGGAGGACGAACTGGAGCGGCAGGACGCCGCGTCCGTGGCCGTCCACGTGCTCGACCCGCTGCTCGACGCAGTCCAGAGAGGTGCCCGTGTCTCAAACTGAAGCCGAACCCACTCCGCGCGCGGGCGCGGGCGAGCTGGTCGCGCGGCCGCCGCTGCGCTCGCTCGTCGACGACCTGCACGAGCGCCGGGAGAACGCCAAGCTCGGCGGCGGCCAGGAGAAGATCGACCGCCAGCACGCCGACGACAAGCTCACCGCCCGCGAGCGCCTCGCCCTTCTAATAGACGAGGGCATGTTCACGGAGCTCGGCATCCACGGCCGTCCGCACTTCTCGCAGCGCGCCATGGAGGGAAAGGACGCCCCCGCCGACGGCGTGATCACGGGTTACGGCGACGTCGAGGGACGGCTCGTGGCGGTGTGTGCCTACGACTTCACGGTGATGGCCGGCTCGATGGGCATGACCGGCGAGCTGAAAGTCGCGCGCCTGCGCGAGCTGGCGCTGCAGAAGCGCATCCCCTTCATCTGGCTGCTCGACTCCGCCGGCGCGCGTATCCAAGAGGCGGCCGGCTCGCTGTTCGCGGGCTCGGGGCACCTGTTCCGCGAAGAGGTCGTGATGAGTGGCGTGATCCCACAGATCGCGGCGCTGATGGGGCCGTGCGCCGCGGGCACCGCCTACATCCCCGGCCTCGCCGACTTCGTGCCGATGGTGAAGGGCCGCGGCTCGATGGCCCTGGCCGGCCCCTACCTGACCAAGGCCGTGACCGGCGAGGACGTGACGCAGGAGGACCTGGGCGGGTCGAAGGTGCACACCCGGATCTCGGGTGTCGGCGACCTCGAGGTGGGCTCCGACGAGGAGTGCATCGCCGCGATCAAGGACTACCTCTCGTTCTTCCCGCAGAACTGCGAGGAGGCGCCGCCGCTGCGCGAGCCCGCCGACCCCGCCGAGCGCCTGGACGAGGAGCTGCTCGACGTGCTGCCCGACTCGCCGCGCAAGCCCTACGACATGTACGACGTGATCCGCCGCATCGTCGACGACGGCCACTACTTCGACCTCAAGCCGCGCTGGGCACGCACGATCATCACCTGCTTCGCGCGCATGGGCGGGCGGCCGGTGGGCATCGTCGCGAACCAGCCCAAGCACCTCGGCGGCATCCTCGAGAACGACTCCGCCGACAAGGCCGCGCGCTTCATCAACCTCTGCGATGCGTTCGGCATTCCGCTCCTGTTCCTCCAGGACGTGCCCGGGTTCATGGTCGGCACCAAGGTCGAGCAGGCCGGGATCATCCGGCACGGCGCGAAGATGCTCTACGCGGTATCGCGTGCCACGGTGCCGAAGGTGACCGTCGTGATCCGCAAGGCCTACGGCGCCGGCTACTACGTGATGTGCGGCAAGGCCTACGAGCCTGACCTGATCGTCGCCTGGCCGTCAGCCGAGATCTCGGTGATGGGTCCCGAGGGCGCGGTGAACATCATCTTCCGCAAGCAGATCGAGGCGTCCGAGGATCCCGACGCGATGCGCGCCCAGATGATCGAGGGGATCCGCAAGTCGATCGACCCGTACATCGCGGCGGGCAACGCGATGATCGACGACGTGATCGACCCGCGCGAGACGCGGCCGACCGTCATCAGGGCATTTGAAATGGCGGCGACGAAGCGGGTGGAGCGCCCGTGGAAGAAACACGGAGTGATGCCTGTATGAGGTCGCAGGTCGCAGATCGCAGGTCGCAGGGGGGTCAGCGCGGTCCCCGCTTTCTGATCAGACCGTTCAGTGTCCGGGCGAGCTCCGGTATTTCTGCGTCGGCGTCATCTGCGAGAAGGCCGCGCTCCTTCGCAACGCAGACCCAGTGCTCGGTCTCATATAGAGAGCCTCGAGCGAAGTACAGGATCCGTCGCTGGTCTGCCACGTGCCAGCGGCCAGTCGCCTCGGCGATGTTCGCTCCTATCGAATCTGCCGCTCGCATCAGCTGGATCCCCAGCGACCAGCGTTCGAACTTTCCCCAGCGTGAAACGGCGGCGTTCAGCTCGCGCGCCAGCGCAACTGCCAACTCGTATGCCCTCAATCTCCGAAATTCGCTTGACATGCAAAGAGAAGACTGCGACCTGCGACCTGGGAACTGGGAACTATGAGCTTCGACCAGCCGGCGATCATCACGAACTCGATCAGCGGGGTGGTGGCGAATCGCGACCAGTGCCCGGCGATTCCGTACACCCCCGAGGAGTACGCGGAGGAGGCGCGCCGGGTGGTGGAGGAGGGCGCGGCCATGATCCACATCCACGCGCGCAAGCCGGACGGGTCTCCGAGCTTCGAGATCGAGGACTTTCGCAACATCACCGAGGCCATCCTCGGCGCGGTCGACGACGTGATCATCAACTACTCGACCGGCGCGATCGGCATCCCGATCGAGAAGCGCCTCGAGTACCTGCGCGAGCTGAGGCCCGACGTCGCCGCCCTGAACATGGGCTCGATGAACTACGCGAAGTACTCGAAGCGGCGCAAGGACTTCGTCTTCACGAGCGTGTTCGAGAACAGCTTCGACACGATTCGGGCTTTCCTCACCGAGATGGTCGAGCTCGGCATCCGCCCCGAGCACGAGTGCTTCGACTCCGGCCATCTCGCCAACCTCGACCCGTTCCTCGACATGGGCCTGCTCAAGGAGCCGCTGCAAATTTCCCTGGTAATGGGCGTAAATGGCGGCATCCGGCCAACGGCGAAGAACCTCGCCCACATGGCGAGCGAGGTCCCCGGCGGCGCCGACGGTCCCAACAACTGGGGCGTGATCGGCATCTCGCGCGACCAGTGGGGACTGATCGCCGCGGCGCTGTCGCTAGGCGGCAACGTGCGCGCCGGAGTCGAGGACAACTTCTACCTCCCGAACGGCGAGATGTGCCGCTCGAACGGCGACCTGATCGCCCAGGCGCGCAAGATGGTCGAGGACGTCGGTCGGCGCCCCGCCACTGTGGCCGAGGCGCGAGAGCTGCTCGGCACGCCGAAGCGAGCGGCCGCGTGAGCAAGCCGCTCAGCGACATCCGAGTGCTGGATCTCTCGCGGCTCCTTCCCGGCGGCTTCTGCTCGCTGATGCTGGCCGACTTCGGCGCCGAGGTGCTCAAGGTCGAGGACACCGGGATGGGCGACTACATCCGCTGGTCGCCGCCCTACTACGAGGGCGCCGAGGACTCGGCGAAGTCGGCGCTCTACCTCGCGCTCAACCGCGGCAAGCGCTCGATCCGGCTGAACCTCAAGGAGGAGCGCGGCCGCGAGGTGCTGCTCAAGCTCGTGAAGGACTACGACGTGCTGCTCGAGTCGTTCCGCCCGGGCGTGCTCGACCGCCTCGGCGTGGGTTACGAGCGCCTGCGCAAGGAGAACCCGGGGCTCGTCTACTGTGCGATCACGGGCTACGGGCAGGACGGCCCGTACCGCGACCGCTCCGGCCACGACATGAACTACCTCGGCCTCGTCGGCCTGCTCGGCCTCACCGGGGAGAAGGACGGACCGCCGATCCAGTCGGGCGGGCAGATCGCCGACGTCGGCGGCGGCGCGCTGATGGCGGCGTTCGGCATCATGGCCGCGCTGCACGAGCGACAGAGCTCCGGCGAGGGCCAGTTCGTGGACGTGTCGATGGCGGACGGCTCGCTGTCGTGGCTCGCACTCGTGGCCGGTCGCTACCTGGCCGACGGCACGGTGCCGCAGCGCGGCACGATCGAGCTCGCCGGCGGGCTCATCTGTTACCGGCCGTACGCGTGCAAGGACGGCTGGGTGACGCTCGGCGCGCTCGAGCCCAAGTTCTGGCAGGCCTGGTGCCACGGCGTCGGCCGTGAGGATCTGATCGAGCACCAGTTCCAGGCCCCGGGCTCGGAGCCGCACGCCGAAGTGGAGCGCATCTTCCTCGAGCGCACGCGCGAGGAGTGGCGCGAGTTCGCCACCCACAACGACTGCTGCCTCGAGCCCGTGCTCGACCTCGACGAGGCGCTCGATTCGGAGCTCGTGAAGGCGCGCGAGATGGTGGTGGAGCTCGACCAGCCCGGCGCAACCAAGCCGGTGAAGCAGGTGGGCGTGCCGGTGAAGCTGAGCCGCACGCCGGGCGCCGTGGACAAGCCCGGCCCCGGCCTCGGAGAGCACACCGACGAGGTCCTCCAAACCCTCGGCTACAGCCAAACCGAAATCCACGCGCTCAAGGAAGCCGGCGCCGTGGCAGGAGCAGCCGCAGGAGCCCAAGGCAGCTTCATGGCCTGACAACTGGGAACTGGGAACTTGAGCGCAAACGGCCTCCTAAAAATGAGCGAGCTGGCAGAAGCAAGCGGCGTGAGCGCCGGCACGATCAAGCACTACCTGCGCGAGGGCCTGCTCCCCGAGCCGGTCAAGACCTCGCGCAACATGGCCTACTACCCGGCCGACTTCGTCGATCGCATCCGCCTCATCAAGCAGCTCCAGGAGGAGCGCTTCATGCCGCTCAAGGTCATCAAGGGGATGCTCGACGAGGATCCCGACCGCGCCAAGGCGCTCGTGGAGCTCGAGGACCGCATCCTCGAGCGCGCGCTCGCCGGGGAGGAGAAGCGCACCTCCGTCGCTGAGGTAAAGCGCCGCTACGAGATGCCGCAGGAGGTGCTCGCGCGGCTCGAGGAGCTCGGCGTCCTCAGTCCGAACAGCCGCGGCTACTCGCCGTCAGACGTGCGCGTGGTGGAGGCGATCAGTCGCTTTCGCGCAGGCGGCTACGACGA